>JBCCTK010000056.1:0-19592 GCA_039198685.1 Pseudomonadota bacterium | reverse complement strand
GGACCCCGGGGAGATCATGGCCCGGGACCGGAACGATGAAGGGGTTCGAGCCCGTGGCGATTAACAGTTTGTCATAGCTTGCTTTAATTCCCCCTTCGGAGGTGACACGCTTGGCATCGCGATCGATCTCGATGACCTTCTGTCCCACGTGAAGGGTTACACCGTGTTCGGCGTACCATTCCTCTGAGTGGATGATAATGTCTTCATAGGCGCTTTCGCCCGACAAGACAGGAGACAGCATGATCCGGTTGTAATTCACTCTGGGTTCGGCATTGAAAATAGTGACGTCGAAGCGGTCAGCGTCCATTTCAAACAAGGTTTCCAACACCCGTCCGGGAGCCATGCCGTTGCCAACCACGACCAGCTTTTCTTTTGGGCTCATGCGACAGCCTCCTCTGCCGGAGCGCTTTCATCATCGGTTTCGGCAAAGACGGAGTCTCCTGCCGATGGCTCAGGATTGGCACCACCTTCATAGTCTTCCAGGAACTGGAGGAGCTCTGCGCGGTAGCGATAGTAATCTGGGTGTTCGAGAAGGGCCTTGCGCGTTCTCGGGCGTGGGATATCCACCTCCATAACCTTGCCGATCCGTGCGTTCGGACCATTGGTCATCATGATCACACGGTCAGCAAGCAAGATTGCTTCATCCACATCGTGGGTCACGCAGGCCGCGGTCACCTTCGTGCGCTGCCACACCTCCATCAGCACTTCCTGGAGTTCCCAGCGGGTTAAACTGTCGAGCATGCCGAAGGGTTCATCCAACAGGAGGAGTTTGGGTGATAGGGCAAATGCCCTGGCGATCCCAACCCGCTGTTTCATTCCGCCAGACAGGTCTTCGGCACGCTTGTCCATGGCCTCACCAAGGCCAACCTTGTGGAGATAATACTCCACCACTTGCTGGCGTTCTTCCTGAGTGGCTTTGGGGTAGACCCGGTCAACACCGACAGCGACATTCTCCTTGGCCGTGAGCCATGGGAAAAGAGAGGGGGCCTGGAACACCACAGCGCGGTCCGGACCGGCCGTGCTGACTTCACGATTATCGAGAATGATCCCTCCGCGGCTGACCTCATTCAATCCGGCGGTCATGGTCAGGACGGTGGATTTCCCGCAGCCGGAGTGGCCGATAATGGAGACGAATTCGCCCTTCTTGACCTTGATATCGAAGCCTTCGACCACAGTCAGTGGCCCCTTCGGTGTTGGATAGATTTTGGTCGTCTGGGAGTATTCGAGGTACCGCTCTTCGTTTCGGCCCGAGGTGACTGATGCCTCGCGATAGGCCTTCGGTTGGCCGAGGGAAATCGGTACCACATCCGGCAAGGGCGGTTCGATCTGGGCACGCTTTTTCGCGATACCCACATCCATGAGATAGGCCGTCACATCCCGGCGAAGGGTCATGAACTCTTCATTCGCATTGATCTTCGTGCGGTCGCGCGGCCTGGGCAGGTTCACCTTGAAGTCCGGGCCAAGTGTGGCGTTGGGGCCGGGGTTCAACGGGATGATCCGGTCGGCCATGAGGATGGCCTCGTCCACATCATTGGTGATGAGGACCACGGTCTTTTTATCACCCGACCAGATATCGGTGATCTCGTCTTGAAGGTTGGCACGCGTCAGCGCGTCAAGAGCGGACAGAGGCTCGTCCAACAGCAGGACCTGTGGGTCCATAGCGAGGGACCGGGCGACAGCCACACGTTGGCGCATGCCGCCAGACAGCTCGGCCGGGCGCCGATCTACGGCGTGGCTGAGGCTCACCATGTCGATATATTTAGCGGTCCGGTCTCGCCGGTCTGCCTTATTGTCGGATGCAAACACCGCATCGACTGCCAACTGGACGTTTTCCCGCACCGTCATCCAAGGCATCAGGGAATAACTCTGAAAGCAGACTGCACGCTCTGGCTCCGGGCCTTTGACGGCTTCGCCCTGGAACAACACTTCGCCCTGGTCCGGGAATTCGAGCCCGGCCATCAGGTTGATCAGCGTGCTCTTGCCGGAACCGGAGAAGCCGACAATTGCAACGAATTCACCCTCTTCCACCGACAGGCTGATGTCTTTCAATACGTCCATCCGGTCGAGGCCCTCGCCAAAACCTTTGTAGATATTCTTCAGCTCAAGTATCGCCATCTTCGCCTCCCCTCACCGTGTGGCCGAGTGGGTGAACATGGTCTGCAGAGCCACCATCACACGGTCGAGCAGGAACCCGATAATGCCGATGGTCAGAACCGCGACGATGATCTTGGCGAGCGACTGGGACGACCCATTCTGGAATTCATCCCAGACGAATTTTCCAAGACCAGGATTCTGCGCCAGCATCTCCGCCGCGATCAGCACCATCCAGCCCACACCAAGCGACAGGCGCATTCCGGTGAAGATCAAGGGCAAGGCGCTGGGCAAGACCAGCTTGGTGACTTTTGTGTGTGCCTTGAGCTTCAGCACTTTGCCGACATTCACAAGGTCCTTGTCGACGGAGGCCACACCGAGGGCGGTGTTGATCAAGGTCGGCCAAAGCGAACAGAGAGTCACCGTTATCGCTGACGTTAAAAAGGATTTTGAGATACCGGAGTCGGTCGCAACGGTGGCTGAAACCACCATCGTCACGATGGGTAACCACGCCAGGGGTGAAACGGGTTTGAATATCTGGATAAGCGGGTTGAAGGCCGCGTTCATCGCAGACGACATCCCCATCAGAATACCCAACGGCGCGCCGATGATGACAGCCAGGAAAAAGCCGAAGAACACCGTCTGCAGACTGGTCCAGATTTGCTGATAGAATGTGCGTTTTCCGGTATAAGCCCTATCGACGACTTCATTGCCGCGGCCCGCCTCGACCAAAGCTGCGTTCCGAGCGTCCTGCCGCGCATAGAACGCGTCGGCTTTCTCCATCTCCTGGGTATGGTCCAGATGCAGGACACCGGCTTGTTCCCAGACTTCAACAGGTCCCGGGATCGCGCCCAGGGACGTTTTCACTTGCGGTGCCAATTGCGCCCAGGCGAAAATGAAAATCAGAACTGCGAGGATCGGGATACCCAGCCGTTCCCAGACAAGTTTCAAGTTCCGTTTCGGGCTATCACCGGCCGCCATCATGAGAATGGGCGTCATCCAGGAAAGGGCAAAGACATCTAGAAACTTCGATGCGCGATTGATCGAGGAGAAGACTTTCTCCTGGCGTTTCGCGCGCGCCTCTTCGGCGTCGATGGCCGCGGTGTCAGGTTCTGGCGGCGTAGCGGGATCGAGTTCAGCGTTTGCAAGGCTGGCCATAACAGCGTCCTCTTCAGAATATAGTGCGTGGAGAAAAAAGGGCGCGCCGGCGAGAGGCTATTCAACCCGCGCGCCCCAGCGCTTGCAGCTCAGTTTACAACTTCACCGCCAGCAACGGTTTGGCCGGACTTGAGTCCAATCGTCAGGCTTTCGAGATAAGCATTGGGCTGGCTGCCATCGAAGCCAATGCCATCGATGAAATCCGCCGCTGGCGTCGGCGCTTTGTAGCCATCGCTCTCCCATGGGAAGTCTGCGGCATCTGCAAGACCATCATCCACCAGGGATTGGGCCGCTTCGAGGTAGATGTCCGGGCGATAGACTTTGCGGGCGACTTCATCATACCAATCATCGGTCTGGGACTCAGAAATCTGTCCCCAGCGGCGCATTTGAGTGAGATACCACACAGCGTCGGAATAGAAGGGATAGGTGGCGTTGTATCGGAAGAAGACGTTGAAGTCCGGCACGTCGCGCTTATCGCCGAGTTCATACTCAAAAGTGCCCGTCATGGAGTTGGCGATGACTTCATAATCCGCGCCGACATATTCGGATCGAGCGAGTATCTCCACGGCAGCCGGCCGGTTGGCGTTGTCATTTTCATCGAGCCAGATTGCCGCCCGGATCAAGGCGCGAGTTAGTGCTCTGGTTGTATTGGGGTTTTCTTCAGCAAACTCAGCGGTAATGCCGAATACCTTTTCCGGATTGTCTTTCCAGATCTCATAATCGGTTATCACGGGCACGCCGATGCCCTTAAATACAGCCTGTTGATTCCAAGGCTCGCCAACGCAATATCCGTAGATCGTTCCGGCTTCCAGGGTCGCCGGCATTTGCGGGGGCGGGGTTACAGACAGAAGCGCTTCTGCCTGGATCTGGCCTGATACATCGTCTGGGCTGTAGTAACCAGGGTGGATCCCCCCGGCCGCCAGCCAATAGCGCAATTCGTAATTGTGGGTCGAGACAGGGAAGACCATCCCCATGTTAAACGGCTTGCCTTCATTTGTGTACTGCTCGACCACAGGCTTTAGGTATTCAGCACCGATTGGATGCACAGGACGGCCATCATCCATCTTCGGGATGCCAGGCTTCATAGCCTCCCAGACTTCATTCGACACCGTGATGCCGTTGCCATTCAGGTCCATTGAAAACGGCGTCACGATATGCGCTTCGGTACCATAACCGATTGTGGCGGCGAGCGGCTGGCCAGCCAGCATATGGGCGCCGTCCAATTCGGCATCGATGACACGGTCAAGCAGCACTTTCCAATTCGCCTGGGGCTCCAGTGTGACGAACAAGCCTTCTTCCTCGAAATATCCGAGCTCATAGGCAATCGCGAGCGGCGCCATATCGGTGAGCTTGATAAAGCCGAAGGTGAGGTCAGTTTTTTCCAGACCTTCCATCGGGATGACGATCGGAGCGGGCTCAGATGCGGCCGTTTCTGATTCCGGTGCAGGTGTACTTCCACCGCTGCCACAGGCAGTCAGGACAAGGGCGCAGGCGCCAACGAGGCTTCCGAGCAGCCGTTTATCTAGGGGGTTAAAAGATGTTGAAACCATCAAAGCCATTTTATTCTCTCTCGCGTTAGGGTCCGCGCCGTGTTGGCGGCGGAACAATCGATAAAAACTGGCAAGGCCGGACGTGACCGTTGCGCTTACGCTATCGAAAACCTTCGGCGGAAGTCGAAATGACCTGTGACGTCGTCGTCACAAGCGATGGTGTATCGGCCTAATTGCCGCTTGTGGATTCGCAGTGCGATGTTCGCGAACAAATGAGTAAACTGGTGCTTTACTATTGAGCAAAACAAATGGGCAATGCTGGCTAATTGGGCAAAACTCACCCACAGACGTGTCGCCATGAATACTCGCTCGCGCAGTCCTCTTGTTGCTCCACCACCCACGGGAAAACTTGGGTGATGAGCTGTCCGATGGGGTGCTTGAGATTACGGTGATACCCAGTTTGCTGCGTCCTCAGGACTTAAACCCCGCGCAACAACTCGTTGACACCCGTCTTTGAGCGGGTCTGCGCGTCGACGGTCTTGACGATAACCGCGCACGCCAAGCTGGGCCCACCCTTGGGATCCGGCAAGGTGCCTGGCACCACGACGGAATAGGCAGGAATTTCGCCGCGAAAAACTTCGCCGGTCGAGCGGTCAACGATCTTGGTGGACTGGCCCAGGAAAACCCCCATCGAGATCACTGCGCCCTCGCGCACGATGACACCTTCAGCCACCTCAGAACGGGCGCCGATAAAGCAGTTGTCTTCAATGATTACGGGATTGGCTTGCAGCGGCTCAAGTACACCGCCGATCCCAACACCACCTGAAATATGCACATTTTTGCCAATCTGGGCGCAGGAGCCGACTGTCGCCCAAGTGTCCACCATCGTGCCTTCATCCACAAAGGCGCCAATGTTCACATAAGACGGCATCAGCACCGCATTCCTTGCAATGTGCGCTCCACGGCGCACCGCACAGGGCGGCACGGCGCGAAACCCAGCAGCCTGGAATTCCGCCTCGCCCCACCCTTCAAACTTTGACGGCACCTTGTCCCACCACACACCGCGGCGACCGGGTCCCCCATCCATCAGACCATTGGCGTTCAATCGAAAGCTCAGCAATACAGCTTTCTTGAGCCATTGATTAACAGTCCAGTCATTGGTGTCGCCACAACGCTCAGCCACGCGAAATTCGCCGCTATCAAGCAGTTCGATGGCCGCATCGACGGCTTCGCGAACCTCGCCTTGGGTGTCTATGGAGAAGCGATCGCGCTCCTCCCAGGCAGCGTTTATGACGCGGGCAAGGGCGTTGGGCATGGCGGGTCCTCAGGCAAGCGCCGGGACAACGGCGCGTAGAAAGTCGGTCAGTTCATCGGTGACATAGTGAATGTGATCGCCAAGATCATCCCCTGGCCCGGCGGGGCGAGCACCAACGGGCTCATTTTCTGTCCACTGCGCATTGGATCGCACAAGCACGGTTGAAAACCCCATGGCATGGGCCGGCTTCAAATTCCGCTCCATGTCCTCAAAAAAAACCGCGCCGGCAGGATCAACCGCGTGCTGCATGCAGAATGCGTCGTATGAGCCCGGGTCAGGCTTGGGGCGGTAGTCGGCATCTTCTATGCCAAACATCCCGTCGAACAAGTCGTCGATTTGCATATGGGCGGTCACGCGTTCAGCATGGCGCCGCGATCCATTTGTGTAGATCAGCTTGCGCCCTGGAAGGGCGGCGATCGCTGCGCGCAGATCCCCGCTGACGGGCAATGGGCTGAGATCAACCTCATGAACATGGGCCAGGAAGTCGGCGGGCTCCATGCCATGGAGGGTCATCAGGCCCTTCAATGTCGTCCCATGCTCGGCGTAGTAGCGCTTCTGCAGGGCGCGGGCCTCACCCGGACTTGTGCGTAGGAACCGTGCCACAAAGTCCGTCATCCGGGCGTCGATTTCGGCAAAGAGATCGCAGCGTGCTGGATAGAGGGTGTTATCCAGGTCAAAGACCCAGTCACGGATATGGATCAATGCCCCACCGGTGACTTCGCGTGCCATGCCCCCGCCCCGATCCCGGCTTCAGCCTTCAGGCACGGGCTGTGCCCGGTCGAAGTCACGCTCGAAGAATTCAAAAACAAGTTTCTGGTCTTCAGGAATGGCCGTTTTGGTGAAAAGCGCCGTGCGGTAGGCCGACATTTCACATGTTTCACGGCCCATGATCGCAAATTTGGCCCGCGCGACACAGAATGGGTCGCTGGCTTGTTTCAGGGTGCGCACGCGCCCATCTGGCTGTTCCATCTCGCCATAGACATAGTAATCGCGCTGGTTTAGCGGCATGTCGATCGCTCGCGCGCAACCGGCCGCCTCAAGGCGCCACCAGCCCCGACTTTCCCATTGGTCCCCGCGCATCCGGGCAATCGCGCCCCATATGGGACGCTCGGTTCTGTTACACAGCGTAAAGCCGACATCGCGGGACCGCGCAGTGGCGGACTGCTGAAGAAAGTCGATCAAATCGGTGTCACTCGTGTCCGCTGCCAGCCCTTCGGTATTGAGGAACTGCCGGATCGCAGCGCGCGTTTCCCGGCCAAGCAATCCATCAACCCGTCCGGAAAACACGCCTGCATCTTCAAGCAATCGCTGAACACCGGCCGCCTCAGCTTGCTCGAACGTATACTCGTTGGTCTCCGTGAATGTTGTTTGCCAACTGGTGCGCCGTTCAATCAGAACCGGACGAAATCGGCGTTCGTCCAGGCCGAAGTCACTACACTCAGGCGGGCTTTCAACGGAAAAGGATCCAGTCGGATCAACGCACATTGTGCGGTCTCCGCCCCAATCGCGCGCGCCGCCGCGATGGGCGTCCGATGAGCGACCGTAGAGAAAATGCACTCCAGGTGTGAGGGGCCCTTCAAGTGCAATCTCGCAAGTGCCCGGGCGAAGTTTCTTCCACCCTTCGACCACCACCGACTGACCTTCAGGCCGGGCAACCGCCGCATCAATAATGAAGCTTGTCTTGTTGCACAGGCGCCATCCGCTCTCTTCCTGCGCGTGCACCGGTGGCGCGGTGACAAGACCGATAAGGCAAACGACGAGGGCGCCGAAAAGCGCCCTAAGACACCAGCGTTCCAAAGCCATGTTCTGTAAAAAGCTCCATGAGAAGGGCATGGGGGGCACGTCCATCCAGAATAACCGCCGCCCCGACACCACCATTGACCGCCCGGGCGGCGGTTTCAAGTTTCGGAATCATACCACCTGCAGCCACACCCTTCGAAATCAACGTTTCCACCTTGTCAGCCGGAAGTTCCTTGATCAGGGATTTGTCAGCATCCATGACGCCAGCCACATCGGTGAGCAGCATGAGCCGCGCAGCCTTCAGCGCCTTGGCCACAGCGCCGGCTGCCGTATCCGCATTGATGTTGTAGCGGGCACCGCCATCGCCGAAGCCCACTGGCGCCACAACCGGGATGATACGCTCCGACGCAGAACTCAGGGCGTTCAACGCGGCCGGGTCCACCGCAATTGGCTCGCCCACATAGCCGAGATCTACAACCTCTTCGAGTGCGCTTCCCGGTGTCTTGACGGTGCGCGAGACCTTTTGTGCACGAATTAAATTGGCATCTGAGCCCGATAGGCCGACCGCGCGCCCTCCCGCAGCGTTGATGGCTCGCACGATGGACTTGTTGATCGTGCCAGATAGGACCATCTCGACCACGTCCATGGTCGCGTCATCGGTTACGCGCAAGCCATCCTTGAACTCGGACTGGATATCGAGCCGGTCAAGCAGCCTCGCGATTTGCGGGCCACCGCCGTGGACGACAACCGGATTGATGCCGAGATGTTTGAGCAACACCACGTCGCGTGCAAACGAGGCCGACAAAGCCTCGTCCACCATCGCATGGCCGCCAAATTTGATGACCAGGGTCTGGCCCGCGTAGCGTTGAATATAGGGCAACGCCTCGGACAGGGTCTGGGCCGTGAATTGGGCCGCTTCGATGGAGGGTGCATCTGACATTTTGCGGTAGCTAGCGCGCTTTGCCCAGGTGCGAAAGAGAGCCCGGCCCTTAAAGCGGCCTGTCTTCGTCGTCTTCGAGGATGCGGTAGGCGGCTCCGTCCGGATCGTCGAATTGTCCGCTGCGCTGGGCCCAAAGGAAGGCACACAGTCCAATCAGCCCCATGAACAGAGCAATTGGAATGAGAAACAAGAGGCCTTCCATTAAGAAATCCTAGGCGCTCAAAGGTTCTGTCTCAAGGCATTGAGGGTCACCACAAGCGAGCTGGCGGACATGGCGATTGCGGCCACCAGCGGTGAGGCGAAGCCCAACACAGCGATCGGCACGGCAATGAGATTATAAAGCGCCGCCAGACCGAAATTCTGCAACATGGTGGCTCGGGCGCGCTTTGCGGTATCCAGAACTGTGAGCACGCCGCCCAAACCCTCTCCACTATAAACTGCATCACTGGCTGACTGACTGAGGTCCATGGCCCCGCCGGGCGCAAGCGACGCGTGGGCCAGTGAGAGGGCGCCTGCATCGTTCAGCCCGTCGCCCACCATCAACACTTTACGACCCGCACGGCGCAGCGTTTCAAGCCGTTCGACCTTTTCCGAAGGGGCGGCTTTCGCAGTCCAGGTCTCAATGCCAAGGCGCCCAGCCGCCGCCGCAACACTCGCCGCGCCGTCCCCGGAGACGATCTCAAACCCGAGCCCGCGCTGCTTCAAACCCCTTAGCACGACCCGTGCGTCATCGCGGATATGGTCTTCAAAGCACAGCTGCACCGGAGCGTCATCGCCAAGACTGAGCCATATCGAGGGGCCTTGTGAAGATTCCCCGTCGACGCCAACCCACTCTGCAGACCCCAACCGGGCCGAGAGACCATCAATTTCGCCCGCCAGGCCCAGCCCAACATGTTCGCGAACATTCCGCGCCAGAGGCCCTGGACCGGCGGCTTTGACAACGGCGCGCGACAAGGGGTGCCGGCTGGCGCGGGCAAGCTGCGCTGCAGTCTCAAGGATGCGATCGCCAATCCCATCCCGCTTTAGGCGCGGTGCGCCTAAGGTGAGTGTGCCTGTCTTGTCGAATACGACATGATCAACACTCGCCAAACGCTCCAACGCGTCACCGGATTTCAGGAAAACACCGTTGCGGAAGAGGCGACCCGAAGCCACGATTTGTGCGACGGGCGCCGCCAACGCCAGGGCGCAAGGGCAGGTGATGATCAGCGTCGAACAGGCGACAAAGATGGCCTCGCGCACCCCTGCCCCGACCAACAGCCAACCGATAAAGGTCAGCGCGGCGACAGAATGCACGAGCGGCACGTAAACCGAAACGGCCCGTTCAGCGATCTTGCGATAGGTCCCACGACGCTGCTCACCGGCCTCTAACATGCGCCCAATATCAGCCATAAGGGAATCTGCGGCGGCGGCTACGGCCCTGCCCGTTAGGCCATGGTCGAGCACCATCGTGCCGGCATAAAGCCTCTGACCCGGTGTTGCGATGACCGGCGCGCTTTCGCCAGTCACCAGGCTTTCATCAACTTCCGTGACGCCGTCTGTGACATCCAGGTCAACCACCAACCGTTCTCCCGGTGCAACCAGCACAAGATCGCCCGGCGCAATATCCTTGGCGCGGACGGATCGCACCGAACCGTCCTCAGCGATTCTGTTGACCGAACGGGCTTGAAGCGCAGCAAGGTCATTGGCAGCGGCGTGGGCACGGCGGCGAAGCCTGGCGTCAAGGAACCGCCCGATCAGCAGGAAGAAGAGCAACATGACGCAAGCATCGAAGTAGGCATGGGCCCCGCCCTGTGCGGTTTCCCAGATGGACACACCAAGCGCGAGCAAAACGGCCAGCGAGATCGGCACGTCCATATTCGCGTGGCCTTTCGACAGCACGCCCCAGGCTGAGGCAAAGAAAGGACGGCCAGCAAATAACACCACCGGAATCGCTATGGCGCCGGAGATGACATGCAGCATCTGGCGGGTCGCTGCACCCATCTCGCCATGGCCTGCCCAGACAGAGATGGAGAGCAACATGATATTGGCCGCGGCAAAGCCGGCAACGCCCATTGCGGCCAGTAGGCGTCGCTCCTCGCGCTTGACGTCATCCTGGTCCCGGTCGGGGTCGAGGGGGGAAGCCCCATAGCCGAGCCCGGAGATGGTCTGGACGATTGCATCGGCGGGCAAATTGCCCATCCAAACCACACGCATCTGACCGCTAGAGAGATTGAGGCGCGCCTCGCTAATGCCCGGCAGGGCCGATACAGCCTTCTCAATCCTGGACAGGCATCCGCCGCATTTTGCACCGCGCACGCTAAGATCAATCTGGCATTGACCATCCTTGTTCACAACAAAGGGTGATGCATCGCTCGTTGCGCCTGCCGGCGTGGGTGGCGCCAGGCCGCTGGGGCATCCCGCGCCGGTGTCGCTCAGGTCGGTCATCGCACTGAGAGGCGCTTGCGCGCTTCAAACACGGGGCTTGGGCCATCGCCTTCAAAGCCGGTCAATCCAACCTCATATGTCGCCGCTGAAATGCCAGCCAGATCGCCCTGGTATTCGCCATCGCCAGTGGAAACCAGCGCTATGGTCAAATCGCCATCCTGACTTGCGGTGCGGCGCAGTGTGGCCTGCAAGAGGAGATGGTTCAGGCCGCGGCCTGTTCCGTCTTCGATGCGCGCCACCAGCCGGCCACCCTCAACCCCCATGGCGGCGGTCCATCCCCGTTCAGCTTGCAAGGCCCGCGTCTGCAGTCGGTCATTATAGTTCAGGCCCTGGAGATAGGATTTCTCTACGATTTCTCCGGGATGGGAGGTAAGCGCATGGTATAGAAACACGCCGTTCACGGCGAAGATCACACCGAAGAAGCCAAGCATGATCAGCAACACATGCCAGCCTGTCAGCTCATGGCGGCGGGGAGCGGTTGTCTCTGCATCAGCCATGGTTATTGTCCCCTCATGGGCCCCGGAAGGACACACGGTTGGTGTCGCTTTCATCTGTTTCTATATCGGTGACGGTAAACGTGATCTGGCCACGGGCTCCAATGCTGCCTGGCGGCACAGTCACAAGCACGCGGAACCGGTCCACGCCATTGGCCGCCACAGGCAGTGTTGCCGTAGCGCCTTCGGTTTCGATGCCGATAATCTCCAACTCAGCGCCCGGAGCGCCCGTGGTCTCGATCAGCATCGTACGCGCATTCGGCGTCTTGTTGACCAGTTTCAGCGTATAGCCATTGCGCACGCTGCCATCGGCAAGCTGCACGAAGGGCGGGCTACGGTCCTTCAGCGTGTTGATTTCGAAGCTCGCGCGCGTGCTCAGGCCAAACGTCATCAGCGCGGCAATGAACACCATCAGGCCGACATAGAGAACCGTGCGCGCCCGAAGGAATCTGTATGCCGGTTTCTCGCCCCGCGCGGCAGCGTCCACGGCATGATCTGTGTCATAGGCGATCAGGCCGCGGGGGCGCTTGATCTTGTCCATCATTTGATCGCAGGCATCGATGCACAGGGCACAGTGGATGCACTCCAACTGCGCTCCATCGCGGATATCGATGCCCATGGGACATACTTGAACGCACTGATCACATTCAATGCAATCTCCGCGAACGGACCAGTCAGTGTCCTTGCGCAAGGGGGCGCGCGGTTCACCCCGGGCATAACGGTACGTCACGTTCAGGGCATGTTCGTCGGTCAAGGCGCCCTGAATACGGGGCCACGGGCACATATAGGTGCAGACCTGCTCACGCATGGCACCGGCCAGGAAATAGGTCGTGCCGGTCAGGATAGCGGCGAACCAATAGGCCGATAGCGGCGCATCGCCAGTGAAGAAAGTCTGCGCGATAGACGGCGCGTCATGCCAATATAGGATAAACGCCCCGCCAGTGAGAAAGCTGATCAGGATCCAGAGCAGATGTTTGCCCGTCTTGCGCCAGATCTTGTTGAAACTCAGCCTGGCTGCATCGAGGCGCATGCGCGCGGCGCGGTCGCCTTCAAAGGCCCGCTCGACCCAGATAAAGAGGTCCGTCCAGACGGTTTGCGGGCAGGCATAGCCACACCAGACGCGGCCAAAAAGCGAGGTGACCAGGAACAGCCCGAGCGCCGCGAGGATCAGCAGGCCCGTCAGATAGTAGATCTCCTGGGGCCAGATCTCGATGAAGAAAAAGTAGAAGCGCTCACCCTCAAAATAGGCTAGCACAGCTTGATCCGGTGCTCCGCCCCCCCGCGGCCAGCGGATCCAGGGCAAAGCGTAATACACGCCGAGCGTCGCCGCCATCACGATCCATTTCACCAATCTGAACTTGCCATGGGCCAGCTTGGGATAGATCTGGGCGCGCTTGGCGTAGAGATCCTGCGGCGGGGGCGGCACCGGTTTGCCCGGTGTGCGCTCCAGATTGAGCGTGACTTTGGCCATGGGCCCAAAAGCCTCCTATTCGCCACCGCCGAGGGAATGGACGTAAACAGCCAACGCCTTGATTGTGGCATCGTCCAGGCGGTCTTCCCAGGCCGGCATATGGGAGTTGCGAGCATTATATATGGTCGATTGGATCGCATCACGCGATCCGCCATAAAGCCACTCGGCATCGGCCAAATTCGGTGCACCAAACACGCGCATACCAAGACCTTCCGCGCCATGGCAGCTGGCGCATTGAATGGCAAACACATCGGCCCCGCGGGCGGCCGCATCGGCATCGAACGTGTCGCTGGAGAGCGATACAACGTGTTCAACAAGATCGCTGATTTGCGCCTTGTCCAACAGGCCGGTGGCCCCGAATGCCGGCATCGCGGAAAACCGCGTTTCAGGATCACCGGGATGGCGAATGCCATAGCGCAGTGTGTACTCAATACCGTCCAGCGTACCATCCCAGAGCCAGACATCATCGGCCAGGGCGGGATAACCGATGAACCCGCGCCCACCCGCTCCGTGGCAGGTCGCACAATTGTCACCAAAGGCAGATTCGCCCATGGCCATGGCGAACTGCTGCAAGGTCCGGTCGGTCTCTATTTCTTCCAGGGAGGCCGTCAGGAGCGCTGCCCCCTGGGCCTGGCGCGCCAAGGTCAGCGCATCCATGGCCTCCGCCACGAGGACGCGGTCTGAATGGCCCCTGACACCCGGTGTGTTGGTGCCCAGCCCCGGCAGGGCAGGAATAGCAGGCATAAAAACCATATAGGCAAGCGCCCAGGCAATCGTCACCCACCATGTGATCAGCCACCAGCGCGGCAGGGGATTGTTCAACTCCTTGATACCATCCCACTCATGGCCCGTCGTCTCCACGCCTGTGGGGGTGTCGATTTCCTTGTTCAGATCACCCATCGCCCGGCTCCTCGTCTGACAAGGGCAGGTTTGCCGCGCGGTCAAACGTGGACTGGTTGCGTGGCCACAGGGCGTAGACCAAGGCCCCGGCAAAGCACGCGACGAAATAAACAAGACCGCCGGTCTGGGCGAAGCTGGAAAGCGTCTCGTACATTCTGTGGTCTCCTATCGGCGATTGCCGAGGTCATCGGCCTCGTAGACTGAGAAATCGACCAGGGTGCCGGTCATCTGCAGGTAAGCGACCAGCGCATCCATTTCGGTGATTTCATTAGGATCGCCGTCATAGTCGCGCACCAGAATGGTCCCCTCGCGCCCTGAGGCCTCGGTGTAGCGTGCAACCATGGCGTCCTGGGCATCATAATCGGCATCGGGGTCGACCTGGGATTCCAGATCGGCAACCGCGTTTTCGATCATGTCTGGCGTGTAGGGAACGCCGACCATGGATTGGGCGCGCAACTTGTCTGAGATGTTGTCGTAGTGGAGCCGGTTATCCATCAGGAAGGCATAGGGCGGCATGATCGACTCAGGCACCACAGAGCGCGGGTCGATCAGGTGGTCGACATGCCACTCGACGGAATACTTGTTGCCTACACGGGCAAGGTCAGGCCCGGTTCGTTTGGACCCCCACTGGAAGGGATGATCGTACATGCTCTCAGCCGCCAGGCTGTAATGGCCGTAGCGCTCCACCTCGTCACGAAGGGGCCGCACCATCTGGGAGTGGCAGACATAGCAGCCCTCGCGGATATAGATGTCGCGGCCCGCTAGCTCCAATGGCGTGTAAGGGCGCATGCCGTGCACTTTTTCTATGGTGTTTTCCATGTAGAAAAGGGGCGCCATCTGGATGATCCCGCCGATCGAAACGACGATGAGAATGGCCACCGTCAGGAGCAGGGAGTGGCGCTCAAACACGCCGTGATTGTTCATCAGTCCCATGGATCGCTCTCCCTATTGTGCCGGCTGCAGGGTGGGCTGTGGGGCGGCGGCTTGTTCTGTTTGACGGTTGATTGCCGCTTGGTCTGGAGCAGCATGTCCCAGGGCGGTGCGCACCAGATTGTAAGCCATGATGACAGCGCCGGCGAAGTACATCAGCCCCCCCAGCATGCGGATGATGTAACTGATATGCTTGGCCTCGACAGTCTCAACGAAGCTGTATTCGAGGAAACCAAACTCGTTGTAGGCACGCCACATCAGGCCTTCCATGATCCCGGCGAACCACATGGAAATCATGTAGAAGAGGATGCCGATCGTCGCGATCCAAAAGTGCCATTCCACCAATTTCATTGAGTAAAGGCTGGTGCGTTTCCAAAGCCATGGCGTCAGGCAGTAAAGCGCGCCGAAGCTGATAAATCCGACCCAGCCGAGCGCACCGGAATGGACATGGCCGATGCCCCACTCGGTGTAATGCGACAGCGCATTGACCGCGCGTACAGACATCAGTGGGCCCTCGAAGGTCGACATGCCATAGAAGGCCAGTGAGACGATCATCATGCGCACCACGGCGTCCGTACGCAGCCTGTCCCATGCACCCGACAAGGTCATCACACCATTGATCATCCCGCCCCAGCTCGGCATCCAAAGCATGATGGAGAACGTCATGCCCAAAGTCTGCGCCCACTGGGGTAGCGCAGTATAATGCAGGTGGTGCGGACCGGCCCAGATGTAGATGAAGATGAGCGACCAGAAGTGTACGATGGAGAGGCGATAGGAATAGACCGGCCGATTCACCCGTTTCGGAATAAAGTAGTACATGATCGCCAGGAAGCCGGTGGTCAGGAAGAAGCCCACGGCATTGTGGCCATACCACCACTGGGTCAGGGCATCCTGGACACCGGAGAAGACCGAATAGGACCGCGTGCCGAACCAATCCACCGGCATCGACAGGTTGTTGACGATGTGAAGCATCGCGATGGTGACGATGAAGGAGAGGTAAAACCAGTTCGCCACATAGATATGCGGTTCCTTGCGCTTCCAGATCGTACCCAGGAAGACCATCAGATAGGCGACCCAAACCAAGGTCAGCCAGAGGTCGGCATACCATTCCGGCTCGGCATATTCCTTCGATTGGGTCACGCCGATGATGTAGCCGGAGGCCGCGATCACAATGAAGATCTGGTAGCCCCAGAAGACAAACCACGGCCACATACCGCCCGCCAGCCGTGTGCGGCAAGTGCGCTGGACCACGTAGAAACTGGTGGCAAGCAGGACGTTTCCGCCAAAGGCGAAGATCACCGCGCTGGTGTGCAGCGGCCGAAGGCGCCCGAAGTTCAGCCAGCCAATTTCGGGAAAATAGAAGATGTTCGGCCAGGTCAGTTGGAGCGCGATCACAATGCCCACCAGGAAGCCGACCAAACCCCAGAACATCGACGCGCCGACACCCCACTTGATGACCGTGTCTTCATACCTGGTCTGATCGAAAACCGATCGATCCTGGACAGATCCCCCCCAAAAGAAGAGTCCCAAAACAAAGGCGCCCAGCATGGCGATGAACATCCAGGCATGGACACTCATCAGGATGTCGCCAGGATTGGCTGCGGCGAAGACGGCCCATAGCAGGACCACGGCCAAAACCCCGCCGACGCCCAGAATGCTGGCATTGTCCTTCAGGGGTGATGGCAACGATGATAGGGTTGTGGACATACTGGTGGCCCCGCTCTTTTCGATTCTTAGCGAGAGCGTATCGATCGTCATCGCGCGCCTGAATACGGGTAAATGCCTATGGAGCCGGGCTGTATGGTGCGGCAAAGTGGCCTCGCATATCAGGGAGATCGTCCATGCGCCGGTTTGCACATATTATGCTTGGGGCCAGCCTGTTTATGGGTGGAACAGCCAAAGCGATGCACCATCTGGGAGCGGTTGATCCAATGGCGGCTTATTGGTGTCGCAATGGCACGCTGAGTGCGCCGGAACCGACGCATTGGCTGTTCGAACCCCACTGCTGGGGATGTGGCGCGGCGCTGGTCGGGGCGCTCTTGATGGCCTATGGCGCCAGGAAAACACGCGCATTCCGCGTACCGGGTGCGTCAGAGCGCCCTGTGCGGTTGAGCCCCGTTTAGGCCACCGCGCGTTCCACGTAATACTCTAACGTGATGGGTCAGATGAGCTGACCCGTTCGAGAGAGAGTCAATGTCGGGCAAACCGCCACCGCCGCTTGATAAGTTGCAGACATTTGAAGCTCTGCAATTGCACCTTGCGTCTGTCCTGAAGTCTGTTCCCGACGCGATGATTATCATCAATCAGGCGGGCACCATCCTGCAATTCAGCAAAGCCGCCCAGGAATTGTTTGGCCACGAAAGCAGCGATATTGTTGGCCAGCACGTCTCTGTCCTGATGACACCGCGAGATGCCGACCTCCACGACACTTATATGTCCCGGTATGATGAAACCCAGAAGCCGCGCATCATCGGCATTGGCCGCGTCGTTATGGCCCGCAAAGCCGACGGCACTGACTTCCCGATTGATCTTAAGATCGGCGAAGCCAAAATCGGCGACAGCTCCATCTATACCGGCTTCCTGCGCGATCTGACGGAGAAACAACAATCAGATTTGCGCATGCGCGAAATGCAGGCCGAACTCGTCCATTTTTCTCGCATGAGTGCCGTTGGCACCATGGCCGCCGCCCTTGCCCACGAACTGAACCAGCCCCTGACCGCCATCGCCAATTATCTGGAAGCCGGCCGCGACTTGCTCGACACACCGGATGTCGAATCGCTTGGACTGGTCCAGGAAGCGATGAATGAAGCCGCACAACAGTCAGTCCGCGCCGGAAAAATCGTCCGCAAGCTACGCGATTACGTATCGCGCGGGGAAATTTCCGCCCGCGCCATGCCGCTTCGCCCACTTTTGACCGACGCCATATCCCTCGCCAAAATCGGAACGCAAAGCGACACAGTTCAAATTCGCTGCACTGTGGATTCCGCGCTCGAGTCGGTCTCAGTCGACCCGATCCAGATCCAGCAAGTTGTGATCAACCTCCTGCGCAATGCATTCGAAGCCCTGGCTGATTTGGCAGGAGCCGAAATCGAGATCGAAGCAACACGCGACAGCAATGGGTTTGCCAGTATTACGATCTGTGACAACGGTCCCGGGATTGAGTCAGACATTGCAACCCAGCTTTTTCGACCTTTCACAACCTCCAAGACGTCTGGGATGGGGCTGGGCCTTTCGATCTGCCAAACCATTGTAGAGGCCCATGGCGGACAGATCCATGCCGAGTCAACCGGACAAGAGGGGAGTTGCTTTCGCTTCACCGTACCAATCGCCGATAAGGTGCCCGACAATGCCTGACCGACAGCTCATTCACCTCATTGACGATGATGAGGCCATTCGCCATTCCGCAAGCTTCATGCTGCGCGCAGCAGGTTACCTCGTTAAGACCTATGCCGATGGGGTGATGTTTCTGGAGGTTGTAGACACTGTTGAGCCAGGCTGCATCCTTCTGGATGTCCAGATGCCTCGTAAGGATGGGCTTGCTGTTCTTCACGATCTTAAGGAACGCAGCGTTGATATGCCCGTGATCGTTTTGACGGGCCATGGCGACGTCTCCGTGGCCGTGGCCGCGATGAAGGGCGGCGCCGTGGACTTCGTTGAAAAACCCTATGAAAAGGCAAAGCTGATTGAAATCATCACCACTGCCTTCGAAAAGGTCGAGTCGCGCGATGTAAGAGACAGAATGGCAGGCCAGGCAAAAGCGCGTCTGTCAAATCTCACCCGACGCGAACACCAGATACTCGAAGGTCTGGTTGAAGGCCTGACCAATAAAGCCATTGCTGAACGCCTTTCCATCTCACCCAGAACCGTTGAAATTCACCGCTCCAATGTGATGCAAAAGCTCGAAGTCGACAGCCTGTCTTCGGCGCTGCGGATCGCATTCAGGGCTGGGTTGGGATTCAACCAATAGAACCTCGTCCAGGGTTTTAAAAAGGCCTTTAGGGATAAGTACCTAAAGACTTAGAGCGGCCAGACACGCAGACTCCATCACCACGACCATCGCAGCCAGTTTCATTCGTATGCCTGAAGAGACCACCCCAACATCAAGAAATCGAATTGTGGTCATTGAAGACAGTGAACCTGTCCGGAAGTCGCTGGAGTTACTCTTACGCACACGGGGCTATGATGTCGAAACGTTTGAGGATGGGGAAGATCTGCTTAAGGGCAAGGACATTCCCGACGCCGATTGCTTTCTCATCGACTTTCGCCTGCCCAATTTGGATGGTATCCAGGTGCTTGAGGGGTTGCGAGATGGAGGCTATGCAGGCCCTGCCATTTTAATTACAGCCAGCGCCTCCGCCGAACTGAAAACCCGCGCAAAAGCAGCAGGGTTTCTAACGGTGATCGAAAAGCCGCCCCATAGCTTGAGTTTTATCAACGAAATTGCGCGAGCAGTAGACGATAAAGGCACGCATCGCGCGGGGACTTAGCAATCCAAATCTGCCGCACAAAAAGAACTTATCCTCCCCCGCCGCGCCTTGGGCCATACTGCCCCCATGAGCTCGCACAGCCCCCTCCTGCACTGGCGTGAGATTGTGTACCCGCTGTTCTGGCCGGTCTTTTTCTGGAATTTGCGCCGGTT
>JBCCTK010000055.1:0-19704 GCA_039198685.1 Pseudomonadota bacterium | reverse complement strand
TGTGGGTTCATTCCATCTGAATTGTATCAGGCCGCTTGGTTAATCCGCGGCCTGACGTGTCTAAGAGCTGAACTATTCGCGGCTACATCGCTCGATAGGTGTTAAACACCGTATGTAACGATTTCTCACGGCTTCAAAACACGCCATTCTTCCAGGAGTCTCAACACCGAACAACGTATCATGCATTCGTTCACATAACTGGGTTTCCTCTCGGAAGTCCTCTCGACAGCTCAAAAAGCACCCTTGTCTGGGTTGATCAAAAGTTCCGTATGAAAGTGACGCTTGAACCGCAAAGTTATACAGAATGACCTCGAATTGATCCATCAAGTCTGGACCGGCTACCCCAGTGCCAGGATCGCAATTGACGCCCGCGCAGTAGCTTTGAGCATAAGCTGATGCACTGGCGGCCCCGGCAATTATAAGTGTCGCTAGTGTTTTAAACATGAATCCTCTCTATCCAGGGCTGTGTAAGAGCAAACCGTCTCACCAAGGTAGTATGCAAGTGAACAGACACACACGCAAGACGTGCTTTTTACGAAAGCATTGACCAGACATGACCCACCCTTCCATCAAATCCGTGCGCGAACGCCTTATCGCCGAGCCCGGAAAATCGTTTGATCTCTCCAACCGCCCCACACGCGATGAGACCCTTTTCGAAGACAAGAAGGAAGCCCGCGCGAGCTTGACACAGGACGCCGCTGCCATCGATGAGCTCCAGGACAAGCTCTACGCGGAAGGAGAGCGTGCGCTGCTGGTGGTGCTTCAAGGCATGGATTGTGCTGGCAAATCCGGAACGATCCGAAAGGTCTTTGCGCTCACTTCACCACTGGGCATCAAGATCCGCGCGTTTAAAGCGCCAAACAAGACTGAAGCGGCGCGTGATTATCTTTGGCGGGTCCACAACAGCGTGCCCCCAAAGGGCCATATCGGTATCTTCGATCGCTCCCACTACGAAGATGTGTTGGTGGTGAAGGTTCGGGAATTTGCGCCAAAGGATGTCGTCGAAGCGCGCTATGACCAGATCAATCAATTTGAAAAACTACTCACCGATACAGGCACGCGCGTGCTCAAATGCATGCTGCATGTGGGATATGAAGAGCAAGGCGAGCGATTAGCCGAAAGGATTACTGAGCCCCACAAGCGCTGGAAATTCAATCCCGGCGACCTGGCTGACCGCCAACTCTGGCCACACTTCCAAGGCGCCTATGAAGCCGCCGTTCAACGCTGCTCCACAGCGCACGCGCCGTGGTACATCGTCCCCGCTGACAGTCGCACGCGCCGCAACGCCATGATCGCCCGCCTCGTTCGTGGCGCGCTAGAGGAAATGGCACCGGACTGGCCCCAGCCCGATCCGCCGCTGCGACTGGAAGATTTTAACTTCGAATAGACAAGCCACGTATTCGCAAAAGAAAATGGCCGCGGGGGTGCGGCCAAGTCCAAGTTTCTATTTTCCGGTTCTATGCCGACTTTTTATGCGAAAGATGCGCCACGATAAACAAGGCCAACCGTTTCCTTGCGAGCAACCGGCGTCGCGCGCTCGCCATCATGTTCGATGCCACGATAGGTTAGCTCAGGCTTGCTCATCTGATCGGCCAGCGTTTGGGTTTTGGCTTTCACTGCGCCCGTATGGGCAACACCGCGATAGATCAGGGTCTTCATGGCTTTGCTCCTTGCCGACGGTCACCACCTTGGTGGCCGTTATGCTATGAGCTGTATTTACGTAACATGTGTAAGTTTGTCAAGTTATATATATTTGTGTTCTTTGGCGACTTGTGTTTCCTCATATCGGCAGCGGAAATTGGATCAGCGGGATGGAAAAGCTCGACCAGCGTATACAGCTTGTGGCCTCCACTGAGTTCACAAAACTCGTCGATGAGTGGCGGCGCACGCAGGCCAACCTCCCGTCACGTTCGGAAGCGATACGGCGCCTGGTCCAACTCGGTGTCCGCTATGAACAGGAGCACCCGATGCATATGATCACGGCGATTATTCGTCCCCATAAATATGATGACGTGCGCGAAGCCCTCCTCGCGATTGGCGTGGAAGGCATAACTGCCACACAGGTGAAAGGATTCGGCCGGCAGCGCGGTCAGACGGAGTTTTATCGGGGCACCGAATATGAGGCCAAGGAAGTGCCGAAGCTACGCCTGGAGATTGCCGTGTCACAAATGCTGCTTAACGAGGCTGTCCAGACCATCGAAAAGACAGCGCATACCGGCAAGATTGGTGACGGCAAACTGTTCGTCCACGCCCTCGGCGAAGTCGTTCGCATCCGCACAGGCGAACGCGATGGGCAGGCGATCGGATAGCGCGGCGCGCATTCAAAACGAAGGCGCATATAAGCGCTTGGCCAGGTGCCACGTTTTGGCTTAAATCACGACGCCAGAGTCGGGGCGCCCAATCGCATGGCTGACGTCTTCATTTCCTACGCACGCACGGAACGCGCAAAAGCAGAGCGCATAAAGGGCCTTCTCGAGGGGGTCGGCCTATCCGTGTTTTTCGATGTTGACAGTTTAGACGGCGGCGATGTTTTCCCGGACATCCTGGACAGGGAAGTCAAATCCGCAGGTGCCGTACTTGGCCTCTGGAGCCCGCACGCACTTTCACGGCCTTGGGTCAAAATCGAATGCTTGATCGGCAAGGACCGGGGCGTGCTGGTACCAGCCTCGCTGGAACCAATCAATGCGCTCATCGATCTGCCTGCGGCATTCTACGGTATTCAGCACATCGATCTATCAGATTTCCAAGGCAACATCTCAGATCCCAACTGGGCGTCCCTTTTGCGATCTCTGGCGCGTACCCTCAATCGACCGGAGATCGTCAGCTTGGACAATATCCAACCTGATGGTGACCGGGCAAGCGAGGCGGACCTGCGTGCCCAAATGGAAAGTATGCGCGAAGAGCTCAACGCCCTGCGGAATACCGTCACCGAAGACACGCTTGAGCAAAAACCGGTCGAGCCACGTGCGGCTCCAGACCGACATGATTCCACTTCACCTGAGCACTTTCCGGCTGCCTTAAAGAACGGGCATAACACCGCTTCCGCAGTACTCGCGCCAATCTTTATATACTGTGGCGCAATCGTCTCATTCGTCAGGGCGGACCTGACGGATTCTCTAGCCTGGGATCTCAGCGTGGGGGCGCCGCTCATCGCCCTCATTGCCTCAAAGATCGGTGGCAAAGGGTTGCGATATGGATTGGCGCTCCTCTTTGCTGCCAGTACGGTGCAATGGTACGTTACCGACACGATCACCCTGGGTGGATCAGATGCAGGCCTTAGCTTGATGGCAAGCCTGATCTGCATCTTCAGCTGGCGTCCCCTTGTCGTTCAAGCATCGTCCTGGACGGTGAAACTTGCGGTCTTCTCCGCCACGATCATTACGGGCACCGTATCAGTCTATTTGGATGCGGATACGCTCTATTTGCCTCTAGTGGGGGCCTCTTATATGGCGCTGTTCGTGTGTGCCCTTTCAATTGGTGCGCGGGATTTGATCAGCCTGATGATCACCATTGGCGCGGCCTTTATCCTCATATGGATTGCAAGCTTGATGGGTTTTGCGTTCGATGGATTTGACACATACTTTGGCGATGTCTGGTTCGCGATCGAACCGGAGGTCTTGCGACTTACGGTGAGCAGCTGGTTTTCCGTCGCCTTGGCCAGCCTCGCTGTATGGACGCTGGTGCAAGACAATTCGAAGGGCGAGCGACCTTTCGCGTTTGCATTATGCGTTGCATGCTTCGTTTGGCCGATACTTGGTCCCATGGGGTCAAATGGTATCGATAGCCTACTTGCAACACTCGACCCCAAGGCTTTCGCCCAACAAGCCGCAACGCCTGACCAGCAGAGCGTTATTGTGGTAACCGGGCGGCTCAACACGGCCTTCGAGCTGAATGTCGTTGCAACCCTGGGCGCTGCTTTGCTCTGGGGTCGTCTAACCGCCGATAGAAGATGGGTTTCCTTCGGTGTCCCTATTCTTATGGGGGTGATAGGGACAATTTACTGGCTGGGTTTCGACCCCAGATCTGGGTTCTATCCTGAAACAATTATGGTGATCCTGCCGGCTGTATGGCTTGGTCATCGAGGCTACCTGGGCAGCCCGGCATCATCCACGAACATTTAACCCGCCGCCTTCGCAGCCCGCTTACGCTCATGCGGATCAAGGTGTTTTTTGCGCAGGCGTATGCTCAATGGCGTGACTTCGACCAGTTCGCTATCGGTAATGTAAGCGAGGGACCGCTCCAGCGTCATTTTAAGGGGCGGGGTGAGGCGGACGGCTTCGTCGGTGCCCGATGCGCGCACATTTGAGAGTTTTTTGCCCTTCAAGACATTCACATCGAGATCATTGTCGCGTGTGTGTTGGCCAACAATCATGCCCTGGTAAACTTTGTCGCCGGGGTGGATCATCATGGGTCCGCGATCTTCAAGATTCCAAAGCGCAAACGCCACAGCGTCACCCTTTTCCATGGCGATCAAGACACCGGTGTGTCGAGACTGGATCTTGCCCTTATAAGGCGCATATTCGTGGAAAACGCGGTTCATGATGGCCGTTCCACGCGTATCCGTGAGCAGCTCGCCTTGATATCCAATCAGGCCCCGGGTCGGTGCATGAAATACCATGCGCGTGCGCCCAGCGCCGGACGGCTTCATCTCCAGCATCTCGCCCTTGCGCTCTGACAGCTTCTGCACCACGGCGCCAGAATGCTCATCATCCACGTCGATGACCACTTCCTCAATCGGTTCCAGCCGATTGCCGGCATCATCGTCCTGGAACACGACCTGTGGGCGTGACACACCAAGCTCGAATCCTTCACGGCGCATTGTCTCGATCAACACGGCAAGCTGAAGCTCGCCCCGGCCTGAAACAATGAAAGCCTCAGCTTCTGTGGACCGCTCAATCTGGAGGGCCACATTCCCGGCGGCCTCTTTCTGCAGTCGGTCCCAGATGACGCGAGAGGTAACATGCTTGCCTTCGGTACCGGCCAGCGGACTGTCATTCACGCGGAAGGTCATAGAGATGGTCGGCGGATCAATCGGTTGCGCCTCAATGGGCTCACTCACCGATGGATCTACCAACGTATCGGCCACATTCGCTTTTGTAAGGCCTGACAGAGATACGATATCGCCAGCATGTGCCTCATCGACCGGCACGCGTTCAAGCCCGCGGAATGCCAAGACCTTGGACACTCTGCCCTGCTCGATCAAGCTGCCATCGCGGGCAAGCGCCTTGATCGACTGGTTCGGCTTCACACTGCCGGCGGCAACACGGCCTGTCAGAATACGACCAAGGAAATTGTCCGCTGAGATCGTTGTTGCGAGGAGGCGAAATGGACCCTCATCGACCACCGGTTCGGGCACGTGGTCTGTGACCATTTCGAACAGCGCATCCATGTTGTCTGTCGGCGCCTCATAATCCATCGACATCCAGCCATTCTTGGCCGAGCCATAGAGGATTGGGAAATCGAGTTGCTCATCGGTCGCATCAAGATTGGCAAACAGGTCGAACACCTCGTTGATGACCTCATCCGGGCGGCTTTCGGGTTTGTCGATCTTGTTGACGGCCACAATGGGGCGCAAACCCACTTTAAGCGCTTTACCGACCACGAATTTGGTCTGAGGCATTGGGCCTTCAGCTGCGTCCACCAGAACGATGGCGCCATCGACCATGTGGAGAATCCGCTCCACCTCTCCGCCGAAGTCAGCGTGGCCGGGCGTATCAACAATATTGATGCGCGTATCGCCAAAGACGACGCTGGTCGTCTTCGCCAGGATAGTGATTCCCCGCTCGCGCTCCAGGTCATTGGAATCCATGGCGCGTTCAGCGACCTGGGCGTTTTCACGGAAGGTGCCCGACTGCTTTAGAAGCTCATCGACGAGCGTGGTCTTGCCATGGTCAACGTGGGCAATGATGGCGATATTGCGAAGCTTGGTCGGCTCGGTCATAGGCGCGCGCTTTCTGGGCGGAGTGTCTTTTGTTGCGGCGCACATACACGGGGCCGCCGGGCACGGCTAGGGGCTGGATGTTCATTGCGGGCATCGATCAATCCACTTGACGCACGCCTGCACCACAAACCAATGGGCCTGAATGGAGGCGGCGATGGAAAAGCAAACAGGTTCAGGTCAAGACTACGACGATTGGGACAGCGCAATGAAGGCGTTCGCCGGTCTCTCCGCACTGCTCGATAACAAGTTCAAACTGCCGCTGGTGCCTGCGCGTTTCGGCTTGGACGCGATGCTTGGCGTGGTTCCCATCATCGGTGATGGGGTGACAGCTACCATGGGATTCTATGCCCTTGTTGTTGCCCAAAGAACGAAAGTCTCCTTCTGGGGCAAGCTGGGCATAGTGTGGAATATTCTGTTGGATTTCGCTTTCGGCGCCATCCCGTTTGCTGGCGACCTATTTGACTGGATGTTCCAGGCGCACCGGAAGAACCTCCGCATCATTGAAAGTCACATCGAAAAGCAACGGTAAAGCGACCGTCTGGGTTGATAACGCAGTATCTATTCGGCAACCGGGGCCGGAGGCCCCTCATCGCTGGCCTCATCAACGGATTCCGTTGGCTTGGATCGCCCCCGAGAGAGCGTTTTCATAACGCCGTCATCATCCGTGGGCGGATCCGCTTCAACGGCCTCTCTCTTTTTATATGTCCGGCGTCGGCGCGGCTTGGGCTCAGCGTCCTGGACCTCTTCACCATCGATCACTTGCAACGGGTCCGCAGCAACTTCGGTTTCTACTTCCCTTACCGTGTCCTCGGTTTTATCCTTGGTGCGACGGGAAGCCGAGCGACGACGCGTGCCTGACTCTGATTTCTCCGGCTGGTCCGCCGCCGGGGCTTCTGCGGAGATCGATTCTGTCGCATTTGCTTCTTTGGATTCGACGTCCTCGGATGCCTCTTCTTGCTGATCTTCACGGTCGCGCCGCGGTTTTTCCTTAGGCTGCATAGCCGCAAGCAAACGCTGATAGTGTTCAGCATGCTGAAAGTAAGCCTCTGACATCACGCGGTCACCTGAGGTTTGAGCGTCGCGAGCATATTGCAAGTATTTGTCGAGAACCTGCTGTGCAGACCCACGGATCTTAACGTCTGGACCATTGCTCTCAAAGTGTCGGTTGGGGTTATTTCCCCCACCGCCAGACCGGCGGCTGCGCCCGCGTTGGCGTTTCATATCAGCTTCCCTGATCTTTGCCTGGCCCCATGGAGACAGGCTGGTGTTCTCGCGCAAAGCCCCCCTTGGGCCCCGTATCTGCGTTTTGTGCGCGGGTGTCACTTTCGGCTGGGGATGCAATCCCGCTGCCAGCGTCGCTACTCGTTAGCGCGCCTTGTCGCGTACGCCAAGCCCTTCTGCGCAACTGGCCTGTGAAAACATGCGATTGTGACGTTTTCCGGAGAGACAATTGCGGCTTCAAAACGGAAGTCGGGTAGCGATGGCTCGGTCGTTTCCACCAAGATCCTTGCGTACAACAAGATCGACATAGCCTGCAGACGTCAGAAGGGCACTCACTTTGTTTTTCTGGTCATGGCCGATCTCTAGGACCAACCAAGCACCTGCTTTCATTCTCGATGCGCCCAAAGCCGCGATCTCACGGTAGGCATTAAGGCCATCATCGCCACCATCCAACGCTAGACGCGGATCAAACCGCGCGACTTCGGGCTGAAGATCGTCGATCATGCCGCTCGCAATGTAAGGCGGATTAGACAGAACGAGGTCATATCCGGACCAGTTCTTCATATCCGACCAGCTCTGCTTGAAAAAGGATATGCGCTTAGAAACGCCATTTCGAACCGCGTTGTTTCGGGCCAAGGCCAGTGCACCAGGACTGACATCCAGGGCGTCTACCTCGGCCTTGGGTCGGTTGGCCAATACAGATATGGCAAGACAGCCGCTTCCGGTCCCAAGGTCTGCGAATTTCACGGCCCGTTCATCGGGCAGAAGAGACAAGGCCAGATCCACCACCGTTTCGGAATCTGATCGTGGGATGAGCGCCCTGTCATCGCAAAAAAAAGGCAATCCGTAAAATTCCGTATACCCCAGAATGTGAGCAAGGGGTTCACGCGTTGCTCGCCGTTTTAACAGGGGAGACAAGGCCGCCGAAAGGCCGGGCGGTGGTGCATCCTCGCTCAACGCGATCAGGCCAGCCCTATCAATACCCAGAGCGTGGCAGACGAGGAGCCGCGCTTCAGTCCTCGCCGCTTCAATACCTGCATCGCTGAGCCGGCGTTGGGCCCAACACAGGACTTGGCCGATTGAAGCGCTCACTCGCCCTCGCCCAAGGCGGCCAATTTCAGCGCTTGGTCCTCCGCACGCAGGGCATCGATGACATCCCCAAGCGCGTCCCCAGCGATGATCTTGTCCAAATTATGCAATGTCAAATTGATCCTGTGGTCGCTCACGCGGCCTTGTGGATAATTATAGGTTCTGATTTTTTCGGACCGGTCGCCGGAGCCAATCTGGCTCTTACGGGCATCCGCGCGCACCTTATCCTTTTCCTCACGCTCACGCTCGTAGAGCCGGATCTTCAGCATCTCCATGGCTTTTTCGCGGTTCACATGTTGGGATTTTTCAGAGCTTGTGGCCATAATTCCCGTAGGCAGGTGCGTAATGCGCACGGCGGAGTCGGTCGTGTTGACATGCTGGCCACCAGAGCCCGATGCCCGCATCGTATCAATGCGTATCTCTTCGGCTTTGATCTCGATCTCGACATTCTCAGGCGCTGGTAACACGGCTACCGTCGCTGCGGATGTGTGGATTCGGCCCTGGGTCTCAGTCTGAGGGACGCGCTGGACACGATGGACACCGGATTCCCATTTCATCCTGCCAAACACCTGATCGCCGGCAATGTTGGCGGTGATTTCCTTGTACCCGCCCGCATCGCCATCGGAAACTGAGACGAGCTCCACTTTCCACCCCTGGAGCTGGGCAAATCTCTGATACATCCGAAAGAGGTCACCGGCAAAAATCGCCGCCTCATCACCACCAGTCCCAGCCCTTACTTCCAGGACCACATTCGCCTTGTCGTCCTGATCTTTTGGTAGAAGCAAGAGCTGAAGCGCTTTCTCCAAATCTGGGAGGGCATCCTTCAAAGACAGGAATTCCTCTCGCGCCAACTCAGCCATTTCTTTGTCATCGCCCGCCATGAGTGCCTCTGCCTCAGATAGGCCTTCCCGGGCCGCTGCGAGTTCACGCGCTTTGTCAGCCACCGGCTTCAGCTCCGAGTGCTCTTTGGACAAAGCGACAATCTCATCAGGCTCCGTCGCGGCGCCCATGCGCGCTTCAACTTCATCGAACCGGTCAACGACCTGGTCTATTCGGGACTGGGGGATATTTGCCATCGCGCTCGTTTACTGCGCTCTGCAGACTATAGAAAGACCCGCAGCACTTCCTTCACCACCAGCGCAATGAGCGCAAAGCTTGCCAGCGAGAAAATTCCGAACCGCAACGTCACGTTTCCTATGATCGATTGGACCAGGGAATGAACAATCCGCAGCCCTACATACGCCCACGCCAAGGCCAGCCCTGTGGCATCTACACCTCCGGTCAACGCGGCAAAGCCCATGATCGCATAGAAGATCGTAGGCTGTTCATGGAGGTGATTATAATTATCTGAGACGGATCGGGCCATGGCGGGAAGCTTCTCCTTCCACCCGGCATCAGGATGGCGTGCAGCTTGAGGGCTCACCTTGGCTTTCTGCATGGCGGGTAAGCGGGTGATATATAACCAGATCCACATGACGCAGGTCCAGGCAACCAGCACAAGAACTGGCGTCAGGAAGGTTTGAAGGTCCGCTTCGCGCGCTTCGAACGTCACCTTTACAAATTGTTCTAATCCTGGATTGACGGTCATGAGTGCCTCCCGCTCACAGTTTATAACTGTGTCGGGTGAAGTCCGGCGGGGTTCAAGCGTGTCGCAACGTTAAGGCGAAACAACCGTTTGGGTCGGCCCATTGCCTTCAGCCGTTTGGGCCTCCAGAAAACTGACCATCGCAGCGATGTCGCGCTTGTCGGTCCCATGCCCCCCCGGCCTGAGAAAGTAAGCGATATCCCAGCTCGGCACGAAATCGATCAATCCTTCCTGTACCAATCCACCGCTGCCGTAGAGTTGATAAACTGGTCCAGCGGCTTGCGCGGCCCGAAATGTGGAGTTTGGGTCGGACCATACATCGCGGCGCCCGTTGCCCAGAAATACAGGGGTCGGCGCCAGAGCCGCGAGTAGTTGGTGCTGGTCCAGCGGCAAACCTTCAGGATTTTTGGCGGCGTCATCAAATCCAGGTGCAAACCAATGGGGATAGGTCTCCGTCACCCTGTCTATGCCTTCTCCAACGGTAGACCGCGATAGAGCCGCACCACCAAAACCGGACTGGTGGGAGAGCACCAAATCGATACGGCGGTCAAATATACCGCCCAACAAAGCAGACTTTCCGTGGCGCGAGTGACCAAAAACCGCAATCCTGTTTTCATCCAACCAGGTCTCGCTCTCAAGAATATCAATGGTTGCTTTATAGGCATACGCCCAGGCCATAAGCGCACCGGTTGGTGCGGTACCGCCGGCTTGGGATAACCGCTCCATGACAGCGCCACCCGCTTCGATGCGGTCTGGCACCACATCGGAACCATAATAATTCGCATAGGCGAACCCGGCCTCGAAATACGTTTCAAGGGGGACCTCCGCAATGTACTCTCCGAAGATATATTTTGCGAGCCAGGGTATATTGGTGCTTTCGCAGGGTGCGCCTGACGCTTGGCTGAGGGCCATGGACTGGAACACGCCACAATTGTCAGAAAATGTCTGGCCAATCACCAGGCCGAGACTGCCGCGCGCAGCCGACTTGGGAACAGCCAGACCAAGAAAGAAGTCTTCCGCTGCATCGCCGACACCAAGACGGATCTGGAACTCCTCCAGCCGGGCAATGCCGCCAGCGAAATTCTCATCGGCGACCCTGCGCGAGACCAGCGAGACCGCAAGGTCCTGGGGCCACGGTCCGTAAACGATGTCCTGAAAATCGCGCAGCAACTCGGCGCGCTGGCGCTCCCAATCCTGCAAATCCGTCAAGATAATCTCCGGAGCCGCATCAGGCTTATTGCCCGTCTCCAAGCTTGCATAATTCAAGCCGAGCATTGTGCAGCTGGACACAATACCGAGGGTTATCAGACCCACCAATGTGAGCGCGATATACTTAATGATGCGAAAAACCACACTGCCCTCCCGGCCTGCTTTCTGTTCGGGGTAGTGTGAGAGTTTCCGGCATGCAACCGCGCTCTCGCAATTGTCAATGTCCTTTAGAACCGATCAAGGAGCCGCTCGAGATATTCGCGCTCTTCGTCCCCTTCGGCCTGATCAAACCTGCGACGGAGCTCGTCCAGAATGTCTTTAGCGCGTTGACGCTCGGCTTCATCTGGAATGATAACGTCATCATCGACACCGGTTACGCCAAGCGAGCGACCGAAGGGATCAATATTCCCATCTGGATCATCTTCATTCGCCAAATCTCCTTGGCGAGCCTGTTGAAGTTCATCGATGGCCGCAGCCAGCTCATCTGAAAGATCCCTTAAAGCTCCCGTGGCGCGCTCTTGCAGTCGGTTGGCCCGCAGTTCGTCGCCGCGCTCTAATTCTCGGGCCGCGCGGTCCTGTAAACGGGCGACGTCTTCGAGGCGCTGGCGAGCCGCCTCATCAAGGCCTCCGATGCCTTGCCCAACGCCTTCGGTCTCGCCGTCTTGTCCACCCCCGGCGCTGTCTTCTTCGCCAGTGCCCGGCCCGATGGCTTGACCGAGTTGGTCGGTGCGATCGGCCAAGCTGCGTTGGCGGTCATCAAGCCCACCGGCGCCCGGCTCTGTGCCATCTTGTTCACCCTGGTCCGCTTCGCCTTGTCCCGGCCGCTGTGAACCACCTTGATTGCCCTCCTGCCCTTGGGTCCCAGGTTGAGTGCCGGACCGCTCCCCACGCTCTTCGGCCAAAGTGTCGTCGTTCAGCTCCCTTTGCTCCCGTAAAAGATCAGAAAGTGCCTCCAATGCTTCGGTGAGTTCCTGCTCATCTTGGGGCAACTCGTCGTCTTCACCGGGTTCACCCCCCTCCTGGCCGGGCATCGCGAAGCCATCGCCTCCGCCTTGGCCACCCTGCTGGAATTCGAGATTCTCAAGCATATTGGTGATGTCGGACAGCAGTTGGCGTGCCTGGTCTGCCGCACCGGTCTCGGCCAGGTCTTCAAGGGCATTCAGCATGTCTTCGAACTGGTTCGCCCCAAGCCCAGATCCGCCGCCTCCAGGGCCCATATCGGACATGTTCGACGACTCTGTGCCGTTCATCATCGCTTCAGCCATCTTGGCCGCGATATAATTGTTGGCCGCCTCTCGGAATGCCTCCATCAAGCGCCGAATTTCATCCTCGGACGCCCCGTCGCGCAGCGCCTGTTCCAGCGCTCGGCGCGCCGCAAGCAGGGCCCTCAAGGCATCAGCAGAACTGCCATATTCAGCTTTCAGAGCGACCTGCCAGAGCAGTGTATCGACACTGTCGGCTTCGGCCTTGTCCGGCGCAGCAACCAGAATGCCGTGGGCCATGCGAAGGCCGAAGTAAACGGAACGGTCCTCAAAATAGCGTTCCGGTTCCAGCGTGAGCGCATCCAGAAGCTGAGAGGCTAATTGGACGTCTGGTGGGGCCGCATCCAGCCTGCGGGTCACGTCGCTATTGATCGCGCCGGCCTGCAGTGCCTCGCCATTCAGCAGGATATCATCGTAATCGCGCGGTTCGCGCAGCACGGTTACACGAATTTCCTGGGCGGCCCTCGCAAGCGGCTGCAGCAGTAACTTTCCAGGCAAAATGAAAGGCAGGCTGCGGCTGCGGCCTTCTTGTCCAGCGCCATCAATCGCCACGAGTTGAACATCCACAGGTAAGCCCGCCCAACGATGACGCATCGTATCCAAAAGCGCTATTTCGCTGGCGTCCTTCGGCGCGACAGGACCCATTTGCACCGGCAATCTGTCCTCGGCGTCGGGGGCTGCGGGGTGGGGCTCGCGCAGACGTATCGCGACTTCGAGACGGTCAACGCCAAAGTCATCTTCCACAGCCCATTCGAACTCCATTTCGTCATCGGTGGTTATGGACGGTAGGGTGATGAACTGAACCGTAGGTGGCGCGTCAGGTGAGGCCAAAATAGACCAGGCCACGCGCTCTCCCCACCAGTGGACCGCAATCTTCGTGTTTTGATCTAATGTCGCCTGGGCCTCAAAGGCACCATCTGGGGTATCAGAAAATCTCTGTCGAATGCGCTCTTTCTCTGTTGAAAGCACGAGTGCCGGCGCTGATCGGTTGAAGGCACGCAGTGTGACCGTGGATCCAGCCGGAACGCGTATATCCTGCATGCCCGCTTCCAGAAAAATTGGCGGCCTCCCCGTATGGGACGGTGGCGTGATCCAAGCCTCCACCCGAATATTGTCTGCGCCGGCCAAAGCGCCCAAATTCGGTACGAAGGCTTGTTTCAATCGGTCAGCCCGGTCGGCGCCAGCAAAGATCAGCGCGCCAGCAAAGAGCACGGGTAGCACAAAGCGCAAAAAAGCGGGGTCTGCGCGCCGCCACGCCATCCAGAAGCGCGGCACAGGCAGGTGAATGGCGTCTGCCATGAGCCTGTCAGTGTGGGCTTTCCACAGAGATTGCCCATCGCGCGTCGAAGACACAGGACGATCAGTCAGCCCCGAAATCGGACGCCGCGGTGATTGCCGGTCCAGCACAGCCCTAGCCTCAGTGCGGGTCGGGCGCTTCCACGTTCGCCAGCCACGCAAACTCAACAGCACTGTGATCAGTATGGCCGATGATCCAAGCCCTGCACCCACCACGCTGGAGACGCGCTCGAATAGGCCAAAGAGAGCGGCTGCAGAATAGGTGAGAATAAAGGCCAGCGCGGGACCAAACGCCCGAACAAAGGCCAATTGACCGAGCCGTGCGCGGGTGTCGCCGATCTTGGCCCTAAGGCCGGGGATGTCATTTAGCTTAGCCAATCGGGCAACGCTTCCAATTCTATCATCTCTTCAAATGTGGGCCTGCGGCGGACAGTGTGCCAGGAATCTCCTTTCACAAGCACTTCAGGAACCAATGGCCTGGCATTGTATTGCGACGAAAGCACGGCGCCATAGGCACCTGATGACATTATGGCGAGAAGATCACCCTCGGCAACTTCAGCCATGGACCGCGCCGTTGCAAACTTATCCGTCGACTCGCAGATTGGGCCGACGATGTCATAAATGCATCCATGGGCTTGGGCGACCGCTTCATTGAGCGGCAAGATATCATGGTGAGCGCCATAAAGCGCCGGACGCATGAGATCATTCATGCCTGCATCAAGGATAAGGAATGTCCGGTCTGGGGCGGTCTTTTTGTAGAGTGCCTGGGTAAGCAATATGCCCGCATTGGCCGCAATGACCCGTCCCGGCTCCAACACCAAGTCGACATCGAAATCACCGACCACATCTCGGATCATCTCGGCATAGTCGGCGGGAGTTGCCGGCTGATCGCCTTCTGTATAGGGGACACCGAGCCCCCCGCCCAGATCCACCCGTCGAATATCGTGTCCTTGGGCACGCAGTTTCTTTGCCAAATCGAGTGTCTTTTCAAAGGCGGCCCGCATGGGTGCCAAAGCGCCGATTTGACTTCCGATATGGACGTCTACGCCAACAATTTCTATTCCGGGGAGACGGGCGGCTTCAGCGAAAATCGCATCTGCGTCACGCCAAGCGACCCCGAATTTATCCCCGGCCTTGCCGGTCGAGATATTCGGATGGCCCCCCGCAGCCACGTCCGGATTCACGCGAATGGCCACCGGCGCAACGCGCTTCAGTGAGACTGCAACGCCAGATAGCGCCCTCAATTCAGCCAGGCTCTCCACATTGAACTGGTAGATCCCCTCTTCTAGCCCAAGTTCCATCTCCGAGCGGGTTTTGCCAACACCGGAAAAGACGATCTTTGACGCAGCGATTCCTGCGCGACGAGCCCGCAGGAGTTCACCGCCACTCACGACATCGGCGCCTGCACCTTGAGCCGCCAAGGTGGCCAATACAGAAAGATTCCCATTGGCTTTGACCGAATACGCAACCAGGCAATTGATATCCTTCACCGCCTCCATGATTACACGAACGTGGCGATCGAGCGTCGCGGTGGAGTAGACGTAGCAAGGCGTTCCAACAGCCTCAGCGATTTCAGCGAGGGTTACGCTTTCACAGGTCAACCGGCCTTGGGAATAAGAGAAATGGTGCATCGGTGAGGGTCAGCCCGCGCCGGACGTTGTAACTTCGCCCAGCTCACGCTGTTCAACCGGCTCAACCGGGGCCCCGCGTGGGACTTCCCCTCCAAAACGGTTGTAGACCACGCTGTTTCCGCGGCGAAGGCGTAGTTCAACGAATTCAACGGGCGCATCAACCGGAGTGGCCTCCAAGATCGGTACTGCGGACACATGAAACGCATCAGGTTCCATTTGGATACATCCAACCAACACAAAGGAGACCACTGCAATTAATGAGGCAGAACGGAACACTGGGGTCATCGCTGCAAAAGCCCTCACCGACCGTCCGGCCCACCGAGGAGTTCATCCTCTGCATCAGGTGGATTATCAGAATCATCCCCCGATCGGCGGGATTCCTGAAGATCATCAAGCCCATCTGTAATCTGCCTATCGAGGGGCTCAGCCGGCTCAAGCTGACTGGGGTTTCCAAACAGAGGATCCGGTCGCGTGAGATCGCCCTGCAATCCACAGGCAGACAACGCGCAGAGGCTGAAGCCGGCAAGTAAAGGTTTGGAAAATCGGGTCATGGGTTCAATCCAATGCGAGTCTATGTTTCCACTGTGCCACCTGTTCGGCCACGCGAACAGGGGCCGTACCACCATAGGAGACCCGGCTGGCCACCGAGCGGTCCACGGAAAGGACGTCAAACACGCCCTGATCTATATCTGGCGCCACAGCCTGCATGTCCGCCAATGACAATTCAGACAGCTCGACAACTCTACGCTCGGCAAGTGCAACGAGGGCGCCCGTCACATGATGTGCTTCTCGAAAGGCCATACCGAGCTCCCGAACAAGCCAATCGGCTAGATCAGTCGCAGTCGAGAAGCCTTTGGCCGCAGCGATGCGCATCGCATCAGGGTGAAACGTCATGGTCTCCACCATGCCGCCCATGGCGCGCACACACAGGTCAAACGTATCAAAGGCGGCGAAAGTCAGCTGCTTGTCGTCCTGAAGGTCTTTGGCATAGGCCAGCGGAAGAGCTTTTACCGCGCCCTGCAAACTCGCGAACTGCCCCGCAATAAGGCTGGCCTTAGCACGGATCAGTTCTGCAGCGTCCGGGTTGCGTTTTTGCGGCATGATCGAGCTGCCCGTCGACCAAGCGTCAGAAAGGCTGGCAAAGCCGAACTGGGCACTGGTCCAAAGAACAATTTCCTCAGCTAGGCGCGAGAGGTGTGTCGCGGCAATCGAGAGGCCGGACAGGGCTTCCAAAGCAAAATCGCGCGCTGAGACAGCATCGAGTGAATTGGCCATAGGACGCTGAAAACCCAGTGCCTCCGCCGTCATGTCCCGGTCGATTGGAAAACCCGTCCCGGCCAAGGCGGCCGCACCCAGCGGGCTTTCATTCAGCCGCAGCGCACAATCCGACAGCCGCGCCCGGTCGCGCGCAAACATCTCAACATAGGCCAACAAATGATGGCCCAAGGTTATGGGTTGCGCGGTTTGCAGGTGAGTAAAACCCGGCATGACCGTGTCTGCGTGCTCCCCGGCCCGCACGATCAGTTCTGCTTGCAACCCCTGAAGCTGGTCCATCGCCTCATTCAGCGCGCCGCGGGTCCATAGACGAAAATCTGTGACCACCTGGTCATTGCGAGAGCGGGCTGTGTGTAACCGGCCCGCCGGTTCACCAGCTAGCGACTTTAGCCGCGCTTCGATGTTCATGTGGATGTCTTCCAGAGCCCGGTCAAAGGGAAACGTCCCCGAGCGCAGTTCTTCAAGAACCTGGTCGAGGCCGGTCTGGATGGCTTCATTGTCGGCTGCAGAGATTATGTCCATTTCTGCCAGCATGTCGGCGTGGGCGCGCGACCCGGCCACATCTTCTTCGGCCATGCGCCTGTCCACGTCGATGGAGGCGTTGATGGCTTCCATGATGTCGCTGGGCGCCGCGGCGAAGCGCCCACCCCACATTTTCTGGCCTTTGGTGCTTTCGCCCGCCATATGCGGCTCCTGATGTCATAACTCGGTTCCCATGGAGCTATCATGCCCAAGCCACTGATGCGATATGCCTATTTGGTCCTATTTCTGATTGGCGCCGTGACGATCTTGTACGTCTTGCTGTCAGGCGCGGGTGGGCCGCGCTACGGCAACCCCCTGGAGCAATTCGCAGAAGGTGACTTGGCCGCACTTGATTTCTCGCGCGCTGGCGAGCCGGTCCCAGAAGGGACTTTCACAGGGCCCCGTGGTGAGACGCTGACCCTGGCAGACTTTGAAGGCCGGACAATTTTGGTCAATTTCTGGGCGACCTGGTGTGGCCCTTGCGAGCGTGAAATGCCTCACCTTGGCGCCTTGCAGACCGGACGCGGCAGCTCGGATTTCCAAGTCGTCGCAATAAGCGTCGACCAAGCCGAAGTGCGCGAGCAGGCTCGCCTTCGGCTCGATGAACTCGCTGGCGTGGGCGTATTGGACTTCTACCAGGCCCCGCCGGAAGCATGGGAGATTGTCTACGCTGCGGGCGCCAGCGGCTTTCCCACCACGATTATCTACGACAACAACGGCACTGAAATCGCCCGCTTGGCTGGGGAAGCCGACTGGAGTCGCGGAATTGCCCTGGGTTTTGTAGATGCGGTATTGGACCGTTAAGCTTTTAATTTATACCCCGACTTGAACATCCACCAGACCAGCGCGCAGGATAAAAGCGCAAGGCCGCCCGTAACGAAAATACCGACTTGTAAATTGCTGTTGGAAACGCCCAGGAAGCCATAACGAAATCCGTCGATCAGATAAAAGAACGGGTCGAACAAAGCGAGGGTGTAGAAGGGCTCGATCATCACCTTGATGTCGTAGAAAGTGCCGGACAGGAAGGTCAGCGGGACAATCACGAAGTTGGTCACAGCCGCCAGGTGGTCAAACTTATCGGCCCAAATTCCCCCCATGGCACCGAGTGCAGCCAGGATAATAGCGGCTGCCGCGCCAAAGTAGACCACGGCCCAAAGATGCTGGATCGTCAGGCTTGCCAAGCTATCGACACTCACCTGGCCGAATGTCACGAGCCAAATCAGCGGCCCCGAAAAGTGGATCGCGGTCGCAGCAATCGCTCCAACCATAATGCCTCGTGTGGCCGCGCCAGCGATGAAGCCAGCCGTGAGTTCCAGGGGCGATAGCGGTGGCATGAGAAAATCCACCTGGCTCCCCTGGACCTTGGAAATGGTGAGTGACGATGATGTGTTCTGAAAAGCGTTTTGCAGCACAGCCATAATGATCAGCCCCGGCGCCAGGAAGTTATTATAAACCAGACCTTCGAAATCCCCCGTCAGTTGACCCCGGTCGCCAAAAGCAAGCTTGAAAACCGTCATGAATAGGAGTGTCGTAATCACCGGTGCAAAAAGCGTCTGCATCCAAACCTTGAGGAACCGCCGAACCTCACGGGCAAAAAGCGTCCAGGTGCCGAGCGTGTTGAACGCGCCATAGCGGCGCGGCGGGCGAACAACCGTAGCGGGCTCAGGAAGGGTCACAGGCTGGGTCACGTCAGCTGACGCGGCGATTAAGTCACTCATAACCCGTACATAGAGCCCGCCAGCTGAATTAGCGAGAGGGCAAACAGGTCACGCCTCTCTGAATCAATATTTAGTTTCTGTGGACAACTACAATACCGCATCTTGCGGTTAACCAATCCCTAGGGCACCATATCTAGGCATTGAGCGACGGCGGGGGGTCTGCCGTTACTAAATATAGAGCCCGCTAGGATGCGGGAAGCATGAAAGGTGCACCATGGCTTGGACTGAAGACCGCGTGGACGTGCTGAAAAAGCTTTGGGCGGAGGGGCATTCGGCTTCGCAAATCGCAAAGGAACTCGGCGGAGTGACCCGCAATGCCGTCATCGGCAAGGTTCATCGCCTTGGCCTTTCGGGCCGTGCAACGCCGTCGCGACCCGTGAAACGTCCACCGCGCCTGGCCCGACCCAAGCCGCGCGTCCTGCCCGATGGAACGGTCAAAACACCTGAACCCAAAATCGCAAATCCCAGCGTCGCGAAAGCCGCCAAGGACGAGCGCGCCTTGATTGAAAAACTGCCTCCGTTGGAATTGGATGACGGCAAGAAGGCCACCGTTCTGAATCTCTCTGCTTCTATGTGTAAATGGCCAATCGGCGATCCCGCTGATCCCAACTTCGCATTTTGTGGTCGGCGGGCAGTAGATGGCCCCTATTGTGCAGAACATGCGAAAATCGCCTTCCAGCCCGCCCGTAAACGCGAGCGGAAGAAGAAGGATGATTATGAATACGTGCCAAAAATCGCTGGCGGCATGCGCTAGTCGAGCCATCTGAATCAGAAAACCGCCGTTCAAGAGAAAGGCGGTTTTTCGTGGTGTCAGGTAATCGATTTCAGAAATTGAGCCATGTCTGCAGCCGTGCTGCGGCTGATATCTGGGCAAATCGGTGGGAAAATCTCTATAGCGTGGACCGTACCCATCACTTGACGGCACCTCGCAGCGACGCCTGCTGCGATCATGCGC
>JBCCTK010000054.1:0-19723 GCA_039198685.1 Pseudomonadota bacterium | reverse complement strand
GGCCCGTCGTGGCCGACCAGCCCATGGTGTTAGACACCTGGGCTTCAATCTGACGGACACCCTCATACCCGTGGCGCAACATGCCCTCATACCATTTTGGGTTTAATGTGCGCGTGCGCGACTCCAGCGCGATTTGCTCTGACAGTGTCCTGACTTTGGCATCGCCTTGGGTGGCGTCGGTTATGTAAATAGGCGCATCGGAACCCTTGGCGCGCTTCACGGCCCGGCCGATCCCGCCAAGCGTATCGAAATAGTGGTCTATTGTGGTGATGCCGAGTTCGACTGACTCGAGATTCTGATACGCTAAGTCCACCCCTTCAAAAATCGTGTTCAGCAGGCGGGGCTGGGCAACCGGTGCACCGGCGCGTCCATAGGCAAAGCATTTGCGCGCGCTGTAGGCGTCGGCGAGATCGTCCTCGTCCTCCCAGCAGCCGGCATCGATCATCTGGTTTACATTGGCGCCATAGGTGCCTTCGGCATTTGAGAAGACGCGCAGGGCGGCGGTTTCCAGGTCGCAGCCATGGGCTTCGGCCTGGGCGAGGGCATGCTTTCGGATAAAGTTCTGCTCAATAGGCTCGTTGGCGCAGGCGGCTTGGTAGGCGGCATCGGCCAGGAGACGCGATTGCAAGGGGAGCAGGTCGCGGAAAATGCCAGACAGAGTCGCGACCACGTCAATCCGGGGCCGCGCCAATTCGTCGAGCGGAATCAGGTCTGCGCCTGCCAGTCGGCCATAGCTGTCAAAGCGCGGTCTGGCGCCCATGAGTGCAAGGGCTTGGGCGATCTGTGCGCCTTCGGACTTCAGATTGTCTGTGCCCCACAGCACAAGTGCGATGGTCTCAGGCAGGTCTGCGCCGCCTTCCATATGCCGGGTCAGCAGTCGGTCGGCCTGGACAGCCCCGACCACACATGCCGGGGCGGACGGTAGGCGATACGGGTCGAAGCCGTGAATATTGCGGCCAGTCGGCAGAATATCCGGGCGCGTGATGAGGTCCCCCCCGCAGACGGGTGGGATGAAGCCACCGCTGAGCGCGCGCATGAGGCCCTGAAGTTCCGTGTCGGCCTGTAGCCTGTCATTTATGGCCAAGAGCCGATCTGCTTCTTCACGCAGCGCCGGTTCAAGCTCCAATGGAGTGCCGGCCACCAGCGCCTCGATCGCTGTTCTTGGGAGGGTCACAGCGGCGTCCAGGGGCGCGATGGCCGACAACATGTCCACGCGGGCTTCGCGTGGCGGCGTTTCGCCAGCGATGTGCAATCCGTGGGGGATTAGGGTTGTTTCAAGCTCTGCGATGGCGTCCGACAAGGCTTCGATGTCCCCCGTCGGCAGGTCCAGCTTTTCAGCCTGGGCCTCGGCTGCGTCGACAAGCCGTTGGGCCATTCCCGCATCGCCGCCGGCAATTGCTGCGCGCCAGCGCGACAGTGTGGCCTTCAAGTCGGTTAGCTCTTTATAGAGCCCGGCTTCGGTCACCGATGGGGTGAGATAGCTCACCGTTGTCGCGGCTGCACGGCGCTTGGCGATGGCGGCTTCAGAAGGGTTATTGCCCGCATAGAAATAAATGTGTGGCAGGTCGCCTATGAGATAGTCCGGCCAGTCCGCGCTGCTCAGGCCCGTCTGTTTGCCAGGCATGAATTCCAGTGCGCCATGGGTGCCGAAGTGCAGGCATGCGTCCGCGGCAAATCCTTCTTTCAGGTAGCGATAATAGGCGGCAAAGGCATGGGTTGGGGAAAATCCACCCTCGAACATGAGTTTCATGGGGTCGCCTTCGATCCCGAAGGCGGGTTGTATGCCCACCATGACGTTGCCGAACCGGGCGCCGAGAATGAAGATGGATTGGCCATCGGACAGCTGGCGCCCTGGCGCCGGGCCCCATTGTGCCTCGATCTCTTCCAGCCTTGCTTCGTGGGAAATGTGCTCGTTGGCTGGGATCTTTGCGAGGATATTGGCATCGGTGCCATGTTGACTGGAATTGCCGCCCAAGATTGCATCACGCAAGGCATCCACATTGCTTGGCACATCAACGCTGTAACCCTGTTCGGCCAAGGCCCGCAGCGTGTTGAGAAGCGATTCGTAAACCGACAGATTCGCCGCTGTGCCCACCGATCCACCATTCGGCGGAAAGTTGAACAGTGTGATGGCCACCTTCCGGTCCACCTCTGGCGTGCGCCGCAGCTTTGCCAGTTTCGCCACCCGGCGCGCCAACATTTCCGCCCGCTCCGGGCAGGCCTTCATGCGCAGCGTGCCGGATGCGGTGTCGAACTGGCACGCCCGTTTGCATCCTGTACACGCTGTTCCGCCTTGTGCGCGCCCACCGAAAACAATCGGCCCGGTGGCGCCGTCGAGTTCAGGGATGGCCACCATCATGGTGGACTCAATGGGTGTCAGGCCTTGTGAGTTTGCGCCCCATTCTTCGAGGGATTGGAATTCGAGCGCCAGACCAGACAGATATGGCACGTCCAATTGATCCAGGAGATCGGCTGCTGCGCCTGCATCATTGTAGGCTGGCCCGCCAACCATCGAAAAACCCGTCAGAGAAACGATGGCATCGACTTTGGATCGTCCCTCTTCATCCATGAAAAACGCGCGCACGGCCTCACGAGAGTCGAGCCCGCTCGCGAAGGCCGGGACCACTGATAGTCCGGCCGCCTCCATTGTCTCGATGACACCGTCATAGTGGCCTGTATCGCCGGATAAAATGTAAGACCGCATCAGCAGGAGGCCGATGCGTGGTCGGCCCGACCGAGCAAAAGGCAGGTTGGATGCGTCAACGTCGACGCGGTCTTTCAGTTCCGGATGGTATACGCCCACATCGGGATACTCGCTTGGCGGGGCGACATCTAGCGTGCCGCGCAAGTGTACGCGTTCCCCGCTGGCATATCGGTTCACCATGAATTTCACGAGATTGGCGATGTTCTCGTCCGATCCGGCAAGCCAGTATTGTAATGTCAGGAAGTAAGCGCGGACATCCTGTGCGGTGCCGGGAATGTACCGCAGCAATTTTGGCAAGCGGCGCAGCATGCGCGCCTGTGCTGCCCCAGCTTTTGCTTTGTCCTTCGATCCGCGCAGTTTCTTGAGTAACGAGATTGGGCCACTCTCTGGCTTGTCCATACGGAACTTGCCGAGCCGGGTCAGTTTCACGACGTCAGCCGCCGCCAGACATCCAGCGATGGCGTCACACTGCTCGCGACGTGCGCGTAGATCTGGCAACACAGCATCCATATGCGGCTCGATAAAGAGCATGGATGCAACGATAAAATCGGCTTTGGCGATATCAGCCTTGCAGGCGTCCAGGGTGCCAGCCATCCGGTCCCAGTCCACGGCCGCGTGGAATGTGAGTTCCAGTCCAGGCAGTTCCTTGCGAAGGGCCGCGCCAGCGCGCGCCACGGCGGCTTCGAGCTGCCGGTCGAGCGTGATCAGGACAACCCGAATGGGTGTCACCACAGGCCCGGTAGGGGCAGGAGGGCGCGCCTCACCGTCCATAATGGGCCTTTGCGTCATAAAGCGTATCGATCGAGATACGCTCCAGGTGCTGCTCGGCGGCATATTTTTCCGTGTTTCTTCGCGCTTTGCCTCGCACGAAAAACGGGATTTTCTTCAGCTCGGTTTCGGCCTCAGAATCCCACTGGATGACATTGCTGACCGGTGCGGGTACCGAACGAGCCGCCTCGCCGTGGGCGGCAAGGTGGGACGGACCGGCTTCGTCGGAGAACTCGAAATCCTCGCGGAACATGCCGAGCAGATGCTCCTCCAGGCCCATCACCAAAGGGTGTACCCATGTGTCGAAAAGGGTGTTGGCGCCCTCAAAGCCCATAACAGGGGAATAGCGGGCCGGGAAATCCTGGACGTGGGCAGGCGCAGAGATTACTGCGCATCCCACGCCGAGCCGCTTGGCAATATGGCGCTCCATTTGCGTGCCGAGCACCATCTCCGGCTGGGCCTCTGAAATGGCCGCTTCGACGTCAAGGTAGTCGTCTGTGATCAAGGGCGTGACATTGTACTTTTGTGCAGCGGCGCGCAGGTCGCGGGCAAATTCCCGATTGTAGCAGCCAAGGCCGACGACCTCGAAACCCATCTCTTCGTCGGCCACCCGGGCCGCTGCGATGGCGTGTGATGCATCCCCGAAGATGAAGACGCGCTTGCCGGTCAGATAAGTCGAATCCACCGAGCGCGACCACCAGGGCATGTTGGAATGGGGCGGTGTGTAGCTGGAAAAATCCTTGTCAAGCATCCCGCCGATCTCGGCGATGAAGTCCATGGTTGCGCCATAGCCCATGGGCACACTCTTGGTGCGCGGCTGGCCGAATGTTTTCTCCAGCCAGCGCGCCGCTGCTTCACCTGTTTCCGGATAGAGCACGACGTTAAAGTCCGCGGCGCCCAGGCGAGTGATGTCTTGCGGCGTGGCGCCGAGGGGTGCGATCACATTCACATCGATCCCGAGATCGCTCAGCAGGCCGGCGATTTCGCGGACATCATCCCGGTTGCGAAAGCCCAGTGCCGTTGGACCGAGGATGTTGCAGGAAGGGCGTCCCGTGCGGAAGGAAAGCCGCTCCATGTTCCGGTCGGCCAAGTGACGCACGATCTGGTAGAACGTTTCCGATGCGCCCCAGCTTTCCTTCTTGGTATAGCTCGGCAGTTCAAGCGGGATGACCGGGCAGGGCAAGGCCAGGGCTTTGGCCAGTCCAGCCGGGTCATCCTGGATCAACTCGGCCGTGCACGATGCGCCCACGATCATCGCATCGGGCTTGAAGCGCTCATAGGCGCCCTGGGCCGCGGTCTTGAAAATCTCCGCCGTATCAGCGCCCAGGTCGCGGGCTTCGAACGTGGTGTAGGTGACAGGCGGGCGGTGATTGCGTCGCTCTATCATGGTGAACAGGAGGTCTGCATAGGTGTCGCCTTGGGGCGCATGGAGGACGTAGTGAAGCCCCTCCATCGCCGTGGCAACGCGCATTGCGCCGACATGGGGTGGGCCTTCATAGGTCCAGACCGTCAATTTCATACCGCGAGCCTCCGTTTCCTCACGAGCGGGCGCGCGAACAATTCTGCGAGGTCTCCGGCCTGCTCATAGCCCTGGATCGGTGTGAAAACGAGTTCGATGGCCCACTTCGTGGTGAGGCCCTCCGCTTCCAGGGGATTGGCGAGGCCGAGCCCGCAGACGGTGATGTCCGGGCTGGCCTCAAGGCAGCGATCGAGCTGCCGGTCGACATCCTGGCCTTCACTGAGCTGTGTGCCTTGCGGCAACAGGCTCAGCTCTTCGGCCAGATGTGTTTTGTGGAGATAGGGCGTGCCGACTTCGCTCAGCACCATGTCGCATTCGCGCGATAGGAAACGGGCCAGTGGCGGCTCCAGCTGGCTGTCAGGAAAGAAAAAGACTGATTTTCCAGCAAGGGTTTCGCGATACTTTTCAAGCGCACGGCGGGCTCGGGCTTCGGGCAGTTCCGTGACCTTTTGGAAGGTCTGTGCGTGGATACCGAAAACGTCGGCGGCCGCCTTTAGCCAAGCGGTTGTTCCTTCAGCGCCTAGGGGGAAAGGCGCGGGGATATGCTTTGCGCCGCGCCCTGACAGCGCCAGGGCGGTGTCTCTCAGGAAGGGCTGGGCGAGCAAGTAGCGGGTGTTGGGACCAATGGGCGGCATGTCCGCATTTTTGCGAGCCGGCAAAAATCTGACTCGGTCGATACCGAGGGCGGCGAACAAGCGGGCGAACTGATCTTCCACCACATCAGCAAGCGCCCCGACGACCATCAGTTCCGGCTGGGTGTCATCGGACTGGGGCAATCCTGGCACCAATGATGCCAAACAGGCGTCTTCGCCTTCGGTAAAGGTCGTTTCTATGCCAGAGCCGGAATAATTCAGGATCCGTACATCGGGGTGGAAACGCTTGGTCAGGCGGTCTGCAGCCCGCGAAAGGTCGAGTTTGATCACTTCCGAAGGACATGAGCCGACCAGGAACAGGAGCTTGATATCGGGCCTGCGTGCCAGCAAGCGGTCCACGGTCTTGTCGAGCTCTTCATTCGCGTCCGCCATGCCGGCCAGATCGCGTTCCTCGATAATCGCAGTGGCAAATCGAGGCTCTGCAAAAATCATCACACCGGCAGCCGATTGAATCAGGTGAGCGCAGGTGCGCGAGCCAACCACCAGAAAAAATGCATCCTGGATTTTTCTGTGGAGCCAGACGATTCCCGTGAGCCCGCAAAAGACTTCGCGTTGTCCACGCTCTTTCAAGATCTGTGGCGACATAGCCAGCGGTGCAGCGCCCGTGCGCCCAGGAAGCGTCAGCTCCGTCATGCCGCTACACCGGTTGGATCGCCCAGCCGGGCCTGGCGCAATTTCCAAACGAATTGAGCGGCGTTGACCACATACGTCGCGTAGGCTGCGAGGGCGACCAGCATCTGTTGCTGGCCCGTGCCAAGGCCAAAAACCACCATGGCCAGATAAGCTGTATGCAAGGCCATAACAGCCATCGATACGACATCTTCCCAAAAAAATGTCGGGGCAAAAAGGTAACGCCCGAAGACGGCCTTCTCCCAGATCGCGCCGGTGATCATGATCGCGTATAGCAAGGCCGTTTTCAGGATGATGGAGGCTGTCGCAACATCATATCCGCTGCCGGTCGAAAGGTATCGCAGGACCAGTCCAAGGCTGACGGCGAAAACGAGAAATTGTAGTGGCGCCAGAACAGCCTGGACCATGGTCCATGGCGTTTCATCACGCCGCGCGCGTTGTTCTGGCGTGTAAAGCGCGTGGACGTTCGCTTTGATTTGGGACGTACCGGTGTCTGGCACAATGCCCCTCCCGTTCTCTTGGTAAAAGAAGCTAGAGGAGCCACTTCGGACTGTCAATCTGAGTTTACGTCCAAATAACTTGACGTTTGTCGGATCTTAATGAATCCTAATTTTGGAATTTGATGTACTATCTAAGCGAGTTTTATTTTGCTACTTTCACACGTGATGGGATGGTTTTGGTGCACACACGGTACGCAGAATCAGTTGCAACATACAGCGCAGTGAGGAGGGCGCTCGTGGCTTGTTAAAGCGGATTAGTCCGTTGTTTGTTTATGGTCTTTCGTCGGTGGCGGCTTGTCCGATTCTTGCGGCGTGGGGCCGTGGTCCCGGTTTCCACCCATCTGTGGAGTAGGCATGCAAACGAAAACGAGCTGAGAAGTCAGCTTTGAATGCTGGCCTGGCCAGCACGGGAGAAGGCGCCATGGAAAGATCTGGACAGTTCGACGCTCAAATGGGAAATCAAACGGCAAAACGAGCCGTGCTCAGTTCCTTTGCCCAGCTCGGCGCGCGCCTCAAGACGGCCAAAGTTCCCGATTCCCGCCTGCACAACATGGTCGACACGATTGAAGGCGAAATCCTTCCCCGTCTGATGCTCACCTTCCTGGATGCGGGCGATATCAAGGGTGATGTTATCACCGAGCTTGATCGTGCAGAATTCCTGAAATTGGTCCTTTCTGCCAGTGCCGACGATATGCAGCGTTTCATGGAAGATCTCGTGCGGCGCGGTGTGCCTGAGGAAGCGGTTCTGGCTGATCTCCTTGCCACAGCGGCCCGAAGGCTGGGAGAGCTTTGGGAAGAGGATTATTGTGACTTCACCGTCGTCGCCCTCGGGCTATGCCGCCTTCACGAAGTTTTGCGCCACGCCTCAGTGCGCGGCGATATTTCCTTTGTGCGCACTGAGACCCACGCACCATCTGTCCTGCTTACAAATGGGCCGCTCGACCAACACGTCTTCGGCCTGTTGATGGTTGCAGAATTCTTTCGCAGGGACGGGTGGCGCGTGTGGAGCGAGCCCGGTGCTGATCTCGACCATATTTGCAGCATTGTGCGGCGCGAATCGATAGATGTGGTGGGGCTTTCCTTGGGCTGCATGCCCGAGGTGCGTGAAGTCCGCCAATTCGTCTTGGCAATCCGCGATGCGGCTATGGTGTCGGACCTGAAGGTATTTCTCGGTGGTCACGCCGTGCTCACCGACAACACGCTCGTGACCCAATCTGGCGCCGATGGTTGGGCCAAAGATGCGGTCACTGCGCCCGACGCCTGTCGTGCTCTCTTGGCAGATCGAAATTAAAATTGTTAATGGCGCGCGCTGTTGAGGATAAAAGTGGCCCATGGATATGATCACGCCAAAGCCGCATCGATCCGTTACGTTTTCCGACTCTGCCTCATTCCTGTCTGATCTGGATGCCCAGACGGTTAGCGATATTGTATCGTCCGCCGCAGATTTGGCGCTGATCGTCCATGACGGCGTCATACAGGATGTGGCATTGGGCAGCACTGAACTTGTTGATGAAGGCTACGATCAATCCTGGCGTGGCCGACAATGGTTGGATGTCGTCACGCCCGAAAGCCGCGTCAAAGTCGAGGATATGTTAAAGCGCACGGGGGCAAGGGGACCCAAATGGCGCCAAGTCAATCACCCTTCTGATAGTGCGATGGATGTGCCCATCCGCTACACGGTTCTACCCTTGGGCAATGAAAGCACGATTATCGCGCTTGGCCGCGACGTTCGCAACGTCTCTCAGCTACAGCACAGGCTGGTTCAGGCGCACCAGGACCTTGAGCGCGATTACACGCGGATGCGTGAAGCCGAAGCGCGATATAGATTGCTTTTTGAGACTCTTTCAGAGCCCGTTCTAATCGCAGTTTCCGGCACGTTGGCCATCGATGAAGCCAATCCGGCTTGCGAGTCTGTGCTTCACCAGAAGGCTGAGACACTGCGAGGCGCACGCTTGGTGACATTGGTTCCTGAGCCCAGCGCCCACAGTGTCGAAGCAGTCTGCGCCGATGCTCTCGCCCATGGCGCTGCAAAATCTGGAAAATTGACGCTGGTCAATGGCAAGTCTTGTCGGCTGTCTGTTTCTGCATTTCGCGAAGACCGGGCCTCCAGGCTGATTGTCAGGTTGGTCGACTTTGATCGCCCGCCAGTCGAAGCCGATGCCCGTGCCGAGTTGCTCGCCAATTTGGAGCACTTGCCGGATGGATTGGTGATCGCGGACCAGGACCAGCGTATTGTCGCCGCCAACGCCGCTTTCATGGAGATGGTAAAAGTCGTTGGCCAAAGTCAAGCGGTTGGGCGCCATCTGGGTGATTTCATCGGTCGCTCACCCACCGATCTCAATGTCATGATCTCCACCCTGCGCAATCACACAGTTTTGCGGAATTTTGCCACCGTCTTCCATGACCGGTTTGGCGTTGAAGATACGGTGGAAGTGTCTGCCGTGAAGGCGCCGTCTGAGGGTGGTCCCCTTTACGGTTTGTCGATCCGCAACGTCTCGCGCCGTCTTCAGAGCGGAAATCGGATCAGCGAGCAGTTGCCCCGGTCTGTTGAGCAGGTCACGGAATTGGTCGGTCGCGTGCCCTTGAAGGATATCGTGCGCGAATCAACCGATTTGATTGAGAAGCTGTGTATCGAAGCGGCCCTGGAAATCACCCATCAGAACAGGGCATCGGCCGCCGAAGTACTCGGGCTCAGCCGGCAGGGACTGTACTCGAAACTCAAACGCGCTGGACTTGATCACGACTCCGCCGGATAGACATCAAGGCGGTGTAAAATCGTCAATTAAAATTGACACAATGAGGTGTCTATTTTACCGTTAAACTATGTCGAATTCAGGCGTTCTGCTTCCCCGGTCGACGGTGCCATCTTGGCGCGCACTGCTGGAGTTATCGAAGCCCGTGACGTGGTTTGCGCCCATGTGGGCGTACATGTGCGGTGTGGTCTCCTCTGGTGTGCCCCTGATGGGACGCTGGCAGTTTCTAATGGGGGGAATCATCCTGGCAGGGCCGTTCGTGTGCGCAGCCAGCCAAGCCGTGAATGACTGGTATGACCGCCATGTCGATGCCATTAATGAACCCGAACGACCGATACCCTCGGGCCGAATTCCGGGGCGGTGGGGGCTGTATGTGGCCATCATCTGGTCAGCACTGTCTCTTATTCTTGGAGCTGCGCTGGGCCTCTGGGCGTTTTTCGCCACCGTTTTCGGTGTGATTCTCGCCTGGGCCTACAGCGCGCCGCCCCTCCGGCTAAAGTTGAATGGATGGTGGGGCAATGCCGCTGTGGGCTTTTCCTATGAGGGGATCGCCTGGTTTACCGGCGCTGCGGTCATGCTGGGAAGTTTGCCAAATCCGTGGATTATTGGGGCTGCAGTGCTCTATTCCATAGGGGCTCACGGGATCATGACTCTCAACGATTTCAAAGCCATAGAAGGCGATATCAAGATGGGGGTCCGCTCGCTGCCCGTACAGCTTGGACCTGGCCACGCTGCGCAACTGGCCTGTATTGTCATGGCCATTCCCCAGGCCATCGTGATCCTGGCGCTCATCGGTTTGGGGCTTTGGGGGTACGCACTGGCAGTCTGGGCGCTGTTGGCGGCCCAGCTTTATCTCATGGCTGACTTGCTGCGGTCTCCGCGCGAAAAGGCGCCGTGGTACAACGCCACGGGCACAACGCTTTACGTGCTCGGCATGTTGGTGACCGCCTTTGCCATTGGAACTCTGTCTTCTGGAGTACCCCTATGAGCCCCGCCCTGTCGCGCTCCACGCTGGGGTGGTTTGGTGTCATCCGTTTAGGTCTGGTCCAGGCTTGCCTGGGCGCGATAATCATTATCTGCACATCCACATTGAACCGGGTGATGGTTGTGGAGCTCGCGCTGCCGGCCATGTTGCCAGGCGCTCTGGTTGGTTTGCACTACGGCGTGCAGATGTCCCGGCCCCATTGGGGGCACGGCGCCGACGGGGGCGGTAAACGCGCGCCGTGGATCATCGGGGGTATGGCGACCTTGGCCTTGGGCGCCACCGGTGCCGCTGGCGCAACCGCACTTATGGCCAGTTCAACCTGGTTCGGCATCATCCTTGCCATGGGGACCTTTGCCGTCATCGGGGTCGGTGTTGGCGCCGCAGGGACGAATTTGCTTGCCTTGTTGGCCGCGCGCACGGCGCCGTCACGCAAAGCCGCAGCGGCCGCCATCGTCTGGATCATGATGATCTTCGGATTTGTGATGACGGCTGGCCTCTCGAGCCAGTTTCTCGAACCGTTTACACTGTCGCGCCTGATTTCGGTAACGGCTGCAGTCTCGGTCATTGCGTTTTCGATCGCGACGGTTGCGGTTCTCGGGGTGGAAAAGGGCCAAGACGCCAGTCCGTCAGACACCCAAACCCATTCGATTGGTTTCAAGGAAACGCTGGCTGAAATCTGGTCGGAGACGACTGCCCGGCGGTTTACGATTTTCGTATTCGTATCGATGCTCGCCTACAGCGCCCAGGATCTGATCCTCGAGCCCTTTGCCGGCTTGGTTTACGGCTACACGCCCGGCGAGAGCACGGGGCTGGCTGGGGTCCAGAATGGCGGCGTTCTTTTGGGCATGATCATCACGGCCATTGTCGGTACAACAATCGGAAAATCGCGTGCCAGCTTCATGCGCGCTTGGACTGTTGCAGGGTGTTTGGCGTCGGCCGCAGCGCTTGCAGCCCTCGCAGGGGCGGCCATCACTGGACCGGCCTGGCCCCTCGAGCCCCTGGTTTTCGCGCTTGGCCTGGCCAATGGCGCTTTCGCCGTCGCCGCTATCGGATCCATGATGACACTCGCCAGTGCTGCCGGTGACCAGCGCGAAGGCATCCGCATGGGCCTTTGGGGCGCGAGTCAGGCGATGGCCTTCGCGATCGGTGGGTTCGCAGGCGCTGCGGCCCTGGATGGGGTGCGCGCTTTTATGGGTGAACCGACCCTTGCTTTCGCCACGGTGTTTGCCGTTGAGGGCGCTTTGTTCGCCTTTGCCGGAGGCCTGGCGCTTTGGGTTGGACGCACCCCAGCCGACAGCATGACCCTGCCGGCCATACCTGCCGGCGACATCCTGCCCGCTGAATAGGAGCACAATGCCATGGCCACGCAGTACGAAACATTTGATGCAGTGGTTGTGGGCGGTGGACCTGCGGGGGCGACAGCGGCCGAGGACCTTGCAAGGCAAGGCCGCACCGTGATGTTGCTGGACAAGCCTGGCCGGATCAAGCCCTGCGGCGGTGCCATTCCCCCGCGCTTGGTTCGCGATTTCGGTATCCCCGAAAGCCAGATCGTGGCGCGTGCGCAATCTGCGCGTATGGTGTCGCCGTCTGGCCGCATTGTGGATATGCCGATTGAAGGCGGAAGCGTCGGTATGGTCGATCGAGAACACTTCGATGAATGGCTCCGTGAGCGGGCCAGGGGGGCCGGGGCCGTGAGGCGAGACGGCGGCTTCAGCCACATCGCGCGTGACAACCAGGGTATGGCCTTGGTGCACTACCATCCAGTGGGCGCAAAGCGCTCTGATGAAACCCTGGTTGCGCGGGCTCGAACGGTGATTGGTGCAGATGGCGCCAAATCAAAGGTTGCGGATCAAGAAGTGCCAGGTGCCGATCAGAAGAAGATCGTCTTCGCCTATCATGAGATCATCGACTCACCCCAAACGCCTGACGGTGAAGCCTTCGATGGCACGCGGGCCGAAATCTATTATGATGGATCTTTGTCGCCTGATTTTTACGCGTGGGTATTCCCCCATGGTAACCAGACCAGTGTGGGTGTGGGTAGCGCCCATAAGGGTTTTTCCCTGCGCGGCGCGGTGAGCGAATTGCGCGATCGCGCGGGCCTTGATGTGCAGGATACGATCCGGACAGAAGGCGCGCCGATTCCGCTCAAGCCTCTGAAAAAATGGGATAATGGAAAGGATGTCATCCTTGCAGGGGATGCCGCTGGGTGTGTTGCGCCAAGCTCCGGGGAAGGCATCTACTATGCCATGCTGGGCGGGCGTGTGGCCGCCGATGCGGTCGAAGACCTGCTCTCCACCGGGAATGTGAAAGCCCTGGCCAATGCCCGGCGCCGTTACATGAAAGAGCATGGTAAAGTGTTCTTCATTTTGGGGATCATGCAGCATTTTTGGTATCGCAACGACAAGCGCCGCGAGCGGTTTGTGAACATGTGCGATGACAAGGATGTTCAGCGCCTCACATGGCAGGCTTATATGGAGAAGAAGCTGGTGCGGGCCAATCCCATGGCACACCTGCGGATCATGGCGAAGGACACCGCCCACCTGCTCGGATTGACACCCGCCCAGCGCTAGGCGAAGCGGGCTTATGCCTGCTGCTTCACCTGAACTTGTCTCTTTCATTTTGGGTTTTATCGCGATCGAGGCGGTTGGCTTGGTATTGATAATGCGTCGGCTGGGCCTGCGCCGATTCATTCTGTCTGTGATGGCGTTTCTGGTTTCAGGAGCATTCCTGATGGAAGCCGTCCGCTGCGCCCTTGGTGGTGTCGGATTGTTCCCGATCGAAGCGCTTTTACTGGGTGCTTTGCTCGCTCACTTGGCATGTTTGGCCTTGGCGTATCGCGCCCTTGGACGCAGTGACTAAAAAAGCAGCGACCGGAGTCGCTGCAATTATTGAGGGCCTTCCTGTTGAGAAAGGGTGGCCAAGTCATGGGGCTCTGGCCAAGCTGGAGGGACCCCCAAAGCTTTCCTGAAGGGGAAGACTGGCCCGCTCAAAAGCGGGCAAAGCCATTATCGATGCCCCAAAGGAACCAATTGTCGACCACAGTGCCCGTTAGCAGGATGCCAATGCCGCCTGTCAGCGTGCAGAGAACAGCAAACCACCAGGCCCAGCGGTGAATGGACTCCATAGAGGCATTGAAACCCATGGTCCAACGCCAGAACAGGGCGGCCCTTTCAGAGGCAGAGCCCCGGTCGAGGATTTGCTCAATCTCGCGCTCGCCGCCATAGCGGCCCACTGCTAAGATCGTAGCGCCGTGCATGGCAAATAACAGGGCTGAGCCATACAGGAAAACGATCGAGAGCATATGGAAGGGGTTATAGAAGAGGTTGCCATAGACCAGCGAGAAATTATTCGTCCAGTCCAAGTGTGGGAAAATGCCGAAGGGCACGGCTTCAGACCAACTTCCCATCAAGACGGGGCGGATGAACCCACACACCAGATAGAGCCAGATCGCCGAAGCAAAGGCCCAAGCGACATGGGTGCCGAGACCGAGTTGAACGGCCCGGCGATATACCCTGATCCACCAGAGGAAAATGGACGCTGTAAGGAAGAAGCCTGCAATGAGCCACCAGCCCCCTTCAGCCAAGGGAGGGAAAAAGTTCAAGCCCTGCTCCGGCGGCGGCGGATAAAGCGCCAGCCATGGCAGTTGTCCGAAGAATTTGATCGGATCCCAGCCCACCGAAGCGAACATGTTCATGCCCATAATGAAAATGGCGGTTAATCCGCAGATCAGGGACGCGACTCCCGTGAAGCCGAGATAGATTGGGCCCAGTTGGGCGTCACCAATCTTGCCGAGCAGGCTCGAGAAGGTGGTATCCTCGATCCGTGTCTCACTCTGGTCGGCCAGGGGCACGCCAAGATCCACATGGCCGCGCACCTGGGTTTGGGTGAAGATGTTTTGATAATCAGCCATTGTTTTTGCTCCTCACTATTCCAGGCGCCAGATCGGCAGGTTGCGCCAGCCATCCCACCAGGTGATCCAGGAGCCCTCATAGAGGGGACCGGAAATCACGATGCAGATGGCACTCCAGATACCCGCATTCAGGGCCAGAAACAGACCAACACGGTGAATGCCCAACGTGCCGACAGAGTAGCCCTGAAGATCACGGAAAAAGGCGTTTTCATGCTCTGGCGCCTTCACATCCTTGCCCTTGCCAGGGTTCACCGCCGAGAGGATCGCGCCACCGTGCATGGCAAGCGCCAGGGTCGTGGTGAAGAAGAAGGTAATCGCCACCATATGAGCTGGGTTGTAGTGGAAGTTGCCGTAGAGGTAGCCTGTGTAACTTACCCAATCGAGGTGGCTCATGATGCCGTAGGGGAAGCCGTGGAACCACGCGCCCATCAAAACGGGGCGTATGATGACGAGCGTAACATACGCGCCGACGGCCACACTGAATGCAATCGGAACGTGATAGCCCATACCAAGTTTCCGGCAGATCTCGACTTCACGGAATATCCACGATCCAAACGCGCCAATGGCGCAGAAGGTGATGAGTTGCCACAGCCCGCCTTCAGTCAGGGGTGCAAAGGCCAGCCCATATTCCAAGGGTGGCGGATCAATTGAGATCAGCCAAGGGTTCCAAGTGTCCCCCAAGGCTGCGCCCCAAATGATAAGGGCCGTACCGAGGACGGCGAAAAAAGCGGCCGTGATGCCGAAAAAGCCAACGTAGAAAGGTCCGATCCAATAATCGAACAGATCGCCGCCGATCAGCGTCCCGCCGCGCACGCGGTATTTGCGTTCATAGTTGAGTAGCGCCACGGTTCAAAGGTCCTTTCGCCATGTTGCGCTCGGCCATGGGCGACAATCGCCCGGGGCATCCCCAAAAAGCGTATGGGGGGCCCGGTAGCCGAAACCGGAGGGAGAAAGGGGCGAACCTGACCGAAGCGAGGCTCGCCCATTTCGAAAGAGCGCCTAGGCCTGTTCAATCACATCCGTGATGTCCAGCGAGATGGCTGCCGTCGCAGACGGAGCCGTACCGAACCAGTTGTAGCGCGGTGTGCTGAGCAGGATGAAATGGATCAGGATCGCCAAGGTGAACAAGAATACGCTCAGAGCAACAAGCATCCGACGCGGATCAAAGAGTAACCAAAGTCTCCACATGTTTCAGGTCTCCTTAGGCGAGGAATTGCAGGAACGATGCGACCTGCGTAGCGGTCTCTGCAGCCGAAACGTCAGTGTATCCACCGGGACCGGGGACCCACGGACGCCACATCCAAACAAGGAAGTGGGCCACACAGGCGATGATGGTGAAAATGATGAAGCTGAATACGAATGCCTTATGGAATTCCTGGGCTTCACCAGCCGATAACCCCGAAAGGGTTTCCGGCGTTGAAGTGTCACTGGCCATATTCGGGACCTCCTTTGTCTGATCTCTGGCCTCTGCCGCTTGTAGAAGCCCTGCGACCTGGGCGTGCTTCTGGCGGAAACCGCCAAAACAGATTGGGTCTTTGCAGAGCGCCTAGCGCCCTGCGCTGACCCGCATGAAATCTCCGTTCATGGCATTCACGGTCCCAGGGGAGCGGCGGTCTTTATCCTGCCGCGTTCCGGCAATGGAATCGGCCACGCAGCCCGCGCAGTAGATGACCGCACTTGTGAAACTGAATGCACCGTACACGCCAAGGGGCGAACGCGGGCGACGCCGCCGATGCGATTTTCTTGGGGCGTTTTCCATGGTTGGGCCTCCTCAGGCGGCTGCGGGATTGGTGTTTGGTTGGTGACAGGCTGTGACGTCTGCTGCGTTGACCGACGCCCTGCCGTTTTCGCGGGCGAGCGCTTCGCATTGATCGCGCAAACGTTTTGCGGCGGATATGCGCGTGAGCACGGGGAAACGGTCAACAGCGGCGTCCAATGCCAGGCTCGCCTCGGCGTCCCAACTGACCGAGCGTTCAATGCGCGCCGGCGTGGCGTCCACCTGGTCCATGTCTTTTGACAGGGGGAGAATATGAAACAGCGCATCGAAAAGCGCGTTGCAGACTTCCTGGACGATGTACGTGGCGCCGCTATAGCCCATGAACGGCGTTCCCGTGTGGCGCCGGATCACAGCGCCTGGAAAACTCGCCGGGATGTACGTTGAGCGTGCTCCCGCCTGTTGCAGGTACATGCGTTCATTGAAGCTTCCGAACAGCACAAGTGGTGCGTCCTCTTCAATCGCTGCCACCACAGCATCATTGTCGGATTTGCGCCCGGCGCAGCGCGCGAAACTGAAACGACACGGCAAGCCAAGGTCGGCTTCCAGAAAATTCCGCAAACCCCGGGCATAGGTCTCATTTGCCACCACGCCGAAATTGGCCGTGCCGAAAAAGTCCTGTGTCACCGAGCGCCACAAATCCCAGAGCGGTTTGATGGTTGTGTGCTTTTCTTTCGTGATGAAGGGTTCAGCATCGACGCCTGTGATCTCACCCAGGGTGCGCAGGAATTTCGTTGTTGAATGCAACCCGATTGGCGCCTGCAGATATGGCTTGCCCATCGCTTCGCAGAGGGCGCGGCCAAACTCGCGGTACATACAGATATTGACGTCTGCATCGGCCAGTTTGCGAACATCCTCGATATGGCTTCCAAGCGGGAACACCCTGTTCACTCTAAGACCCATGCCTTCGATCAGACGCCGAATTTCGGCAAGATCCGATGGCATGTTGAACATGCCATAGCTGGGGCCGATAATATTGACGCTTGGGATCGCGCCATCGGCCTTTTTGCGCGGTTTCGGATTGCGGCCCTTGGTCTGGGCAAATTCTGTCCAAAGCCAGAGCAAAGCGCGGTCCGCCGATTGCCATTGGTCTTCATCGATCGTGCGTGGCAGGAAACGTAGAATATTGGACCCTTCGGGTGTTACGCCCCCGCCGATCATCTCCGCGATCGATCCAGTAACGACAACGGCGGGTAATTCCGGGTCAAGCGCGGCACGAGCCCGCTTCATGGCGCCTTCGGTGCCGTGCTGGCCAAGCTCTTCTTCAGCCAGGCCCGTGACTACAATGGGCAGCTCATGGGGTGGCAGGGCATCAGTGTAGTGCAGAACCGATGTTACCGGCAGGTTTTCACACCCGACTGGGCCATCGATGACGACCTGCAAGCCCTTGATTGCGGTGAACACATAGACAGAGCCCCAATAGCCTCCCGCGCGATCATGGTCCTGGATCAGCATCCGATGGGCTCCTCTATGTTCGAGGCGCGCTTGGCAGCAATGGCCAGCTTGCGGCGCTGTTTGGCGCGGAAATTTTCGTGGGGGTCGGGGGTGTCTTCCCAAACACCGGCCGCATCGCCATCGCCGACGCCCTCAAAGAAAGCGCGCATTTCATCCATGCGAGACTTGCCGACGATGGCCGAATTGACGACCTGGGCCAGAGAGCCAGCGCCGGCTGGCCCCATGAGCGGGCGCGCAGAGATGAGATTGGTGAAGTACAGAGCTGGCGTGCCCTTTTCCTTGGCCTTTTGTACAACGGGCGTGGTACCGATTGCCAAATCCGGCTTGAAGGCTTCAAGCGCGGCCAGGTCCGTCTCTAGCGAGGCGCGAAACCGGATTTCAACGCCTTTCGCTTTCAGCCAGGCCTCGTCATCGGCACTGAACCGGGTCTTGGGACACGCCGTACCGACATATTTCACGTCAGCGCCGCTCTCCAAAAGAAGGCGGGCAACAAGCAATTCCGAGCCTTCATAACCAGAGACAGTGATCCGGCCCTTTATCGGCGATCCTGCAAGGGCGCCTTTGATCGCAGGCAAAACCGCGTTCTTTGCCGCGTCTATTTTCTCCTGCGCGACCCCGGCGCTTGTACCAATGGCATCCAGCCAAGCGGCTGTGCCATCGATTCCAACGGGGGCTGATCCCACGACGGGTCGGCCCGCTGCCTCAAACTCCCGGACGCTGGCCGTGTAGAAAGGATGGATCGCCGCAACGGATGCACAATCGAGTGCGCTGTACAGCTCACGCCACTCGCGTGTCGGAACGGTTGCGCCAACGGCCAGCTCCATTGGTGCGATCATTCGACCGATGATAACGGGATCAGCCGGGAACATCTCGCCTAGAAGCGTGATCTTCGGCATGTCGACTGCATGGTCTGGCGCGCGCGGCACAGCGCCCTGTTCGGCCTCCGTACGGGCGTATTTCAACATGGCGCCAGCCAATACATCCTTGGCTTCCGCATGGGTCGGCACGCCAAAGCCGGGCACATCGATGCCAATGACCCGCACGCCATTAATCTCGTCAGGCAATAGGCGGAGCGGCACGCCAGAAGCGGTCGGCACGCAGAGATTGGTCACTACCACTGTGTCGTACTTGTGGGGGTCCGCCATTTGTTCGACGGCGGCCTTAATGTCTTCAAACAATTTGCCCGTGACAAGTGTCTCGGAATTGAATGGGACGTATCCGACCGATCGCTTCGCGCCGTAGAAATGGGAGACGAATGTCAGGCCATAAACGCAACAGGCCGAGCCGGACAGGATCGTAGCGGTACGGCGCATGCGCAAGCCGACCCGCAAGGACCCAAAAGCGGGGCACATGGACTGAGGCTGGTCATGTGGGCCAACCGGATAATCGGCTGCGTAGCGTTCCAGCAAGCTTGTCTTGCCTGCCGCTTTTGCCGCTGCCGTCATTTCCGCAGCCCCGCCATGGCAGCCAGCCCCGCCTTCAGGAACAGGTGCGGAATCTATGGATTGACCAACATTCACAGGTGACACGCCGACGTCATCATAGACTTGCTCGCCGTGTGGATCAGTTTGAATGTCGCCCCGTTCAGCCATGGATCAGATCGTCTCGTAGATGATTTCGAGGGAGGGTTTATCGGTCAGCGTTGCACCGCACATGTCTTCTTCCGTCGCCGGTTCCAGCACCCAGTCCTTGCCGGTTTCCTCTGCCGAGAAGAGGTCAAGCAGGCCATCGCCGGAAAGAGGCGTCGGATGGACCGGCGGGGCGGTGGCAACATTCAGGCCCAACGCTTCAAACATCGGCGCCCATTGGCTGCCGGGTTTGCCGACGATCTGGTAATTTGCAGACTTCCTGCGGATATCTTCATCCTGGGGGATCGCCGAAAGCACGGGGATGCCGACCTTCTCGGCAAAGGCATGGGCCTCGCCAGTGCCGTCATCTTTGTTGATCACCCTGCCGGCCACCCCGACAGTGCCGCCGAGCTTGCGGAATTTCTCTACCGCTGAGCAATCATTGTTGTGGACATAGAGTGTTTGCAGGTCGTTTGAGCCGAAGACGTTCACCTTCTGGCACAT
>JBCCTK010000053.1:0-19749 GCA_039198685.1 Pseudomonadota bacterium | reverse complement strand
GTCCGGTCTGCTCGTGTCCGTGACACAAAAATCCAGCGCTCAGGCGGCCCAAGTTCAAGGGAGAGAGCTCTGACCGTTTGTAGCAAAAGTCTTGTCCTAGGCCGTCGGTAGAGGCCCGATCTCCAGCACATCTTCCACTGTCCGAAGGCCCGGGCGCGGGCTGTTGACCAGAACGGCCATGTTACCGGGCAAGTGTTTGTTATCTAACATCTTTTCGTGGGCTGCCGGAATATCCGCCCACGGGAAGACTTCCGACATACACGGATCGATGCGGCGATCGATCACGAGTTGGTTGGCCGCTGAAGCTTGTTGCAGGTGGGCGAAATGGCTGCCTTGAACCCGTTTTTGACGCATCCACAGGAACCGCGCATCCATGGTGAGGTTGAAACCGGTTGTGCCCGCGCAGATTACGACCATCCCGCCCCGTTTCACCACAAAAACAGAAACCGGAAAGGTGCTCTCGCCTGGATGTTCGAATACGATGTCCACGTCTTTCTTGTCTGTGAACTCCCATACCGCTTTGCCGAATTTGCGGCACGCTTTCATGTAATCGCCGAATTCAGGACCATTCACTGTGGGTAACTGTCCCCAACAGTCGAAATGCTTGCGGTTCAGGACACCCTTCGCACCCATGGAATAGACAAAGTCGAATTTATCGTCATTGGAGACAACGCCAATCGCATGGGCGCCTGTCACGGCGCACAGCTGCACGCCAAAGCTGCCCAATCCGCCTGAAGCCCCCCATACGAGTACGTTCTGGCCTGGCTTCACAATGTGGGGGCGGTGGCCAAACAACATTCGATAGGCGGTTGCAAGGGTCAGCGTGTAGCACGCGGCTTCCTCCCAGGAGAGGTGTTTCGGGCGGGGCATGCATTGACGGGCCTGGACCCGGCAAAACTGGGCAAAACTCCCGTCCGGCGTCTCATAGCCCCAGATCCTTTGGGATTTAGAGTACATCGGGTCGCCGCCATTGCACTCTTCGTCGTCGCCATCATCCTGGTTGCAATGGATCACAACTTCATCGCCGGGTTTTACGCGCGTGACCTTCCGGCCGACGGCCCAGACAATCCCCGATGCATCCGAACCCGCGATATGGTAGTCTTCTTTATGGCCGTCGAACGGTGAAATCGGCTCTCCTAGCGCGGCCCAGATGCCGTTGTAGTTGACGCCAGCCGCCATAACCAAGACGAGTACTTCATCGATGTCGATCTCCGGCACAGGCACCTGTTCGATCTGCATGGCGGTCGCCGGCCGTCCATGGCGCTCGCGCCGGATAGCCCAGGCATGCATCATCTTTGGAACGTGGAACTCAGGAGGTATCTCGCCGAGATCATAAATGTCTTTTTGGACGCGGCCTGTCTGCGTATCGGCCATCGATTTTCCCTCCAAATTAAAGTTCCATCCCGCGTTTCGCCTGTTACGGAACCTTCCACGCCGACAGACTGATGCACGATTTGTGCAATTGCAAGCGGTTTGTTGCGGTGCAGCACACGAGACTTTAGTTGCACTGCATCGCGACATATGCCCGCTTGGGTTTGCGGAAAGGAAAAATTTCTGGTGGAACCGGAAGGGGAGTAAACCGTGGGCGTTTGCGAATTTGTATATCTCGATGGTCGCATCCAGCCAGCGCGCACTGCGCAGGTGCCTTTGTTTGATCGCGGGCTTCTCTTCGCCCATTCGGTCTACGAAGTCACCGCCGTGATGGGAGGACAGTTGATCGACAGCGATGCGCATCTGGCCCGGTTGCAGCGTTCATTGGTCGGTATCGACCTGCCCTTGCCGATGTCCCTTGAGGAGATAGAAGCGATCGAAACGGCTCTGTGTAAACGCAATGGGCTGACGGAAGGCATTGTTTATCTCCAGGTGACAGCCGGTGACTATGGCGATCGGGACTTTGCCGGGCCCCGCCATTTGCGCCCGCGCTTATTTGCCTTCTGTCAGGCCCGCAAACTGATCGATGAACCTGCGCAAGATGGCATTGCTGCGATCACCCTGCCGGATACGCGGTGGGCCCGGCGCGACATGAAAACAACCCAACTCTTGAGCCAGGCCCTGGCCTATCGCCAGGCGCGAACGGCAGGCGCCCAGACCGCCATAATGCATGAGGAGGGCATGGTGACGGAAGCCGCGTCCGCCAATATCTGGATTGTTGATGCGAAAGGCGTTCTGCGCACGCGGGACCTGTCAGCGGCGATCCTGGGCGGTGTCACCCGGGCTGCTGTCCTGGGCCTGGACGATTTGACCGCTTTGGAAGCAGCTTTCTCCCTGAAGGCGATGGAAACCGCCAGGGAAGTGTTCCTCACATCGTCAGGCGCAGGCATTCTGCCCGTCATTGAAATTGACGATCGCAAAGTGGGTCGCGGTGCGCCTGGGCCTGTGACGCGTCAAATACAATCGGCTTACTGGGAAAGTGTCGCGCGTGCGGTGTAGGTTCGCCCAAAGACAGCCTTGAGCTTCATCGCCAATATGCCCGAGGCCAGCACAAGCGTCACTGCGTTCGCCAGTATGACCGGCATTGCCGATGCGAGGAGCCCGTAGACGAGCCACAGAGCGACGCCGAGACAGAACATGGTATACATGGCCAGTGAAATGCCTTCAGTCTGGCGCGTTTGAAGCACTTTTACCGCCTGGGGCAAAAACGAGGCCGTTGTTAGACAGGCAGCGAGTGTTCCGATGATATCGGCGTTAAGCATGGGGCAGGTGTCCTGTGCGAATGCCACAATCGCGCTAGATAAAGATCTAACGATAATCCTGAAAGGCATGGAAATGTCAGGCATGAAATGCGAAATTGCATGCCTGAAGCGCTCCCTTGCCAAGGCCTGACACCGGCGTCATTTTTGCAGCGCACAAACGAGGGCCACGTCGGCTGGAGGAAAAGGAACTGACCCATGGCGGACACTGAAACCCCATTCCAGCATGAGCCTGACCGTCCCTGGATTTTCCGGACCTATGCGGGCCATTCCACGGCTGAGAAGTCAAACGCGCTCTATCGCGGCAATTTGGCAAAAGGCCAGACAGGCCTGTCTATTGCCTTCGATCTACCCACACAGACCGCCTTTGACAGCGACCATATCCTCTCCAAGGGCGAAGTTGGAAAAGTGGGTGTGCCTGTCTCGCACCTTGGCGATATGAGAACCCTGTTTGATCAGCTGCCGCTTGAGGACATGAACACGTCCATGACCATCAATGCGCCCGCGGCCTGGCTGCTTGCAATGTATGTGGCCCTGGCCGATGAGCGCGGCGATGATCGCAAGAAACTGCGTGGCACCACGCAGAATGACATCATCAAGGAATACCTTTCGCGCGGAACATATGTTTTTCCGCCTGAGCCCTCCATGCGGCTGATTGGGGACATGATCGCCTGGTGCTATACTGAGGTTCCGAAATGGAACCCGATGAATGTATGCAGCTATCATTTGCAGGAAGCTGGAGCGACACCGGAACAGGAATTGGCATACGCCCTGGCGACGGCCATCGCTGTGCTCGACACTGTGAAGGCGGGCGGGCAGGTTCCGGAAGCAGATTTTCCAATCGTCTTTGGACGGATCAGCTTCTTCGTGAATGCCGGCGTGCGGTTTGTAACCGAGCTGTGCAAAATGCGAGCATTCGTGGACCTGTGGGAAGAGGTCGGACGCGACCGCTACGGTGTAAGTGACGCAAAAGCCCTGCGGTTTCGATACGGTGTCCAGGTCAACTCCCTGGGCCTGACAGAACCTCAACCGGAGAATAATGTTTATCGTATCTTGATCGAAGCGCTGGCTGTGACGCTCTCCAAGCGGGCGCGGTGCCGTGCGCTGCAGCTGCCCGCATGGAACGAAGCCATGGGCCTACCCCGGCCATGGGATCAGCAATGGTCCTTGAGATTACAGCAGATTTTGGCTTATGAGACCGATCTTCTCGAGTTCGAAGACCTGTTCGACGGGTCCCATGTGGTGGATGGCAAGACTGAAGAGTTAAAGGGATTTGCCCGCGATGAGTTGGCCACGATCGATGGCCGCGGCGGCGCGACCCAGTCGATAGACTATATGAAACAGCAGCTCGTTTCTTCCCATATGGATAGAGTGCGCGGCATTGAGACAGACACGCAAGTCGTCGTTGGCGTGAATAAATACACGACGACGGAGCATAGCCCCCTTAGCGCAGGCGAAGATGCGATCCAAACCGTTGACCCATCGGTTGAGAATGCGCAAATTCGCGCTCTTCAGGCCTGGCGAGCAAGCCGAGACCAGGCCGCCGCCGACCAGACGATCCGTATGCTGAAAGAGGCGGCCAGCCTTGGCACCAACATCATGGAGCCGTCGATCGCGTGCGCCAAGGCTGGGGTTACAACGGGCGAGTGGGGCGGTGCCCTGCGCGAAGCTTTTGGAGAATACCGCGGCCCGACCGGTGTGGCCCTCGTCATCGATACAGGCGGCGATGAGGATATGGAGGCCGTAAAGACGCGCGTTGACGCACTGTCTGAAAAGCTCGGCCGCAGGTTGACTTATGTCTTGGGAAAACCCGGTTTGGATGGCCACTCGAATGGCGCTGAACAGATCGCGGCCCGGGCTCGGGCCGTGGGCATGGAGGTCGTCTACGATGGCATCCGTTTCACGCCTGAAGAAATCGTCGCCCAGGCCAAAGAGGCCTGCGCCCATGTCTTGGGCTTGTCTATTCTGTCCGGCAGCCATTTGGACCTTGTACGAGAAACGATCGCTGAGATGCGCAAGGCGGATATAGATCACATTCCGCTTGTGGTCGGGGGGATCATCCCGCCCGAAGATGGTATGGCGCTGAAGCAGATGGGTGTCGCGAGGGTCTACACGCCCAAAGACTTCAGGATCACAAACATCATGGGAGATGTGGTCGATCTGGCTAACTCTGCCTGGTTGACCCCTGCAGAGTAGCCACCTGAACGGTTTGTAAACTTCGGGCTGCGAATTAGGCGGAAAGTCGTTGGTCTCGCGAGGCGCCCGCCATGTCACACCCCTCTCTGTACCAGGAGCTGCGCACGGTCAGCGCGTCGTTTGGGCGCGAGCCTCTTTTGGTCCAGGGTGGCGGCGGCAACAGCTCAGTGAAAGCCCTTGGCCGTTTGCTGGTAAAGGCGTCTGGCCATTGGCTGGCCGATGCCGAAGTGTCTGACATGTTCGCCGTGCTCGACTTGCAGGACGCCAAGAGGCTGGCCTTCGAGGGTGCCGCTGATTTCTCGCCAGCCGTGCGCGGGGATGTGTCTTTGAGACCGTCGATCGAGACGGGAATGCATGCGCTGATGCCCCAGCGTTGCGTGCTCCATGCCCATCCGATTGGCGTCATCGTGCGCACACTGATTGGTGCTGACTGTGGCGATATGCCGGTCCTGCCCTACACCAAGCCCGGACAACCGCTCGCTCGGGCGCTTCATGGGCTGTTGGAGCGCGGTCCGGTGAATGTCGTTATTCTGGCCAATCACGGCATTATTGTCGGTGGAAAACGCCCATCACTCGCCGAGGCTCGATTGCGGGAGACGTGCGAGGCGCTGGATATGCCCCCCCGAGACATTGATCCAATTACGGACGACCTGCCCCCATTGCCGGGTTTCACGCCATTGCCCCACCCTCTGGCTGCGGCGCTGGCCCGGGACGAAACCGCGGTGGCGGCCCTTTCGAGTGGCGCACTTGTTCCCGACCAGGTCGTATATCTGGGCGGCGCCGGCGTCCTGGCGCGTACGGTTTATGAGGCCCCTCGCAGGATTGCTGAATTTGGTGAGGTCGCAGGAACACTTCCGGGTCTGATCATCCTTGAAGGGGAAGGCTTGTATTTGCGCGATGGTCTGCGCGGTGGCGCGCTCGCCTTGGCCGAAATGCTGATCCAGATCGCGTTACGCGTTCCCAAAGGGGCAAGTGTGATGCCGTTAACCGCCAGCGCTGAAGCAGAATTGCGGACGTGGGATGCTGAGGCCCATCGCAAGATTGTGGATGCATCACGCACCGAAAATCCCTTGGCAAAGAGCCTGGCAGTATGAAGACCCTACGACCCCAGATCATTATTCCGATGTCCGGTTTTGGCGAGCGGTTCCGCCGCGCGGGCTATACACTGCCAAAGCCTTTGATCCCAGTCGATGGCAAGCCCATTATCGCTCATGTCATCGACATGTTTCCGGATACCGAGGATTTCGTCTTCATCTGCAATGAAGACCACTTGGCGCACCAGGACTACCGCATGGCTGAGACCCTGCGCCGGTATTGCCCAACGGGGCGGATTGTCGGGATTAAGGCCCACAAGCTCGGACCGACAAACGCAGTTCTGCAGGCCTGTGAATACATTGATCCTTCAAGGCCCACGATCGTCAATTATTGCGATTTCACCTGTTACTGGGACTATGGGGAATTCCTCTCCTTTACACAGGAGACGGGATGTGATGGCGCAATTCCGGCCTATCGCGGTTTCCACCCCCATTCCATCGGTTCGACCTTCTATGCCTACGTAAAGGAAACCGGGCTCTGGATGGATGACATCCAGGAAAAGCGACCTTGGACGGATACTCCGATAAATGAGTATGCGTCATCAGGAACCTACTATTTCAAGTCGGGGGAATTATGCTTGTCTGCCTTGCGCGCACAGATGGCATTGGATCTCTCCGTGAACGGGGAATATTATGTGTCCTTGGCGTACAAGGTGTTGCAAAATGCCGGTGCGCGAACCGCCGTTTACGAGCTCCAACACTTTATGCAGTGGGGAACCCCAGCGGACCTGGAAGAGTATCTTGGCTGGTCGTCATGCTTCCGGCGGTTGCTGCTTGATAGCGGCGCGCGGGCCCAACAATCGGGGGCGGTGATGGTGCCGATGGCGGGCCTGGGCTCACGCTTCTCAAAAGCGGGCTACGCCACGCCGAAACCCCTCATTCAAGTCTCCGGGCGGCCCATGGTCATCCAGGCGACACGCGATCTCCCCGATGCCCCGGTCACGCGTTTTGTCCTGCGCAAAGACCTCCCTTCCCTAGAGGAACTCCAAAGGAAGCTGCGTACTTCCTTCGTGGAGGCCAGCCCACACTGTCTCAATGGGCTGACTGAGGGCCAGGCGATCACGTGCGTTGAGGGCCTGGCAGGCCTGGCGCCGGATAAACCCCTCACCATTGGCGCCTGTGACAATGGTATGCTGTATGACACCGCGGCGTTCGAACGCCTGATGACCGGCGGCGGGCCCGACGTGCTGGTCTGGACTGTGCGTGGCCACGCCGATGGTCAGCGCCGCCCCGAGCAGTTTGGCTGGTGCGAGGCCGATGACGAAGGCCGTGTCACCGCCATGCGTGTGAAAACTGCGCCGGATGACCCAAAGACGGCACCCATGGTCACGGGTACATTCACGTTCCGCCGCGCTGAGGATTTTTCCCGCTGTGCGGACCGACTTGTGCAGCGAGATGGCCGTGTGAACGGCGAATATTATGTCGACAGTCTCATTGAAGACGCGGTCGCCCTTGGGCTTGATGTGAGGGTGTTTGACGTAGACCACTATATCGGTTGGGGCACTCCGGGCGATCTTATGACCTTCCAGTATTGGCAGTCATGCTTCCACAAATGGAGAAGCCATCCCTACTCCATCCCGAAGGATAAGCGGGTACCACAGGCGTCGCTGGAGCGCTTGCTAAAGGTGTCCGCACACAGTCCGCCACGCCTTCCAGATGGCGTCAGGCTCGCCATCGATGAAAGCGGCCGCTCGGGTTTTTCGGCCAGACCTTTCCTGAACCGGATTCTCAAACGGGCCTGATCGGTATGGCTACTGGTAGCTCGCCAGGACGCGGTCGAGGGTCCGCTCCAAATCGTTCAGGGTGGAGACCTGCCCCATTGCATGGCAATGGGGGCGGAACCTTGGCAGTTCGCTATCGCCAGTGCCCCACATGGATTGAGGTTCGGGGCTCAGCCATATCATCCGTTTAGAGCGGGTTGCGATCGCTCGAAAGAGGTCTATGCGCGGATCCCCATGGTTGGATCGTCCGTCTCCCAGGATGATGATCGTTGTCCGGCGGTCTATGGCGTTTGCATAGTGCACTGTTAAATCGGACAAGGCTTGGCCATAATCGGTGGAGCCCATGCCGTAGGTGCGAAGGATCGTTTCCATTGTCCCTTCAAACCCCTCTGTATCCAGAAGGTCCGTAATTTCGCCAAGCCGCGCAGAGAATGCGAACGCGCGCAAATCGTCAACGGCGTCTCCAAGGGAATGGGCCAGCAACAATAGAAACCGGACATAGCGCGCCACCGAATTCGACACGTCGCAGATCACCACCAATTTGGCGCGTTCCCGAACCTTTTCTTTCCAGTGCAAATGAAATGGAACCCCGCCCAAACCCGCATTCGTGCGCAGCGTCCGGCGCACATCAAGCTTTCCAACAGAACGCTTTCGCCGGCGTCGGGAGTGTTTCGTCGCCAGGCGTTTTGCGACCTTCTCCACAAGGGCGCGCATCCTGGCATAATCAGCCCGGTCGAGCGCGTTTATCGGCTTCTTGGAAAGAAAATCCTCTCGAAAGGCCTGGGTCGCGCCTGTTCCGAAGACATCGAACTGTCGCTCAACATGGGCGCGCGCCCGGCGCAGCATTTCCCGTCGCGCGTCAATCATCTCGCCCGCTTCGGCTTCACTCTCCGGTGTCCGGGCTTGCAAACGCTCGAGCAAGGCTGCCTCAAGTTGCTCGACTCCCATCTCTTTCAGCATTTGCTGGGCATAGTAAGCAGTCTGGGTTGAAAAGCGGATATCCTGGGTGCCAGCGGCTTGTCCGGCACGCTCCAGCGCCGTTTCAATCGCGCTTTCGTCTCCGGACCGGATCAGTTCTATAAGCGTCTCTGGCGCATCGTTTGGCGGGGTCTCGCCAGTGTTCTCCAAAGACGAGGCGGGCTCGTCCGGCATGTTGGACTGGCGCGAAAAATAAAGATCAAAGAGACGATCAAAGGCAGCATCTTCGTCCACGGATTTCGCCAGTGCTGGGCGCAAGGCCGTCTTCAATGCCATTTTATCGGTGTAGCCGACAATTGCGAGTGCGCTTGCAGCATCAATCGATTCTGCTGGGGAGACGGCGACGTCTGCTGAACGCAGGGCGCGGATGAAGTTGGTCAGGGTGCGGGTGGCACTCATCCGGCACCTTCAGTCGCTTTCGCCGCCCGCGCTAACGGGCCCAATCGTGGTCCCACCGATTCGATGTCAGCTTCGTATTTCAAAAGCACGTTCAGGGTTTGCCGAACCGTTTGCTCGCCAAGCGCATCCACGTGCAAAAGCGTAAGCGCGCGCGCCCAATCCACCGTTTCGGAGATGGAAGGGCGCTTGCGCAAATCCTCTTCCCGCAGCGCCTGCACGAAAGCAACAATTTGGGCCAGAAGTCGCGTTTCAACCTCTGGGACGCGGGCCGCCACAATATCGCGCTCCCTAGCGGCTTCGGGAAAGCCGATAAATAAGTGCAGGCACCGTCGCTTGAGCGCATCGCCCAGTTCACGCACCGCATTGGAAGTCAGCACTACGATCGGAGGGACTTTAGCGGAAATAGTGCCGATTTCAGGGACAGTTACCTGATAGTCCGAAAGCACTTCGAGCAGAAAGGCCTCAAAAGCCTCATCAGATTTGTCCACTTCGTCTATAAGCAGGACCGATCCAGCTGCTTGCTGCATGGCGGTTAAAAGGGGGCGGGGTTCGAGGAACTCCCTGGAGAAAAAGAGGTCCTCGAAGGTTCTCAACTGGTTGGTCAGGCTTTCAAGATCGCCGTCGCCCAGCACGTCATTGAGCCGATCTTTCAGGATCTGCGTGTAGAGCAATTGCTTACCGTATTTCCATTCATAAAGCGCCTTGCCCTCATCGAGGCCTTCGTAGCACTGCAGCCGCGCCAACGGCACATCGAGGAACCTTGCCAGGGAGCGCGCAAGGTCGGTCTTGCCAACGCCCGCTGGACCTTCAATCAGGACGGGCTTGCGCAGCTTGTTGGCCAGGAAAACCGCCATAGAAATTTCAGCGGTTGAAATGTATCCAACGCCGCCCAAACCCGCTGTGATCGCCTCCGGCGAGGAGAGGGCCGCGTAGTTGTCGCTGTTCTCGATGGCGTTGTGCATATGGAAATGCGTAGGTGAGGCAGACCGCATGGGCAAGTTTGCCCTAAGGTCAGCATGGGCTGCGACCCTACGCGCGTAGCGCCCTTGCCACAGGCGCAAAAGTCTTCCGGTGCAGCGGGCAGGGCCCAAGGGCGTGCAGGGCGTTTGCATGGGCTTGCGTGCCGTATCCCTTATGGGCGGCGAATCCATAACCGGGATAGGTTTTGTCCGCTTCTATCATCACCGCGTCCCGCGCCGTTTTGGCCAGGATGGATGCGGCTGAAATGCAGATTTCTTTTTGGTCGCCTTTCACAATCGCCTCGCCGGGGCAGGGCAAGTCCGCCGGCAGGTCGTTGCCATCAATCAGAATCCGGCTCGGCGCGCAGCCAAGCGCCGAGATCGCCCGGCGCATGGCCAAATGGGTGGCTTGCCGAATATTGAGCTGGTCTATCTCCGCGGCGCTGGCCCACCCCACGCCGCATGCAAACGCCATTTCGTGGATTTCGTCTGCGAGCGCGCTACGCCGTTTTGGGCTCAGTTTTTTCGAATCCGCCAAGCCACCGATCGGTCGGCTTGGATTCAGAATAACGGCTCCGGCGCATACGGGTCCGGCCCAGGGGCCACGTCCCGCCTCGTCCACGCCGCAGATCATTGCTACAGTGTCCATATCGCCAAAGTGGTGAGATTCGCAGGAGGAATGCCATGGGCCAGGGACAATGCATCAAACTCCAGCAAACCGGTGGACCGGATGTCCTTCAATTGTCGCCCCTGGACCTTGCCGAACCGGGGCCTGGAGACGTCCGACTGCGCGTTCACGCTGCTGGCCTCAATTTCATCGACATTTATCACCGTACAGGCCTGTACCCGGTCAAACTTCCCTTTGTCCCGGGAGTCGAGGCCGCCGGCACCATCGAAGCCGTGGGGGAGGGCGTTTCTGATTTTAACGTCGGCGACCGGGTCGGCTATCTCGGTGCCGGTGCCTATGCCACACATTTGAATGCTCCCGCCAATCGGCTGATTGCCTTGCCGGACGAGGTGGGCGATGAGGCCGCTGCGGCCGTATTGCTCAAGGGCCTGACCGCATGGATGCTTTGTTTTGAGGTTCGCCGCCCAAACCCTGGAGAGTCGGCGCTTGTCTGGGCGCCCGTTGGCGGTGTCGGCTCCCTGCTCGTGCCTTGGTTGCGGAGTCTGGGTGTAAACGTCATCGCTGTCACGTCCACGCCCGAAAAGGCCAACGCGGCAAGGGCGTTGGGTGCCAATCACGTGCTGATGCGCGGCGACGATGTGGCCGCTGGCGTGCGTGCGATTACCGGTGGTATTGGTGTGGATGTGTCCTATGATAGCGTTGGCAAGGCCAGCCAGACCGCGAGCCTCAACGCGCTCAAACCAAAGGGTTGGTGGGTCACCTATGGCAACGCGTCCGGACCGGCAGACCCCGTTCCGCCGGGTCAGTTGAACCAACTCGGTTCCCTCGTGATGACCCGCCCGGGGTTGTTCCACTTCATTGCCGATCGTCCAAGCCTCATGCGCGGTGCTGCGGCCCTGTTCGGCGCTCTCGCTGCTGGAACGCTCTGCGTGCGGATATCTCAAACCTATGGGCTCGCCGAAGCCTCGAAGGCCCAGGAACATCTCGCCTCCGGCACAACCCAGGGCGCCCTCGTCATAAAGCCGGACTAAACAGCCCTCATGCTAGGGAGCGGGCGCGATTCTTGGATCAGGAGCGGTGGATGCGACCGCGTTGAAATCGATGTCCAGCAGCAAGGCTGGGTCAATATAAAAATCGCCGCCCCTGTCGTCACTCGCCTGATGACGCCATTTAACCGCCCAGTGCAGGTGCGGTCCCGTGGTCCGGCCTGTATTTCCTGTTTTGCCCAGGAGGGCGCCCTGCTCGACATGGTCCCCCACAGCGACGTCGATCGAGGACAAATGCAGGAAGACGGAAACCAGCCCATGCCCATGGTCAAGAAATATAGTCCCGCCTTCATAATAAAGGTCAGGGTCGGCGAGCGTTACGATACCGCCTGCCGGCGCGATCAATTGCGTTCCAACCGGCGTGGCGATATCATAACCCCGGTGCACGGAAACGCTTTCGCAGGGTTCTCCGGTCTCGGCGCTGACGCCAATATATTTCCGCGCTGGACCAAATGGCGAGCTTGGCGGCCCCGCCGCGGGGCGCGAAAACCCGTTCGTCCAGGCTTCGCTGGAATGAAATGTTCCAAAAGCGGTCTGCTTTATAACCCAACTTTCCCCGGCATGGGCTTTTTGCTCCGGTGTGCGTGCATCTACCTTGTCGCACTCAAGGCCTTCAATGACGCGAAAAGCATCCTCGCGAGGCTCCAGTGCCAGGGTGATGTTTACCGGCCCGCTTGTCGCCTGACCGACAATCTGCGCCGTCAGGTCGGCGTCCCGTGCCACTCCAAAAACAGCATGGCCATCTTGGCCCACGCGAACAGTGTAGCCTCCATAAATTAACTCTGTGCCTTCCGCTGCCTGGCAAACGATAAGGCCACCTTGGCTGAGGGCGCCGCCACACTGCACTGCAACGTCGGACGTGGCCGCCGGCGCGCCCGCAGACCAGAAACCGGCCCAGGACAAAAGCACGCCAAAAATCATGTCCTGGATCACGTCCTACTCCCCGGTCTGCCGCGCCATTCTCTGGCCGGCTGCCGCAGCGTCGACATACGCTTCCTGGAGATCAACGCTCCAGTATCTTAATCCCTGAAGGGGAATTTTCCGGCCGGTCACGGCGCACACAACAAAGTCTCCGGGTTCAAGAACCTGCAGGTCCCCATCCAGGTAACGCACGCGAGCGATCCCCGGCGGTTGAGGGCGTTTCGTCAACATGATTCCAGACTGCCTGAAATTGGCGCAAAAGAAAAGGGCTAACGCTCAGAAGTTTCCATTTTGTTCTGTGGAACATTTGTGGTACATACGCCGTTGAGCAGCGGGAGGCTCTTGCCATTTCCGTTTGATCATTGACAGATGGAGAGAACTGATGGGCAAACCAGTCCTGCAATTGGTGGACAAGGACAGCGTCGTGGATAAGCAGAAAGCCTTGGAGACGGCCCTGGGCAATATTGAGCGGTCTTTTGGCAAAGGGTCGGTCATGCGCCTGGGCGATAACAAAGCCCTCGATATCGAAGCGATCTCTACGGGGTCTCTAGGGCTGGATATTGCCCTTGGGATTGGCGGATTGCCAAAGGGCCGCGTGGTTGAGATTTTCGGGCCAGAGAGCTCCGGTAAGACGACTTTGGCGCTGCATGTTGTTGCTGAAGCGCAGGCCAGTGGAGGCGTCTGCGCATTCGTGGACGCCGAACATGCGCTTGACCCAGTCTATGCTGCAAAACTCGGCGTTGATTTGGACGACCTGCTGGTTTCCCAACCTGACACTGGCGAGCAGGCCCTGGAAATTGCTGACACATTGGTACGATCCGGTGCCGTCGATATAGTCGTCATCGACTCTGTAGCGGCGCTTACGCCGCGCGCAGAACTTGAGGGTGAAATGGGAGACAGCCTGCCCGGGCTTCAGGCGCGATTGATGAGCCAGGCGTTGCGCAAACTGACGGGGTCGATTTCCAAGACCAATTGCATGGTGATTTTTATCAACCAGATCCGAATGAAGATTGGTGTGATGTTCGGAAGTCCCGAGACAACATCGGGTGGCAATGCGCTGAAATTCTATGCGTCTGTGCGCCTCGATATTCGACGAATTGGCTCAATCAAGGACCGAGAAGAAACGATTGGAAATCAAACGCGCGTAAAGGTTGTGAAGAACAAGGTTGCGCCACCCTTCCGCCAAATTGAGTTCGACATCATTTACGGTGAGGGAATATCGAAAACGGGTGAACTGATTGACCTTGGTGTAAAGGGAGAGGTCGTGGAGAAATCCGGCTCCTGGTACTCTTTCAATGGTCAAAGGATCGGTCAGGGCCGCGAAAAGTCTCGCCAGTTCTTGAAAGATAATCCCGAGATTGCGCTTCAGATTGAGGAATTGGTGCGTCATAAGGCTGGATTGTTGACAGAAGATATGTTGACGGCCGGGATGTCGCTTGACGCTGCGCCACCAGAAAGTGAGACAGGGTAACGCAGCGAATTTGTCGAACGGATCTGACGCGCTTATATCGCCCGTTTCGGCACGTTCGAGTATAGGTCTTCAATGGGAAACATCTGCATGGCCGGTGTGAACGATATTCGCGAAGCTTTCTTGTCATTCTTCGAGAAAAACGGGCACCAGCGCGGTCGTTCCGCTCCTCTGGTTCCGGAAGACGATCCAACCCTTCTCTACGTGAATGCGGGTATGGTGCCCTTTAAGAATATTTTCACGGGCGCAGAAAAGCCGAGCGCATCTCGCATGGTGACCTCACAGAAATGCGTGCGCGCCGGCGGGAAGCACAACGACCTCGACAATGTGGGATACACGGCGCGCCACCACACATTTTTTGAAATGCTCGGGAATTTCTCATTTGGAGATTATTTCAAGGAAAAGGCCATTTCATACGCCTGGGACATGGTTACGGGTGAATTTGATCTGCCGAAGGACAAATTGCTTGTTACAGTCTATGGAGATGACGAGGAAGCAGCGGCCCTCTGGAAGACGATTGCGGGCCTTCCAGACGACAAAATCATTCGAATTTCGACATCCGATAATTTCTGGTCGATGGGCGAAACGGGGCCTTGCGGTCCATGTTCGGAGATTTTCTACGACCATGGCTCCCAAATCGCGGGTGGACCCCCAGGATCGCCTGATGAGGATGGTGATCGCTTCATAGAGATCTGGAACCTGGTCTTCATGCAGTATGATCAGGGTGAAGGCGGTGTTCGCCAGCCGCTTCCGAAGCCTTCTATAGATACAGGCATGGGTTTGGAGCGTATTGCCGCCGTGCTCCAGGGCAAGCACAACAATTATGACATCGATCTCTTTGCAAACCTGATTGCGGCGGCTGAAGATATATATGGCAAAAAGGCCCAAGGGAGCGACCAAGCCTCGTTTCGGGTGATTGCAGACCATTTGAGAGCCGCATCCTTCCTGTTGGCGGATGGTGTCTCACCTTCAAATGAAGGGCGCGGCTATGTGCTGCGGCGAATCATGCGCCGGGCCATGCGCCATGGCCATGTTCTGGGCGCGCGGGCCCCGTCAATGTACAAGCTTCTGCCCGCGCTCTTGTCTGAAATGGGTGATGCCTATCCGGAATTGGTTCGCGCAGAAGCGGCCATTAAAGCAGAGCTGGAACAAGAGGAGGCGCGGTTCCAAAGGACGCTCGGGCGCGGCCTCAGTCTGCTGGAGGAGGCGAGTGCCGGCCTGTCTGCGGGCGATCAGTTTTCCGGCGAGACGGCCTTCAAACTCTATGACACGTTTGGCTTCCCGGTCGACCTGACGGAAGACATTCTCCGAAATCGAAACATCACGATTGACCATGGTGAATTCAATGTTGCCATGGAGCGTCAAAAAGCGGACTCGCGCAGTGCCTGGACTGGATCAGGCGATGTTGCGGGAGATGGCGTTTGGTTCGCGCTGCGTGACCGTCTCGGCGCCACTGATTTCCAAGGATATCATACGACCGAAAGTGAAGGCACGCTTCTGGCTATCGTCAAGGAGGGATCAGAAAGCGCAGCGTTTGGCGAGGGTGCTGCGGAGCTGCTCTTTGATGCGACCCCGTTTTATGCGGAAAGTGGCGGCCAGGCAGCAGACCAGGGAGACATTCTATTTCGAAACGGTGCGCGCTTTATTGTGCGTGACGTGCAGAAGCGGGCGGGTGATCTCCATGTCCATTCAGGCGAAATTGTGTCCGGTTCGATTGAGCTCGGCGAAACGGCGGATCTGCGTGTGGATTTGACCCGCCGGACCCAAATCATGGCAAATCACTCTGCAACGCATCTCATGCATGCCGCGCTCCGCAAGACTCTTGGCGCCCACGTCACCCAGAAGGGGTCTTTGGTTGAGGCGGATCGATTTCGATTCGACTTCTCCCATGGCAAGCCCCTGACTGTCGTAGAGATTGAGCAGATTGAAGACTGTGTGAACCGTGTGATCAGACAGAACCAGGCGGTGTCTGTTAAAACATCGACCCCCGAAGCGGCCATCGAAGCTGGCGCTTTGGCGCTCTTCGGCGAGAAATATGGAGACGAGGTGCGGGTGCTGACCATGGGGCAAGCGCTTGACGGGGAAGACAATCCTTACTCCGTTGAATTGTGCGGCGGCACCCATGTGGCGCGGACGGGCGATATTGGGGCGTTTGTCATTTTGTCCGAACAGGGAGTTTCAGCCGGAATTCGTCGAATAGAAGCCCTGACAGGGGCAGAAGCCCTGGCGCACCTGAAAGGCCAGGCGCGTGTGGCGCTCGATGTGAGCGAACATCTGAAGGTTCCGCTCAAGGATGTTGTCGGGCGGGTGTCCGGACTAATGGACGAACGCAAAGCTCTGGAAAAGGATCTCGGCGAGGCCAAACGAAAACTGGCGATGGGCGGCGCCGGTGTGCCGAGCGGCCCCGACATCATTAATGGTGTGAATTTCATTGGCCGGGTCGCGGATGGGGTTGGCGGCAAAGACTTGCGGGCCCTTGTTGATGAAGCCAAGGCACAGATTGGCTCTGGTGTGGTTATTTTCGTTGGCGTCAATGATGGCAAGGCCGCTGTTTCCGTCGGCGTGACCAAGGACCTCACAGAGCGGATTTCGGCCATTGACTTGGTCAAGACAGCGAGCGCCGCGGTGGGCGGTAAAGGCGGCGGCGGGCGTCCGGACATGGCCCAGGCGGGCGGGCCGGATGGCAGTAAGGCCGAGGCCGCCGTGGCGAATGTTCGTGCTGTTTTAGAGTCCAGCTGAGAGGCTTCGTTGATCTGGGTGCCGCGCGCGGGTTCCTGTCGCAATTGATAAACACAGCTGTCTATTGTGCTGGGATAAAGCAGAAAACGACAGCGGCGCTGACCGGACATGGCTTGGACGCCTGCTCGGAATTGGGCCGGTCGTGGCCGATCCCCGGTCTATTTCGAAAAAACGATTGGCCCTCGACCTCCTTGCCAAGGGGCATGCTTGCCCATGATGGCCAGAAAGTCTGGTGCGCCCAGGTAATGTGCCAGCCAGGCGTTAAGCGATGGAAGATCCAAGGCATCAAACCAGTCCCTGTCGGTATTGGCGAATTGCCGGACAAATGGAAACGTAGCGATGTCAGCCAGGCTTTCCGTGGCGCCGACCAGAAACCCGTGATTGGACAGTGTGTGTTCCAGGCGCTGCAAGATAGAATAACCGGCCTCCCGGTGCGGTTTGGGATCGAGATCACCAAACCGGTTTGGATACTTGTATCGATCGAGGTGGTGTTTGAAGGCGCCGTCGATCTCGTCAATCCAGCCTTGGATTTCCCTATCTCTGGACGCGAGCCAGCCCTTCGGATCATTCTGCTCCAGGGCCCAGCGCATGATTGAAAGGCTTTCATCGATGACGGTGCCGGCTGGAACCACGAGCACCGGAACGGTGCCTTTGGGCGAGGCGGCCAGCATCTCCGTTGGCTTATTTCGCAAAACAACTTCGCGTAGCTCGCACGCTATGCCTGAAGCGTGCAGTGCGAGTCGCGCGCGCATGGCGTAGGGACACCGCCGAAAGGAATACAGGATTGGAATGTCGGCGGTCATTTGCCCGCCAGATGAGCTTGTCCGCGGGCCTCGGCAAGGTCTACCTGGTGCTGGCGTTCCATAAAACGCGCTTTCTGCTCTGCGCTGGTTTTATCAAAGCACTCGGGACAGGACACACCGGATACATAGCGCGGGTCGTCTTGAGCCAGGGCGCTTACGGGAAATTTGCAGGCCCTGCAGATGACTGCTTTGCCCTGTGCAAGTCCATGGGTGAGCGCGACCCGTTCATCGAAAACAAAGCACTCGCCCCGCCACAGGCTTTCGGGCTCAGGAATGGCTTTGAGATAGGCCAGGATCCCGCCATCGAGGTGGTAAACATCGCCTAATCCAGCCTTTTTGGCATAACTCGTGGCTTTTTCGCAGCGGATGCCGCCCGTGCAGAACATGGCGATACGCTTGGGATTGTGGGTGGAAGCGGCCTGTTCCAGCCACTCGGGAAACGCTCCAAAAGTCTCTGTCCCCGGGTCTTTGGCACCCTTAAACGTGCCCAAGCGCACTTCATAAGTATTGCGCGTGTCCACCACCAGTGTATCGGGATCCGTAATGAGTGCGTTCCACTCGTGCGGTGCCACATAGGTGCCGACTGTCTCACTGGGATTCACGCCAGGCACGCCGAGGGTTACGATCTCGCGTTTCAGGCGTACCTTCAGGCGCCGAAAGGCGTGACCTTGGCTGGTTGAGCGTTTTGCCTGCAGATGTTCGCATCCGGGCAGCGCACGCAACACCGATAGCGTATCATCATAGAGCCTTTCAGGCACGGAAAGCGTGCCATTAATGCCCTCCGGCGCAAGTAGAACGGTCCCACGGGCATGCAGTTGGTCGAGCGCGGCCAGGAGTGGGGCGCGCAGGGCTCCGGGATCCAGCAAAGGCGTAAACCGATAGAAGGCGGCGACAGAATATTCGGTATCCATCGGAATCGATTAGCAATCGTGGGTACAGAGTCAAAGGGTGCGAGCCATAACGATGTCGTCGAACATCTGTTCGCCGACCTTGAATTGTCGTTTGGCGACCGTTTTGAAGCCGTTTCGCTTGTAAAAGGCGATGGCGCGCCGGTTTTCTTCATAGGTGCCGAGCCACAGACGCGGCGCCTTGAGAGACTGGCAGTGGGAAAGCGCTGCGTTGAACAAGGCTTGGCCGGCGCCAGACCCGTGCACCCGGGATAGGCAATAGATGCGTTTGAGTTCAATGTCCGTTGGGTCGGCATCGCCGGGCAAGTCTGGCGGGCAGGCCACGGCATAGCCTATGGGCGCGAGCGTCTCTGCGTGCTCCACGAGCCAACACGCCCAGCGGGGATCGGTTTTTGAAAGATAGCCAGCATAGATCGCGACGCTATGCTGACGGGCGCAATGAGCCACGAGATCCGGCCCGGAAATATCGTGAATAAAAGCATCCAAAAACGTTGCTGCGCCGACCAGTGCGAGGGCGTGCTCATCCCCCGGTTCTGCCCGGCGCAGCGTAAAATCAACCAATGGAGCAGGCCTAATTAGCCGCCATGGCGTTTTCGAAATTGTCGGCAACGGCTTCCAGGAAGCCTTCGGTGGTGAGCCAGTCTTGATCTGGGCCAATCAGTAGAGCCAGATCTTTCGTCATCTGACCGCCCTCGACTGTTTTTACGATGGTTTCTTCCAGTAATTCGGCGAATGTCGTAACCTCGGGTGTTCCGTCCATCCGGCCCCTGTGGGCCAGGCCGCGGGTCCACGCGTAGATCGACGCGATGGAGTTTGTAGACGTTGCCTCACCTTTCTGGTGATTGCGATAGTGGCGGGTCACCGTGCCATGGGCCGCTTCGGCTTCAACCGTTTTGCCATCGGGCGACATCAGGACGGAGGTCATCAAGCCGAGCGAGCCATACCCTTGGGCCACCGTGTCAGACTGCACATCGCCATCATAGTTCTTACAGGCCCAGACATAGCCGCCGGACCATTTCAGGCAGGCCGCCACCATGTCGTCGATCAGACGGTGCTCATACGTGCCGCCCCACTCGGCAAACTTGTCGGCGAACTCGTTCTCAAACACCTCCTGGAAGATGTCTTTGAACCGGCCATCATACTTTTTCATGATGGTGTTCTTGGTGGAGAGGTAAACCGGCCATTTGCGCTGCAGGCCG
>JBCCTK010000052.1:0-20040 GCA_039198685.1 Pseudomonadota bacterium | reverse complement strand
TTTTCTTCGGCACAGACAGCTCTGCTACGCCATGGTTCTGAGCCCAGGCGAGGATATCGCTTCGATTGGCATCCGGGCACTCCGAAAGTAGCACAACTTGTTCCCCCTTGCGGGGATCGGGAAGTGCTACTTTCGGAGTGCCCGGATGCCAATCGAAGCGATATCCTCGCCTGGGCTCAGAACCATGGCGTAGCAGAGCTGTCTGTGCCGAAGAAAATCTTCCTTGTCGATGAAATCCCCGTCTTGGGAACGGGAAAACTGGATTACGGCGCTATCCAACGCCGCGCCCGGGAGTTGGCAGAGTTTTAAGGGAACTCAACCCGCGCGCCGAGATCAAAGTAAAGTATCAAAGCGCCAACAATGATGAGACACGCCACCCAGAACGCAGTGTTGATGGCGACCGCAGCATTCGCATTTTTCTGCTCGATCCACTGTCTTGGTTGAATTTTCCGAAGCCGGAACGTCAGAAGAGCTGCCAGGATGAGGCAGGCCACATTGAGCGCCAGCAGCAGGCAAGCACGGGCTCCCAATTCCAGTTCACCTGATCCCACGAGAAGGCCCATAGCGGCCCCTGGAGGCAACAGCGCTGCGGCAACCATCACCCCCACCAATCCGGCCCCCTGCCCTTTGGCGACGCTGAGTGCGGCTGCCGCGCCCGCAGCTAAAGCCAATGCAACAGCGTCAAGTCGGACTTCCGCGCGACTGGTGAGCTCAGTACTTGAAAGATCAACAGGCACGATAAAGGACAAAAGCAGCCCACATAGCAAAGCAATCATTATTCCGGATATGAGCGTTCGTCCGGACTGGCGCAGCAGTGCTGAATCGCCCAACGCCGCGCCCATGGCAAAAGCCAGGATGGGTCCGAGTAACGGTGCTATGACCATGGCCCCAATCACTCCCGCGACGCTGCCAGAATTCATTCCGACAGCGGCAACGACCGTTGAAAGCCCCACAAAAATGGCAAAGTCGCGGTCAAAGACTGCACCCTTTCCGATATCCTGAAGGATCTCCTCGCGGATTGCCTGGGTATTGCGCGCGTCCTTTTCTCCATCGGTCGACTCAGCCTTTGGAAGAGACGCTTCAATGGCAATCACACTCAATCGCCAGTCGCGCTGGCCTTCGAGCGTGGAATGTATCGCGTCAATGAGTTCCTGGCTGTTTCCCTCGCGCATCAAGATACTGACCAAGCGACGATCGCCAGGCTTTGTATGAATGATGGAGTAATCGATTGTGTCGAAATGTTTTACCGCCCGAATCACGGATTCAAACGAATCTCCTCCCTTAAGATGAATTTCGATACGTCTCATTTCTCCGGATCTGCTTTCAATCGCGCGATCAGAGACGAGGTGTCCCAGCGCCCGCCGCCCATGGCTTGGACATCGGCATAAAACTGGTCGACCAATGCTGTTGCTGGCAAGGATGCACCGGTCTCTTGGGCTGCCCTGAGCGCGATTCGCAAATCCTTGCGCATCCAGTCAACGGCAAATCCAAACTCGAACTCACGCTGACCCATCGTCTCGGACCGATTGTCCATTTGCCAGCTTTGAGCTGCTCCGCCAGAAATCGCTTCGACAACGGTTTTTAGGTCGAGCCCCGCTGATTCAGCGAAAGCCAGCCCTTCTGATAGGCCTTGCAGAATTCCCGCAATACAAATCTGGTTGACGGATTTTGCCAGTTGTCCAGCACCACTTTCGCCAATCAGCGTCATCCGTTTGGCGTAAGCGTCCATCACGGGACTTGCTTTGTCGAATGCGCCCCTGTCTCCCCCGCACATAATGGTCAGGGCGCCCTTCTGAGCCCCGGCTTCGCCGCCAGAAATTGGCGCATCAATAAAGGCGGCGCCCTTTGCTTTCGAGCGTTCATAGAGGCTTCTTGCCAAACCCGCGCTGGCGGTGGTGTGATCCACCACAACCATACCACCTCCCAGGGAGGGCTCGATTGCCTTGAAAACATGCTCCACGTCAGGGTCGTCCCCGAGACACATGAAAACGAACTCGCTGCCAAAGACCGCAGCGGCCGGCTCACGTTCGGTGTGGCCCTTATAGGATTTGGCCCATCCATCTGACTTGGCGCTGGTCCTGTTCCATACGGTGACGCGGTGGCCGCGTTTGGCGAGGTGACCCGCCATCGGCGCTCCCATCGCTCCAAGGCCCAGAAAAGCCACTCTTGCCATGATGTTCTCTCCGTCTTGTCTTGGACTAGTCCACCCCTAGCAGGATAGATCGAATTTGACGGAAAACTCCGCACTAAGCCTCAAAAGATCTCAACCACACCATGTTAGCCATACCATGCCGATCAGAAAGATCAGGAACCGGTATGGCAATCGCAGACGCCTATCGGCGCCAACAGGGCAGAATGCCCTTTGCGCCGGCCCGTCAATTGGGCACTTGGAAGTTGGCATATGCCGACTTCCTAACTGCGCTTGTGGCGCTCTTCCTTGTGCTTTGGCTGGTCAATGATACGACTACCGGCAACAAATCCGCCCTGGCTGGATACTTCCGCGGGGACGCGGACATTACGGCCTCAAAAACGGAGACAACGCCTGCGCAACTCGCGCAAGGGACAGCGCTTATGCTGGACCAGACAAAGGCCCTCTCCGCCTTTCGTCAAAACCTCTCTGTCGTTGTGAAAGATGACAATATCAGGATCGATGTCATAGACCGCCAGGCGAGTCCGATGTTTGCGACGGGACGCGCCGAACTCACCCCTGAGGGGCGTCGCACACTGGCTGCGCTCAGCGATATTTTGAAGTCTTTTGCGTGGCCCATCCAGATTGAAGGCCACACCGATGCATTTCCAGCGTCCGGTACCACCGGCGACAACTGGACCTTATCCCTAGACAGGGCGGATATGGCTAGACAGTTTCTAGAGCAGGCTGGCATTGGCCCTTCGAGGATTGTCGGCATAACGGGCTTTGGAGCGACCAGGCCGCTGCGAGCCGAGGAACCACACCTCGCGGCAAACCGCCGTGTGACCCTCATCTTGCAAGTCACTGAATAGTCACGCATCACTCGCGCGGTTGAGTCTTGCGGAGCCCCGAGTGTTTTCAGAGTTAATGAACCATTGGCCCATGCTGGCAAGCCTTGCGATCGTCATGGTTTCGATTGGACTGTATGCATCTGACAAGTGGTCTATGGAAATCATCTCGGTGGGGATTATTGCCGCCTTGATGTTACTGTTCGTGCTCCCGGGCGCCACAGATGCCGCAGGCATGCCAGTGAATGCGAGCAACCTCCTGGCTGGATTTGGAAACCCCGCCTTGATCACGATCATGGCGCTTCTGGTTGTCGGCCAGGGCCTTTTTCAAACGGGAGCGTTGGAAGCGCCTACTCGTGGTTTACTGAGCGCCTATGTTCGCCGACCGCGCCTTACATTGTGCGCAACATTTGCCACCGTGTTTGTGATCTCTGCGTTCATCAACAACACTCCTGTGGTAATCATGTTTTTACCCGTGATGAGCGCGATTGCCCAACATATGAAGGGCTCCCCCTCAAAGCTGATGATTCCTTTGAGTTTCGCGAGCATATTTGCTGGGATGACCACGCTAATCGGCACATCGACCAATTTGTTGGCCGCTGAAACCTATCTACGGATCCAGCAAGTAGAACTGGGATTCTTTGACCAGACCCCTGTGGGATTGATGCTGGCGGGAGTCGGATTTCTATATCTGATGCTATTTTCAAAAATTTTGCTGCCCTCTCGAAGCGGCCTCGACGAAGACATCATCACGTCCAGCGGCAAGCAATTCGTCGCGCAGATTGAAGTGGGCAAGGATCACTTCCTGATCGGCAGAAAGCCGATTGCGGGCATGTTCAAAGAACTCCCCAATTTCACCGTGCGCGTGATACAGCGCGGAGAGCGCGCGATCTTGCCGCCATTTGAGGATGTCGCGCTGGAGCAAGGAGACCTTGTCATTGTTGCGGCCACGCGCTCGGCGCTAATGAGTGTCTTGTCGACCCATTCTCAGATGCTGGAGCAAATCTGGCGGTCTGGGACGGGTGTTGACGACGACAATGAATCCCCAAGGTCACTTGTGTTAACAGAAGCCGTGGTTGCACCAGGGTCTCGCATGGCTGGTCGCACGGTTGAAATGTTGGGCTTTCGCCGTCTCACACGTGCCGTTGTGCTCGGCATTCAACGCCGTTCGCATATGATTCGTGCAAAATTGGGCGAAATCCGGCTTGAGGCAGGCGACACACTCCTCTTGTGCGGGCCTTCAGACGCCCTCCGGGAACTTCGCGTGAGCCGTGACCTTATCCTGCTTGAATGGTCCAAAACGGAAATCGACCTGTCTGCAAAAGCCCTGTCGGCGCGCCTGATCGCTGTGGCTATGGTTGTCGCCGCGGCCACGGGCTTTTTGTCTATCCTACACGCGTCCATCCTGGCTGCCGTCGCAATGATCGTGCTGGGGTGTTTGAATAGCAGGCAAGCCGCCAGAGCCCTGGACCTGCGAATCTTTCTGGTCATCGCCGCAGCCATTGCCATGGGGTCAGCACTGGAATTGACCGGGGCCGACCGCATAATTGCCATGGGCGTCGTGGCGCTGGCAGAACCCTATGGCCCGCTCGCCGTGCTTTCTGCTGTCTTCCTTGCGGTGGCGGTGATGACCAACCTTTTGAGCAATGCGGCCACCGCAGTTTTATTCTCGCCAATCGCCCTTTCAGCGGCCGAACAGATCGGCGCGCCAGACCCCCTGCCCTACCTTTTAGCTGTTATTTATGGTGCCAATTGCTGTTTCGCGACCCCGATCGCTTACCAGACAAACCTTTTGGTCATGGGTCCGGGGCATTATAAATTTAGTGACTTTGTGAAGTTTGGCGGACCACTGGTGATTTTGCTCTGGGCAGCTTTCACGGTAATCGCCCCTTGGCGTTTTGATCTATAACTGCCTAAATCCGCATCTGATGAAGCTAAATGACTCTCAAACCTTCCCGATTGGGCTGAAACGCAATCTGCGTTTCTTTCTAACCAATCCCTCCCCCTGCCCTTATCTGCCGGGCAAGCGGGAACGCAAAGCGTTTACGAGCCTGGTCGTTTCTGATGCAGATTCCCTGCACAACACGCTGAGCCAATCGGGTTTCCGTCGGTCACAGGGTATCGCTTATCGGCCGGCCTGTCCGGGGTGCAACGCGTGCCGCAGCGTCCGCGTCGATGCACGCGCTTTCCAGATGTCGCGAAACCATCGCCGCGTGATGAATCGCAACAAGGACTTGTCGAGATCCCCCGTTCCAGCTCAACCCACACGAGGGCAGTTTCGTCTGCTGCGCAAGTATTTGCAAGAGCGCCATGAGGGCGGAGGTATGTCGGATATGACCTTCCGCGATTATGTGAACATGGTCGCAGATAGTCCCGTGCGCAGCCTTATATTCGAATACCGACTTGGCCATGATAGCGACTCGCCGCTGATGGCGTGCTCCATCACCGATGTGCTACGCGATGGCTTGTCCATGGTTTATACGTTCTTCGATCCGGCGCAGGACCGCCGCAGCCTGGGGCGGATGATGATCCTGGATCATATCCAGCAGGTGCAACAACTCGGCCTTCCGCACGTTTATCTGGGCTATTGGATCAAGGGCAGCGCAAAAATGGATTACAAGCGGGACTACAAACCGCTAGAAGTTCTTGACGGCGAAACGTGGCGCCCGCTTTCAGACCACGATTAGAATAAGCATTAATGGGGAGGCTGGCATGATCGATCGCCGAAAATTCATCGGCGCGGCAGCGATTGGCGTTTCGGGCGCGGGGCTCGCAGCGTGTGGAAGTGCCTCGACATCAGACGGACCCGCCGCACCTGCCGTCGCCAGGCGACGCAAGCGCCTGACCATGGTGACCACCTGGCCAAAGAACTTACCCGGTCTCGGACGCGCGGCTGAACGCGTCGCAGAACAGATAAACGCACTTTCGGAAGGTACGATAGAAGTGCGCGTTTTTGCGGCCGGTGAATTGGTTCCTGCCTTCCAGTGCTTTGATGCAGTCGCAGATGGCACGGCGGACATGTATCACGGAGCAGAATATTATTGGAAAGCCAAATCCGAAGGCTTCCCTTTCTTCACAGCCGTCCCGATGGGCATGACCGCCCAGGAGATTATGGGCTGGATAGACTTTGGTGGTGGCCAGGCGCTATGGGATGAATTGTCTGGCCAATATGGCGTTAAAGCACTGCAGGCGGCCAATACGGGCCACCAAATGGGCGGCTGGTTCAAGCGCGAGGTAAATAGCCTGGACGATTTGAACGGCCTGAAGATGCGGATTCCCGGGCAAGGTGGTGACGTGCTCCGGTCGCTGGGCGGTTCGGCTGTCGCCCTGTCGGGTGGCGAGATCTATCAGGCGTTACAGACCGGCCAGATCGATGCCACGGAATGGGTTGGTCCTTGGAACGACTTTTTCCTCGGATTCCATAGGGAGGCTCCATACTATTACGGGCCAGGGTTTCATGAGCCCGGCGCGTCTCTGGCCGTCGGGGTCAACCGCGGTGTCTGGGACGGGTTCACGTCGACCGAACAAGCCATTATCCAGTCGGCCTGCAGCACGGTGAATCATCTCAGCGTGGGTGAGTTCACCTTTCAGAACGCGCGCCATTTGGAATTACTGACATCGGAACATGGCACGCAACTGCGCAGCTTCCCGGCAGATGTCGTCGCGCAGATGACTGAAGCCAGTGGCGATGTGCGCAGCGATGCAGGGAACTCCGGAGCGCTGGAAAAGCGGATCTATGACAGCTTCGAAACGTCTTTGAAGGCGATGCGCGGCTGGGCGGGGGTCTCCGATGGCGCTTATTATACAGCGCGGGAAAGCGGATCGGCCGATTGATCTCGCCATGGCAGACGCTTTCCTTCACTTAGGAACAGGGCTTAAGTGGACTGGCGTTGCGCTTTCCCCGCTTCTTCTTTTCCCACTGGTGTGCCTCCTGTACGGACGGCGCCTGCATTCAACGGCAGACCATCTGGCGTCTTTCATTGATCGAATTTCATCAGCGGCATTGGCTATGGCGATGGCATGCGGCGTCGTGATTGTGGTCACACAATTGCTCGTGGTGATCTTGCGATATGTCTTCGGTTTGTCGTTCTCATGGCTCAGCGAGATTGTGGTTTACGGGTTTGCTGCGATGTTCCTTCTGGCAAGTGCCAGCGCCTTGCGTGAAAACGACCATGTTCGTGTTGATATTCTCCGGCCGCGCTTCGGCGTTAGGGGCCGGGCGGCGGCTGAACTCGTCGGGATCTATCTATTCCTCTTCCCGATCTGCGCATTGGTCCTCTGGTCAGCGATTTCTCCGTCCTTCGTCCGGTCCTGGATGAATTTCGAGGCCTCTCGCGAGAGTGATGGCTTGCCAATCTTGTTTCTCTTTCGCACGCTCATCCCGCTATTTGCCGTCTTGCTGATGGCGCAAGGTCTCAGTCAGGCCATCAAGGCAGCTCAAACCCTGACGGGACTCAGAGCCCCTGAAGACCCGCAGGGTGCGGTGACAGGCTGATGGAGATCGAAGTCATCCTTGCCATGGCCATGTTTGCATGCGCCATTCTCGCCTTGATGGGTGGGTTTCCCGTCGCCCTTACACTGGGCGGCGTCGCGCTCGTGTTTGCGCTCATCGGGATCGCTCTGGGCGTCTTTCCCGAAGCATTTCTGAAAGGCTTTCCAGCCCGTATTCAGGGTTCCATGGAGAATCAGGTGCTCATCGCGGTGCCGCTCTTCGTGATCATGGGTGTCGTTCTGGAGCGCTCGCGGGTCGCAGAAGACCTCCTTCACATTGCGGGACGCTTACTCAGCTCCGTTCGCGGTGGGCTCGGCTATGCAGTGATCATCGTCGGCGCATTGCTGGCCGCGTCTACTGGCATCGTCGGCGCAACAGTCATAACCATGACCCTCATCGCGCTACCAACCATGATGCAACAAGGCTACAGCCCGAAATTGGCCTCTGGAACCATCGCTGCGGCGGGCACACTTGGGCAGATCATTCCGCCCTCGATCGTTCTCATCCTCCTGGCCGACGCCATCTCAAACGCCAACCAAAGCGCTAGTTTGTCAGGCGGTGTCGGACCCAGCGTGGTATCTGTTGGGGACTTGTTTGCCGGTGCACTTGTTCCAGGCTTGCTGCTGGTTACTGTATATCTCGCATTTATCGCGCTGACGGCGCTTCTTCGGCCAACAGATTGCCCTGCTCCGGTGGAAGCGGAATTTGAATCACGCCTCACCTTTGGAGAAATTGCCTCTGGCCTAGGGGCACCCCTCCTTTTGATTATCGTTGTTCTGGGCTCTATTCTTGGCGGAGTCGCATCACCGACAGAAGCCGCGGCTGTTGGCGCAGCCGGGGCCATTCTCCTGGCAGGATTGAGATTGTCGCCATCAATAAAGAGGGGTGGTCTGTTTCGCGCCATAATTACGGTGGGCCTGATCTGCTTGATTCTGCTGTTGCTTCTCTCCAATGCGATGGATTTGAGGATCAGTCGGGCGGAGATTCCTCTGGGAGAGGCGATTGGAATTGCCGCAGCGGCCCTGGCTTCGCTCGTCTTCTTGGCCAGCCTCTTTGCTGGGCTCATGGTCCTCTATCGCGCCGATCAGTTTAAAGCATCATTCAAAAGCGCCTCACATATCACCGCCATGGTGTTCCTTATCCTTATTGGAGCGTCATTGTTTGCCCTCGTCTTTCGCGGATTTGGGGGCGACGATTTTGTGGCAGAGTTTCTGGCTTCCGTCCCTGGTGGCAAATGGGGCGCGCTGGCAATCACAATGCTGGTGATGTTCGTTCTGGGCTTCTTCTTGGACTTCATCGAGATCGTCTTCGTTGTCGTCCCCTTGGTCGCGCCACCACTCATTATTATGGGATTTGATCCGATCTGGCTGGCCATCCTTATGGCGCTTAACCTCCAGACGAGCTTTCTCACCCCGCCGTTCGGTTTTGCGCTTTTCTATCTGCGCGGCGCAGCATCCGACAGCATCGCAACCGCCGACATATGGCGCGGTGCCATTGCGTTCATTGGCTTGCAACTGCTCATGATCGCACTCGTCGCCGCCATTCCATCGCTGGCAACGTGGCTTCCAGCCATTGCGGCGCGATAGGAAAAGTTCCTCACATTTTATAAAAACCCGCTCAAACAGATGTTCGAGCGGTCAACGTTTAGAATCACGTTGAATTATTAAAAGTCCCTAGTTTCCGAACTTTACCTCCGGCACGACCGACAGACTTTCGCGCGCCTCTATGCCGACATCAAAGAAATTGCGGGGATCAAAATTGAACATGCCAGCAATGACAGAACCTGGAAACTGCTCCCGGGCCGTGTTGTACGCCTGAACAGCAGAGTTATAGAACCGGCGGGCCGCCGCCAATTTGTCTTCAATTATTGAGAGTTCTTCCTGTAACTGGATGAAGTTCGTATTGGCCTTCAAGTCTGGATAAGCTTCGGCAAGCGCGAACAACTTTCCCAATGCTCCAGACAGCAGTGTTTCTGCCTTTTCGACCGATCCGGGATCAGAGGCAGCCATTGCTGCATTGCGCGCTTGAATGACTTGCTGAAGCGTTTCCTGCTCATGGGTGGCGTACCCTTTGACCGTTTCAACGAGATTCGGAATAAGATTCTGTCGCTGCTTGAGCTGGACGTCGATATCGGCGAAGGCTTGATTGCAACGCTGTCGTTTCGACACCAAACCATTATAGATCGCAATCGTGCCGATCACGATCAGCGCAATAAGCCCCAAGATGATGTAGAACGGTTCCATGTAATCCCTCCCAGATAGTGGCACGCCTGACTAGCCGCGCGCGATGGTGGCGGCAAGCCTAGCCATTGAACCGGCCCGAGCGTGGGAATCCTTTCGGTACGGTCTTACCGGCCTGGGCACGCTTGCCAATATATTCGGTCCATTCAGAAATGCCTCGATTTCGACCGCTCGGCTCGATCACAAAGAGGCCATCTTCACGGTGAAACACGATGACATCGGTTAACCCGTCATCGCCTCGATAGGATTGAAGTTTCACACCCTTGCCGCGCACCATTTCAGGCAAGTCCCCTCGATCAAAAACCAGCATCTTCCGATTTGAGCCAATTATACCCACTTGGTCTCCGTCAGCGACCTCACATACACAAAGCACAGCCCCATCGGGAACGGACACCACCGACTTACCAGCCTTTCGGCTTGAGATCAGTTCGGATTCGGGAACGATGAATCCATATCCTGCGGTGGATGCAACCACCCGTTTCCTCGTCTCATCCAGTTTAAACATCGAGTGAATGTCGACATGATCTTCCAGATCGATCGACAGACGGATCGGTTCGCCATGCCCGCGTCCACCGGGAAGCTTGTCGGCCGCCAGAGTGAAAGCGCGCCCATCCGATGACATCAAAATAACCTTGTCAGTCGACCAAACCTCTACGGATTGGAAGAGATCATCGCCCTCTTTGAACTTGGCTTGACTGGCATCATGCCCGTGGCCCTTCATCGCGCGAATCCAACCTTTGTTGGAAAGCAGGACAGTGAAGGCCTCCTTTGGGGTTGACGCTTCAAGTGCGGCATCGAGATCGATGTCAGGGGCGTCGCCAAATATCGCGCGGCGCCGGCCCAGCTCGCTCTCGGGATCAAAGACCTTGCGCGCCTCCTTCAGCTCCTTGGCGACCTTGGTCCACTGGCGCGCCTCCGAGCCAAGCAAGAGCTTCAGATCATCGCGCTCCTGGCTCAGTCGATCATGCTCTCCGCGAAGCTCCATCTCTTCCAGTTTGCGCAATGCCCGAAGACGCAGATTGAGAATGGCCTCAGCTTGAATATCGGTGATGGAAAACCGGTCGATCATCTCCTGCTTGGGATCGTCTTCCTCCCGGATGATTCGGATGACTTCATCGATGTTGAGATAGGCGATCAGATATCCATCAAGGACGTGAAGGCGCTTCTCTATCTTCTCCAGTCGGTGGCGTGCGCGCCGCTGAACGACTTCGCGGCGATGGTCGAGATAGGCGCGTAGGATGCCCCGCAGCCCCATCACCTGGGGCACGCCATCGTTCAACACATTCATGTTAAGGGAAAAGCGCGATTCAAGGTCCGACGCTTTAAACAGGCTCTCCATAAGCACATCTGGATCAACAGACTTCGAGCGCGGCTCAAGGATCAGTCGAATATCTTCTGCGCTCTCATCGCGCACATCATCCAGCAGTGGGACTTTTTTGTTCTCAATCAGCTCAGCCAGTTTCTCAATGAGCCGGCCCTTCTGGATTTGATAGGGAATCTCAGTGACTACGATCTGCCAGGTGCCGCGACCAAGGTCCTCAACCTGCCACTTGGCGCGCATTCGGAATCCGCCGCGTCCGGTCTCATAGGCCTCGCGGATGGATGAGCGTGGTTCAATGACAACCCCGCCGGTGGGAAAATCCGGGCCAGGCAAAACGTTCATGAGTTCATTGAGGGGCGTATTCTTGTCCTTGATGAGCAGGAGAGCTGCATCAATGACCTCGGCGGCATTGTGAGGTGGAATTGAAGTGGCCATGCCAACGGCAATACCAGTTGCGCCATTCGCAAGCAGATTGGGATACCCCGCGGGCAAGACGACCGGTTCTTCATTCGACTCATCATAGGTGACGCGAAAATCAACGGCGTCTTCATCCAGGCCTTCCAACAGGAGCTTGGCAGCATCCGTCATTCGGCTTTCCGTGTAGCGCATGGCTGCAGCGGCATCGCCATCTATGTTGCCGAAATTACCTTGCCCGTCGACGAGGGGATAGCGAACTGAAAAGTCCTGGGCGAGCCGAACAAGCGTGTCGTAGATCGCTGAGTCGCCATGGGGGTGATAATTACCCATCACCTCGCCGACGATCTTTGCGCACTTGCGGTAAGCCCCCTCCGGATTCAGCTTAAGCTCGCGCATGGCGTAAAGAATACGTCTCTGCACGGGCTTGAGGCCATCGCGGACATCGGGAAGTGCCCGGGCAGTAATCGTTGATAGGGCGTAGGCGAGATAGCGCTTGGAAAGCGCCTCGCTCATGGGTTCACTAATGACGCGGTCTGAGTGGTTGTCCATCGTGTCGCTCATCGCGTCTCTCCCTCTAAAATGCAATGCCAGCAGAGCATGGGGCCACGCCGAGCAAGATTAACAAGAGCGCGGCATTGGTTAAGAAACACCAAAGTTTCAGGGCGTGACGGTTGCTGATTTGGCCAGCATCGTGACCAAATGCTGACGCGGTTCCGGCAGCGTTCGATTGACAGAGGTAAAGAGCCGCTGCTCCAAAAAGTGGCCGGTCAGGGCAAGCCCGCTCAAGATGTCGGCATCCGGCGCTGGCGCCGAAGCATTTATGAGGAACGCTGGAAGAGCCAGCAGTCGATCGACATATCCTTCCGCCTCAGACCCGCGTACCGCACGACCTGTCTTTGGCGAAACATGGGTGAGCCCATCATTGGCACCGGACAGTGCGCACTGTTCCAGGTCGAGGCCGAATCCCAATGTTGAGAGCAAACCAAGTTCCCAGCGAACATAGAGCGCCGGCCAAACGTCGCTTGTAGAAACAGCATCCAACATCAAAAGGCTGGGTGCGTAGACCGCAGATGCGGCTTCATCGCCTTCATTGATGCTGCCGCGCAAGACCGACGCGACGGTCGAAATCGCGAGCAAAGCAGATTGGGAATCGAGCAGCAGCGCCGCCCTGGACCGGGTCGCTTCTGCAACATCAAAACGCCCAAGCTGGTCTTCGAGGCGGCCAGACCAGGCAAGGTTTACAGAATTTCCGACTTCGAATTGGCCGCGCTTTTTTCGCGATGCGCCACCATAAACCAGGCCTGAGCGCCGCCCCTTTTGCGACGTCAAGACGTCCAAAATCAGGCCGCTTTCTCCAAAACGGCGCCCTCCGAGTACAATGCCCTCATCTGTCCACTGCATGGCGTAATTGACCGGTTATTCGGCGTCGAAGTCGAGCCCCAAGCCTTCATAGCGCTCCCGTTTCTCTTGCCAACGCGCGTCAACTTTCACGAACAAGAAGAGGTGAACGGTTTGTCCCAGAAGCTCGCCCATGGCTTCGCGTGCACTCTGTCCAATCTCGCGAACCACCTTGCCACCCTTGCCCAGAACCATGGCCTTGTGACCCTCTCGGCCTACAATGATCACTTGCTGGACCCTCACAGAACTGTCCGCGCGCTCCTCCCACGCCTCCGTCTCAACAGTCAGCTGATACGGCAATTCTTGATGGAGACGCAGCATGAGTCGTTCGCGCGTAATCTCCGCCGCCATCAAGCGCATCGGGAGATCAGCGGCTTGGTCCTCGGGATAGAGTGGGTCACCATCGGGCATTCTTTCCGCCAACACTTGCGCCAGCCCTTCAACCCCATCCCCATTTTCTGCCGAGATCGGCACGATGTCATCGTAAACGCCGCTTGCGTTGAACGCTTCAATCAATGCAAGCACTTCCGCATGGTCGAACAGGTCAATCTTGTTCAGCGCCAGAATGGCCTTCTTATCTTGCTGCTTCAATGTTTCGGTGACCCGTCGATCATCCTCCATGGACTTGGCTTGAGCGGGGCTCGGCGCGGTCGCTATCCAAGCGGCAGCATCGACCAGGTGTACCCTGCAATCGGCATCGTCAGCCCCCGCCCAAGCCGATTGGACCATGGCCCGGTCCAGCCGTGAGCGCGCTGAGAATATGCCCGGCGTATCGAGCAGCACGATTTGGGTGTCGCCATGGTGGGCGATCCCACGCACGGGGAAGCGTGTGGTTTGGACCTTGTGGGTGACAATCGCCACTTTCGAACCAACCAATCGGTTTACCAGGGTCGACTTGCCCGCATTTGGCGCCCCAATAATCGCTGCAAAACCCGCTCTACGGATCGTGTCGACGCTACCCATCTTTTGGTTCTACCAAGGTCAGCAATTTAAGGGCGGCGGCGCGTTCTGCATCTTGCTTCGAGCGATTGATGGCGGTCTCAGCCAAACTGTCTCCGATCTCTACTTTTACAACGAATTCGGGCGCGTGATCGGGTCCCCGCCGGTCCAACATGCGATAACGCGGCAAATCATGACCGTGGGACTGCGCCCATTCTTGCAGCAAGCTTTTGGGATCTTTCAACCGTTTGGACTTTTCATTCAATTGGGGGCCAAAGGCTTTCTCTATGAACCCCCGCGCCTTGGTCAGCCCGCTATCAATATATATCGCAGCGACAACCGACTCGCACAGATCACCCAGCGTCGTATCGCGTTCTCGCCCGCCCTGCTCGATTTCATGGGGTGACATCAGCACGAACTTCCCAAGGCCGACATGGCGCGTGGCTTCCGCGCAGGCTTTCTTGCTGACCAACCGGTTCAATCTCGGCGCCAGGTGCCCTTCCCGTTCGGAGCGCCTTCGGGTGAAGAGGCGCTCGGCGATGACCAGGCCAAGGACCCGGTCCCCTAGAAACTCAAGACGTTGGTTTGACGACAGTCCAGGATCGCCAGGTGGCAGCGCACTGGGATGGGTGAACGCACGTGTCAGCAGGTCACGGTCCTTGAACGTATAGCCCAGCGCCGCGCAAATGGCATCAAACGCGACGTCAGACAATTGCGGCCCCTTCGGCTGCGCCTTGGCTCTCAATCGCGTCCGTTTACTTTGGGCGGGCTTCATGCATCTGACCTGTTTGGAACGGCCTCAATAATCACCATGGCCTGGGCCCAAGGATAGTCATCTGTAATAGTCAGGTGAATGAGGGGCAGAAGCCCTGGCTCAATCATAGCCGTTAAACGAGTCGCTGCGCCGCCGGTCAGATCCATGGTCGGCTTACCTGTCGGCAGGTTCACCACCCCCATATGTTTCCAATGCACGCCACGTCTCGGAACACCCGTCCCGAGCGCCTTCGCGCAGGCTTCCTTGGCTGCAAAACGTTTCGCATAGGTTTCAGCGCGCCGCCGACGCTTCTCCGCCTTGGCAATCTCAACCGGTGTAAACACACGATGGACAAACCGTTCTCCGAAGCGATCAAGCGTTTTCTCGATGCGTTCAATATTGCACATGTCCTGGCCGAGCCCGACAATCATGAACGGGCCTCATCCATCAATTCACGCATGCGCCTTACGGCTTCTCCGAGGCCAATAAATATTGCTTCTCCCATTAGAAAGTGACCGATGTTGAGTTCAGTCAGTTCTTCTATTGCCGCGATTGGCCTGACCGTATCAAAAGACAAGCCATGACCTGCTTGGGGTTCAATGCCCATGGCGACGGCCTGTCTTGCGGCCGTTGCGATCCGCTCGCACTCCAGGGCCGCAAGGGCTTCGTCGCCCGCCTGAAACAACTCAACAAATCGACCCGTATGGAATTCGCAAATATCGACTTCCATGGCCTTGGCGGCCGCCAGTTGGACTGGATCGGGCTCGATAAAAAGAGACACTCGGCTGCCATTTTCCCGCAGCGCGCGCACCATGGGCGCAAGCTTATTGTGTTCTCGCGCCGGGTTCAGTCCACCTTCCGTCGTACGCTCTTCACGTTTCTCGGGCACAAACATGCTGGTCTCAGGCCGGTAACTGAGTGCGATACCCAGCATCTCGTCTGTAGCGGCCATTTCCAAATTGATCGGCAGTTCACTGGCTTCGCGGATGCGCTTGAGGTCATCATCCATGATATGGCGGCGATCTTCACGCAAATGAATCGTTATTCCGTCGGCGCCGGCCTCTGCAGCCAGCTTTGCTGCACGCACCGGGTCAGGGTGATCGCCACCGCGCGCGTTTCGAACCGTCGCAACATGATCAATATTCACGCCGAGCCGAAGGCGGTCCGGCATCATGCCAGCCCCCGGCTGCCTGGCTTTATCGGCTCAATAGCAGCCAGAGCCTCAGGTAGATCGTCTGCGGCATAATCCGGAAAATCCACCGATGCGAGGGCAACCAGTTCACATCCCACATCCGCGCTTCCATTGGAGCGGTCAATGATGCATGCGCCACCGACGATTTCACCCGGTAGATGACTGAGGGATTCAACTGTCTCACGAAACGAGAGCCCCGTGGTAACAATATCTTCGCAAATCAAAACCCGCTCACCCTCGGACACCGAAAAGCCTCTGCGAAAGGTCAGTACGCCATCCACCCGCTCGGCAAATACGGCCCGGGCGCCTAGCTGGCGAGCCGTTTCATATCCCGGTATAATCCCGCCCACGGCGGGTCCCGCCACAACATCTATTTTTCCGAACGCCATCGTCACTTGATCGGCGAGGGCGCGACACAAACGTTCCGAATTCTGTGGATTGGAAAAAACCAAAGCTTTCTGCAGAAATACGGGGCTGCGTCGACCCGATGACAAAATAAAATGGCCCCGCAAAAGCGCCCCGGACTCGCTGAAAACTTCAAGAACGTCGTCACGGGTCACGCTTGGTCTCCCTGGACACGCACCGCAGCGTCAACGACGGCCAAAGACCTGAGGGCCGCCAGGATCTGTGTCATTCGTTTGATGTCTTCCACTTCGATGTCGACGTCCAGATCAATAAACTCCTCAGCACGCCGCCCTGTGGCGATGGCGATGATGTTGCCATTGGCCTGGGCCACAGCCGTGCAGAGCATCGCGAGAACCCCCTTCTGATTCACCGCAGTCACCCGTATCCGCGCTACGGCAACAGCGCCCGTCTTGGCGAGTTCGGTCCACTCCAGGTCCACCCACAGTTCAGGCCGGTCGTCATATGCGGCCAGCCGGTTACACCCGATTGTATGCACCACCAGTCCTCGCCCGTGCTCTCGGATGCCGAGAATGCGCTCTCCAGGTACAGGCATGCAACACTGCCCAAGGTGAAGCGTCACGCCCGGCGTCAATGCCTCGCCGGCAACCAGCCGGTCTGCGTGTTGATCATCAAGTGGCATCTTTGAGGGGTCGCTTGTCAGGTCTGGTTCATAGCCGGGAAATACAGCTTGGATGAGGTCTCTGGTCGAATAGCTGCCATTGCCAACCGCGACGGCCAAAGCGTCTGAAGACTCAAAGCCAGCCCGCTCCGCGCTCTGGTCCATTCGGACCCCAACCGGATCGATATCTGCCTGACGCAGCGCCTTGCGGATAAGGTCATGGCCCAGGCGGCAGAAATCCTGGGTCTCTCGATCGCGGGCCAGCCGCCTTTGGGCCGCCCTGGCCCGAGCAGTCACCGTGAGAGCTTCCCATCCCGTAGGGGCGCGCTCTTCCCGCCCCCGGATGATGTCGACTACATCGCCGTTGGCGAGTTCTGTCCGCAGGGAGCGTTTCTCACCATTTACACGTGCCCCAATACATGTATTGCCAATCGCCGTGTGAACTTCATAGGCGAAATCCAGCGGCATCGCGCCCTTAGGGAGTCGAATGAGGCGCCCTTTCGGCGTAAAGGTGAAAACATTCTCCCGGTACATCTCCAGCTTGGCATGCTCGAGAAACTCTCCTGGATCCGCTTCATGCTGGATTAGATCGGCAAAGGCGCGCAGGTTCGCCTCCGGATCCAATCCAGCTTTGCGTGCGGCTTCCAGATCGAGCCCATACTGGCTGTTTTTGTAGTTCCAATGGGCTGCGACGCCGTTCTCAGCGCTTTCGTCCATCTCCTCGGTGCGGATCTGGAGTTCAACTCGGCGATTGCCTGACGCACGCACCGTAGTATGCAGCGACCGATAGCCATTTTGTTTAGGGACCGAAATGTAATCGCGAAACCGATCTGGCAGGCAGGCCCAAAGTGTATGGAGAGTACCCAGCGTGCGATAACACTCTGAGATATCGCCTTCGATGATCACTCGAAATGCGAATATGTCGGCAACATCGCGAAAGGAAATCTGCTTGCGCTCTAACTTACGCCAGATCGAGTAAGGGGTTTTGCGACGTCCTTTGATCCTGCAGCGGATATCGGCGGCGTCCACAATTGCGTGGAGGTCCTCTCGGATCCGCTGGAGATCTACGTGGTTTTCCGCTTCAAGCTGCTGAAGCCGCAGGGTCATTGCTTCGCGGGCCTGGGGATTAAGCTGTTCAAAGGCCAGGTCTTCTAACTCGGAAGCCACATGATAGAGCCCGACCCGCCGGGCAAGTGGCGCATAGATTTCCATCGTCTCACGCGATATCCGCTGGCGCTTTTCCGGCTTCTTCAGGTGATGGATTGTGCGCATATTATGCAGCCGGTCTGCCAGCTTCACCAACAGCACACGGATATCGTTGACCATGGCCAAAATGAACTTCTGAAAGTTCTCGGCCTGCTTGGTCTCTTCGCTTCGATATTCCAGGCGCGTGAGCTTTGTTACGCCATTGACCAGATCGGCAACATTACCACCAAACCGCTCTCTGATTTCGCCAATCGAGACCTCAGTGTCTTCGACGACGTCATGGAGAAGACCCGCAATAATGGTCGCTTCGTCGAGGCGAACCTGAACCAGCAGGTCAGCCACCGCAATGGGATGGGAATAATAAGGATCGCCCGAGGCGCGAAGTTGCTCCCCATGGTGGAGCTTCGCAAAGTCGTAAGCCTTAGAGAGAAGCGCCTCATCCAAACCGGGATGATAAGCGCGAACGCGTTCGATCAACGCTTGGCGTGAAAGCGGACCCTGGTCGTTGCTGCGCATGCCCTGCGGTGCAGGGCGGGCGAGGCTGAGGAGACTACTCGCCGCACCGTTCAACGCTACATCCGATCGTCACGCCCGGATTCCAGCTCAGCCTGGTAGGCACGCATAACGTCGTCCTCGGTGGCTGTTGGACCTGACTCCAGGGCCAGGCGGTCCTCTTCGCGCTCCACGTCTTCGCCCGGGCTTAGCTCCTGGAGACTCGATACAAGAGACTCTTTGACGATTTTCAAATCAACGCTCGTATCGGCGATTTCACGGAGGGCCACCACTGGGTCCTTATCGTTATCGCGGTCGACGGTGAGCGGAGAGCCCTCACGTATCATACGTGCCCGGTGGGCCGCCATGAGAACCAGCTCAAAGCGATTTGGGATTTCTTCGATGCAATCTTCGACGGTAACGCGCGCCATAAAGTCCGATCTCCTGTTAGCCGTCCTTCATACGCTGGGCTCTTCGCGCTTGCAACAGTGACTTGCGGTCCATGGCAGCCTCGTTTAGGCGGAATGGAAGAAACCAGAGCGGTGGGGATTATACCGAGTTGGAACACTTCAATGGCATTTTACAAAGATGAGCGCCTGGCCCTCTTCATTGACGGTGCAAATCTATATTCTGCGGCGCGCGGGCTGAATCTCGAGATCGACTTCAGAAAAGTTCTTGATGAATTTCGTAAGAAAGGTCGTCTCCTTCGCGCAAACTATTACACAACACTGCTGGAGAATGACGACTATTCTCCCATTCGCCCTTTGGTCGATTGGCTGACCTATAACGGTTTCAACGTCATCAAGAAGCCTGCCAAGGAGTATACAGATCGCGAAGGCCGCCGGCGAGTAAGGGGCAATATGAACGTCGAGATCGCGGTTGATATGCTTGCGGTCGCAGACCGGATTGACCATGCCGTTCTCTTTTCCGGCGAAGGTGATTTTCGTGTTTTGATCGCCGCCCTTAAGCAACGTGGCGTGCGTGTCACAGTCATATCGACGGTCAAGTCCCAACCCCCAATGGCTGCGGATGATCTGCGCCGTGAGGCTGATGCGTTTGTCGATCTTCAGGACATGGCAGAGCTGATTGCCCGCCCGCGCCGGGAAAACGACCGCGAAGACTCCTATGACATGGATGATGAGGACTAATACGTGACCGAGCCGCACCGGGAGTGCACACTCTGTCCTCGGTTGAGTGACTTTCGGCGCGATTCCAAAGCTGACAATCCTGACTGGTTCAATGGCGCTGTACCCGCCTTTGGCTCCGTTGACGCAAAGCTGCTTATAGTCGGCTTGGCGCCTGGACTGACCGGGGCCAATCGGACAGGACGCCCCTTTACGGGCGACTGGGCCGGTGACCTGCTCTACCAAACGCTCGAGTCTTTCGGGTTTTCCGAAGGCGATTATGGCAAACGAGCCGACGATGGACTGAGTCTTAAAGATGCTCGGATTACAAATGCGGTGCGGTGCGTTCCGCCCCAGAACAAACCAACCGCCATGGAGATCAACACCTGCCGCCGATTTCTGATTGATGAACTGGACTCGCTGAAGGCCCTGGAAGTCATCCTATGCCTTGGGCGAATTTCCCAT
>JBCCTK010000051.1:0-20080 GCA_039198685.1 Pseudomonadota bacterium | reverse complement strand
CCCAGCTGGGGCTAGAATGGCCCTTGGCGGGAGCGGGCGGCGCGTTTGCCGCACTGATCCTCGGCCAGATGCACTTCTTCCTGTTCTCCCGGGTCGCGCCAAAAATCGATGGACGCTTGCAAGACGCCCTGGCTGCCCAGGAAAGCACGTCACGGCGCGTCAATGTTTTGGAGGCCAGAACCGATGCGGTTGAAACGTCTCTTAAGCATGAACTCACCGAGCGCAGGGATGCCCTGGTCGCTGAAATGCGGCAACTGGAAGGATTGATTGAGCGTTTGTCGCAAACGGTTGCAGCGCGAACGGCAAATGGTCCTGTTCCAGCCAATGGCATGGCCATCCCAAAACCGGATCCGACTTTGCAGGACGTGAAATCCGCACTCGCAGATGATCGTGTCGATTTGCATCTACAGCCGGTCGTTTCTCTGCCTCAGCGCCGGGTATCTTTTTATGAAGGGCTCACTCGGTTGAGACGCGAGGACGGCTCTCTCATTCTTCCAGCGGAGTTTCTCGATGCAGCACGCCGGGCGCGTTTGTCCGGCATGATTGACGCGTTGACCCTGTTTAGATGCGTCCAGATCGTGCGAAAATTGGTGTCTCGGGACCGTCGGGTCGGCGTCTTCTGCAATGTGTCTGCTGCCTCCCTGGAGGACGAACGGTTTTTCCCGATCTTTCTCGAATTCATGGCAGAGCATCAAGACCTCTCAGGCGCTGTGATTTTCGAAGTGCCTGCGGACGCCTTTATCCAACGGTCCCGAGAGATGCGTGACAGTATGGATAAATTGGCCGCGCTGGGCTTTCGTTTCTCCCTTGATCATGCAGCGAGCCTCGATCTGGATTTGCCGCGGTTGCAAGATGCGGGTGTTCGTTTTGTCAAATTCCAGGCCCAGCGGCTGGTCGACCAGTTGCGCGATGAGAACGGGCCACGCCCCTCTTCATCCATTATGGCGCAGATTAAGGGTGAGGACGTATCGGCTGTGTTTTCGCGCTATGGGATCACGATGATCGCCGACCACCTGGAAGACGAGGCAGGGGTCGTCGAAGTATTGGAATTTTCTGTTCCCTTTGGCCAAGGCCATGTCTTCGGCTCACCACGGCCGATCAAATCATCGTTGATGGAGGAAACAGCACCGCCGCCAGAATTTCATCAGCGGCTTAGCGCCTTCGCATAATGGCCCAGGCTCGCCAGTCCTCGACCTCATCAAGATCTATGAGCGTGGGGAGACGAGCGACTTTTGCACCCTCTGGAAAATTGGCTTCAACATCTGCCAATGTGTAACGGCTGGACCACCGTATATTCTTGAAGGGGTGTCTCGCATCGCGAGCACGTTTTAGTCCAAGGAGCCAGAAGCCGCCATCGCTTGCTGGACCCACCACCGCGTGGTGCTTGCCCAGTGCTTTTATAGCGGTCCAAAGCAGCGTTTTGGTGACATCGGGTGCATCGGCACCAATGAAAATGACCCGGCTCCCCATCGGCGCCTCGCGATACCCACGCCCCAAGCGTGCGCCCAAATCTCCGGGACCCTGTGATCGGCGTTCAAGAGCGCGTGGCCAAAGCGTTCCAAATCCAGCTGATAAATCCCGATCGGGCGCCGCATAGAGGATCGTGTTCCAACGCGGGTCACGGGCTGCACGCAGCGTGCGGGAGAAGCACATCCGTGCAAGCCTTTGTGCTTGCGCTTTGCCCACGCCCCGGGCCAAGCGTGTCTTCGCAAGGCCAATGCGAGGCGATTTTGCAAATATGAGGACGGTCGCACTCATCGATAATACCGCGCGAGGGTTTCCGGTGAAGCGCCAAGGAAGTATCGGACCAAGAGCCACGCATTATAGTATGCACGTTTTCGCCAACCATCCCGTTCATATTTTTCTGCGCTGGTTCTTGCTTCGGCGGATAATAGCACGATCCGCTTTCGGCCGATGGCTCTGACAATGGCCACGTCTTCCATCAATGGTTGATGATTGTGGCCCCCAACGGAATCATAGAGATCCCGGCGCACCAGCAATCCCTGGTCGCCATATGGAAGTCCCAGCCAACGCGATCGGCGATTGGCCCTTCGTTCCAACCACCGGGCTTCTGGCGCGTCGGACCTGTAAGCGAGGGAAAACGCCGCGGCTTTCAGCGGTGCGCGATTCAAATGATTGAAGACGCGCTCGGTCCAATCCTGAGACAGGACGGTATCGGCATGGAGAAAGAGGAACCATTCACCTCTGGCCGCCTTTGCGCCCGCCAGCAATTGTGAACCACGGCTGGGCTGACCAGCTACCGTTCGACAGCCTGCCCCTTCGGCAATGGCAAGTGTGTGATCTGTCGAGCCTCCGTCAGAGACAATCACTTCGCAAATCAGGCTTGCTGCCAGCCCTGGTATCAGACTTGCCAGGCATTTCGCCAGGGTGTCGGCGGCGTTCAGGGTCGGGATAACGATACTGATCGGTGCGGGCATTTGTAAAACATCTTTGATGCGCCTCAAGAGCGGGGTCGCAAGACCTCAGCTGTTAGTCGCTGGTCGCCATTTTTGGAACTCAATTTCATGATGTCGCAAATTGCCTCTGAAGCTGCAACGTATGCAGCCATGTTTGCGATCGATCTGCATAAGGCTTCAGACACCCTAAAACGACGGTCCGAATGTTTGACAAGGGATCAGTCTAAGGCACCGAGCGCCCTGGCGCGTTCCTCAATCAGCAACAGATCGCGCCATGCTCTGGATTTTTCCTGTGGCCGGCGCAGCAGAAAGGCGGGGTGCAATATCGGGATAAGGGGAACAACGGTCCCGCCGGGTGTCGCGAAACGCTTCTCGTTTCCGCGCAATCGCGTAATCCCGGTTTTCGTATCAAGCAAGGACTGGGATGGAACGGCACCAGCTGTGATGACGAGTTTCGGCGCAGCCAACTCGATCATTCGATCCACAAACGGCCGACACACGGCCAGTTCTTCAAGCTCCGGATTTCGATTTCGCGGTGGACGCCAATAATTTACATTTGTGATCAAGGCATTCCGGCTTCGGTAGATGGCGATAGAGGCCAGCATCTGGTCCAGCAGTTGCCCTGCGCGACCAATAAATGGCTTGCCAATTTGGTCCTCATCGCTCCCGGGACCTTCGCCGATCACCATGATGGGGGCACCGATTATGCCGTCAAAGACAACCGTGTTGCGACACCCTTGTTTCAGAGGGCAGCCTTCGAATGCCGAGATCGCCTGGGCCAGAGCGGTGATGTCTTGGCAAGCCGCAGCCAACGCTTTGGCCTCTTCGATCCAGGTCCCAAGGGTTTTGGCAGTCTTGCGCCGCTGGGGTGCGCTACCACTCGGCGCAGCCTGGGATTGTGCTTTTGCTGAGGGCAGATCTGGGCTTTCTGCTAGTTTTGCAAAAGCTCGCATTATCGCTGGGTCAGGTGGAACGCCCATATCCTGCCACCATCCCGTCAGCGCTTTTAAGGCTGTTTCGCTTGTCTTTTCGGTCATTGGGCCGCAGTGGTCTTCCGGGTCATTATCAATAAATCACAAACAGAATGGTTATAGGCCCAGCGCAGCGAGCGGCGCTAGCAGTGGGAGTGAAATATGTCGGAAGAGATCCAGCGTGAATCGATGGAATATGATCTCGTGGTCATCGGCGGAGGGCCGGCCGGCCTGTGCGCTGCGATCCGGTTCATGCAGCTGGCCCAGGAAAAGGACGAGGAGCGCACGTGCGTCGTCCTCGAAAAAGGCGGCGAGATTGGCGCTCACATCCTGTCAGGCGTTGTGCTCGATCCGAAGGCACTCGACGAACTGATCCCGGACTGGCGTGAGCGCGACGACCGTCCACTGAAAACCGAAGTGAAGAAGGACAAATACAAGATCCTCGGCCCCGCAGGCTCCTTCACTTTCCCGAACTTCATTTTCCCGGGCCTAATGCACAACCATGGCTGTTATGCCGGCTCGCTAGCCAATACCTGCCGGTGGCTTGGCACAATTGCCGAAGAGATGGGCGTGGAAATCTATCCGGGCTTCGCCGCGTCTGAAGTCGTCTATGGCGAGCAGGGGGAAGTTCGTGGTGTTGTCGCCGGTGTAAACGGCATCGCACAGGACGGGACACATAAGCCCGACTATGAGCCTGGTATGGAAATCCTGGGAAAGTACACTTTCTTCGCCGAAGGCGCGCGCGGCTCTCTGACCAAGCAGGTCAAGGCCAAGTATGATCTGGAGGCTGAGAGCGATCCGCAGAAATACGGCATCGGCCTCAAGGAAGTCTGGTCTGTGCCCGAGGACAATTTTGAAGAGGGCCTGGCCCAGCACACGTTTGGCTGGCCTGCCGATACCGCCCACAGCTCAGGCGGCGGCTTTCTTTACAAGTTCAGGGAGAACGGGGAGGCCTTTGTCTCTGTCGGCTATGTCGTGCACCTGAATTACAAGAACCCATACATTGCGCCTTATGAGGAGTTCCAGCGCTACAAACACCACCACGCTATCCTGCAGCACATCGAAGGCGGAAAGCGCGTATCCTATGGCGCGCGGGCGATTACGTCGGGCGGTATCCAGTCCGTCCCGAAGCTTGGTTTTCCCGGCGGGGCTTTGATCGGATGTTCCGCGGGGTTTGTGAACTTGCCGCGCATCAAGGGCACCCACAATGCCATGAAATCCGGAATGCTAGGCGCTGAAGTCGCCTTCAATGCGCTTGAGGCGGGCCGGTCAGGCGATGCGCTTCATGAGATGGATGAGGCCTATAAATCAAGTTGGATCCAGGACGACCTGTCCACGGTTCGAAATGTGAAGCCACTCATGTCGCGGTTTGGCACAATAATTGGCGCCGTGCTCGGCACGCCGGATATGTTCCTGCGCTCGTGGTTCGGCTTCGGCTATCTGCCCACCCTCAAACACGACAAGACGGATGCAGAATCGCTGCAGCCAGCCAAGAAGTTCAAAGCTATCGACTACCCCAAGCCCGATGGTGTCATCAGCTTCGACAAGCTGACCAATGTGTCCTTCACAAACACCTATCACGGCGAAGACCAACCGATTCACCTTCAGGTGCAGAATGAGACGCTGCAGAAATCGTCAGAGTTTGAGATCTATGATGGACCGTCGGCGCGCTATTGCCCGGCTGGCGTATATGAATGGATCGAGGAAAACGGCGATGTCCGCTTCCAGATCAACTCGCAAAACTGCATCCATTGCAAGACGTGCGATATCAAGGACCCCAACCAGAACATCAATTGGGTGACCCCTGAAGGTGGGGGCGGACCAGCCTATCCGAACATGTAGGCGCGATCTGAGAGCGGTTGATTGGCTGGCAGTTTCTAAGCTGAAGCGGTCTGTGTCTAGCCGACATAAGATGGTCCTAAAACAGGCAAATTAGGGCTGGGCTATTGCTTTCAATCGCCGCGTTAGCCTTGCTCCAAAATCCTTCGGGGTCTTCGCCGACCACCGTTAGATCTGGGCGTAGGGAGCCGTCGCTGCCTCTCTTTCATGCAAGCTCATGCAATTCTGCCGTAATTCTAGCCCAGCCAGGCCTCTGAATGTCCATAGACCTTGGGAGTAAGGCGTGTCGGCAAATTTGGCTGCAAGCTTGATGAAGGTGACCCTTGCTCCAATGGATGTGGCCATGCACAGTCATAGGGAATGGAAGTGGAGAAAGTCTATGCGGTTTGTTCTGGCCAGTGCCGTGTCCTGTTTGGTTGTGGCGCAGGCCATCGCTGCTCCGCCCGACAGCGTTGAGCCCGAGCAAGTCAGCGAGATTGAAGCTGCGCTAACCGGTAATTACAATGTGTCCGATGCGGCGAAGGCGACAGCCGTTCTGGAAAATGGTCGGCCGGTTGGAATTGCAGCATATGGAGTGCCGATCGACGCGATTAAGGCCGGTGACATGGCAGCCTTCATTTCGATGGTGCGCATGGCGGATGGTGATGCAGACTTGGCTGGCCCTAGCGGTATGGGCGGTGTGGTTCTTGCCGTCGATGCCATCGCATCAGGCCAATACGAGACGGCCCGAAACGCCTTGGAAAGTGGTCGCCAGGAAGCGTATTCCGAAGCCATAATCGACTTTGTCGATGCCTGGATCTACGCCCTTGAGGGGGATTTGGACGCCGCCGTGGATGCTCACCGCGACATTGATGATGGTCTTCCAGGCCTGACTGCTGACCTTTCTCTGGCTGCCATGCTCGAATCCGCAGGGCGAAATGAAGAAGCCCTGGCTGTCTATGAAGTTATGACGCCGGCGAAAATTGATGCGCCAGACCATATGTTCGATGCCAAGGGCATTCTATTTGCCCATGTGCAAATGGTTGTGGCGCGACGAGCGCTACTGCTTCGTCGTTTGGGGCGAATAGAAGAAGCTCAGGATGTCTACCGTATCCTGGCAGAAGCCGAGCCTGAGCAAGCAGCTCGGTATCAGGCCGCCATTGAAAGTCTGGCGACAGGGCGGGGTATCGAGGACCGTGAATTGACGACAGATGGCGCGTTTTCGCGCGCCTTCAGTGATCTATCCTTGTCGCTCTGGCAGCAGAGATTGATCCGCAATGCCATGATGGGGGTACGGTCACGCGGTCTTGATGAACAAAGAGCTACCCTCGATCAACTTGCCTTGTTGATTGACCCGTCGAATGAAGGTTTGCGCGAGAATGTGGTGGGCCTCCTGCAGGAGGAGGCCTTGTTTGAAGGTGCCGCTCATGTGGCCGAGTCCGCGCCTGAGCCTACAGCTGCCCTGCAGATTTCTGCGGCCCAGTCGCTTTTGTTTGCCCGCCGGGATGATGGTGCCCGCGCAGCCATCTCGAAGGCATTGGACATTGTTGAAGAGGACGACAAACTTGGCATTCTAGCCGGCGCCGTCAGCCTCCATGCGCTGCTCGGCGATGAAGATCGCGCCATTGAATTGGCAACCGACGCGTTGGACAGTGCCAGCAATGATGCTGAGAGCGCCATGACCGCAGCCTTGAAGGCTGAGATTCTCCAGCAATTTGGACGCGTTGATGAAGCGCTGGTCTTCGCGCGACAGGCGCGCGAAATCGATAACACCCATAATCGTCGCATGTATCTGGCCAATATTCTCGGTGAGGCAGGTGAGATTGATGAGGGCCTACAGATAATCCGGAATGACAGGCTTAAGCGTCCAAATGATCCCTATATGCTCAATACGCTGGGCTACTTCCTGATCAGTCATACAGACCGGTTTGAAGAAGGCTTTCGCGTGCTTTACCGGGCCAATGCCATGGCACGGAATGATCCCTATATCGCCGACAGTCTAGGCTGGGCGTACTACCAGATGGGCCATCTGGACGATGCGCTGCGCCTCATTCAATTGTCACGCCGCGAACTGGAACCCCAGAAACACTGGGAGATCGAGCACCATCTCGGCGACATTTATTGGCACTTGGACCGGAAACAGGAAGCGCAGGATGCGTGGCAGACCGCGCTGGATGAGTTTCCCCCGTATTTGGTGGCTGAAGAACTGCGTGATAAAATCGACAATGGAATATCCGAAGACGCACCGACCGTCGTGCCTGTTCCGAGGGTTTCCTTACAGGAGGAGGGAAGGCTTCAACGCGAACTCTGAGTCGCCCGGTTGCGCGCGGTTGCAAGGCTTGACAGTATGTCCGCCAATGCCTTTCCGATATGCCAAATATATCGTGCTAGCAGCGGCACTGTTTCTTGCCGGATGCGCCGCAAACGCTGCCTACCAGCAGGCGCAGCTATCGACGTTACTTGGTGGTGCGCCAAAGCCGGAAGCCGCGGAAGGCTATAGCGCTTATTTGATTGCGCGGTTTGCAGCACTGACAAATGATCCCCGAAGAGCGCTGGAGGGCTATGAGCGCGCGCTTAATGTGGAACCGTCGAAACCGGAATTGGCAGAGCGAGCTGTTTTTGCAGCGCTCATGGCGGGAACCTTCGAAGACGCCGTCAGGCTGGCGCAGAAAGTCGACGCGTCCAATCCTGAGACGACATCGCTTGTCCGCTTGACCCTGGCAGTGGAGGCGATTCGAAATGGCCGTCTTTCACGCGCCGAGACAGTGCTGACGCAGTCTGCTGGAGACGCGTTCGACCAGAATGTCTTGAATCCGGTCAGGGCATGGGTGGCCTATGAGCGCGGTGGATTAGCGGCAGGCAGGGCCGCCCTTTCTGCGGATGAAGATCGATTGGGCGGGCCTGACTTGTATTATCTCGCATTGATGCACCTGGCTGCGAAAGACGATCAAGGGGCCTTGGACCTGTTGCAGTCCCTATGGACCTCAGGTCCTCGCCTGGCTGTCGGTGCGGAAGCTCAGGCCCGCCTTTTGGCAGCGTCTGGACGTCCCGCCGAAGCTGTCTCTATCCTTTCTACCTTTCGCCGGGAGGTCGGCCCCAATCCGGCCATTGATCAATTACGCAATGAGATTGAGAGAGGCCAACGCGTGGAAATCCGCCGCCCAGATATGAGGCAGGGCGCAGCATTGGCGATTTACACACCGGGAGCGGCCTTGTCGGCCCAGACTGGCGGCGACTTTCCAGGTGTCCTGTTTGCGATGGCCCTGGCCCTTGATGGGGATATGGACATTGCACGCACCCTTTGGGCGAAAGCCCTTGATGGCGTGGGGCGGCGCGGAGATGCCATCGCCGTTCTGGAGCAGATTAGCCCAGATTCCGCGTTCTATGCGACGTCTCGCGGACAATTGGCGTGGGCTTATAGGCGCCAGGGCCAGGGTGGAGCGGCGCTGCAAGTGGCATCGGAGGCCATAGACGCCACTTCAGACCGTGATCTGATGGTCCAGATGGGAGACTTACTCACCACCTTGGAGCGCGATGGCGAGGCCGTGCAGGTGTTTACCGACGTGATAAACCGAGATCGTTCAGCAGATTATGCGGACTGGCGGATCTATCTCGCACGCGGAGCGGCGCGTGAACGCCTTGGACGCTGGCCCGAAGCCGAGGTGGATTTACGCGAAGCGCTACGCCTGTCTCCTGATAATGCCAGCATCATGAACCATCTTGGCTACAGCCTTGTGGACCGGGGCGTACGCCTGGATGAAGGATTAAGGCTGATTTCACGCGCCGTGGACCTTCGACCCCGATCTGGAGCCATTCTGGACAGTCTGGGGTGGGCTTACTTCAAACTTAGCGACTATGATCGCGCTGTTGTCCATTTGGAACGCGCGGTGGAATTGGAGCCCGGCGATTTTGTGATCAACGACCATCTGGGTGACGCCTATTGGCGTACAGGACGCCGCCTCGAGGCTCGGTTTCAATGGCGACGCGCCCTAACCCTTGAACCCGATCCAGATATGGTTGCGACCTTGCATGCAAAACTTCAATATGGCCTGGACGGTACCCTTGCAGATTTTGATGCAGGTGAACCCGATCTCTTCCAAACGGCGCAGCCTTAATGGATGCGCCGTTCCGGGCGTTTGCTCCGGCTAAAGTCAATCTTTTCCTTCACGTTGGGGCACCCCGCCCCGATGGCCGGCATCCTCTGGATTCGCTTGTCGTCTTTGCTGGTCGTGAAGCGGCAGACGTGTTGGAGGTCAGGCGATCGGCAGCAGATGGGCTCTCAATTGATGGACCCTATTGTGATGTGCTGTTGGATGAGCAGGACAATCTTGTCCTTCAGGCCCTGTCTCGATTGCGTGGCCAGGCGAGAATCCCGGACGAAAAAGACTCGCCTATCCATTTTTCCTTGACGAAAAGGTTGCCCATTGCTGCGGGTTTAGGTGGCGGCTCGGCGGATGCGGCAGCGGCGCTTCGTCTGTTAACGCGTGAGGTCTTTGATCTTCCGGCGAGGGTGGCCAGCGATCTCGCACCTCAGCTTGGCGGCGATGTTTTGGCCTGCGTTTATAACACGCCGGCATCGATGCGCGGGGATGGCGATGAGCTGCTGCCACTCTTACAGGGACCTTTGCTTGACCAGTTCGATAGGCATCGGGGCGGTGGATTGCCCGCTTTGCTTGTGAATCCGGGCGTGCCTTGCCCCACCGGACCGGTCTTCAAGCATTATGATCTGTTAGACCCTGCGCCTTTAAACGAAGTGGTATTGCCAACGCTCCAATCCCGCCATGAATTTTATGACTGGTTGGCGTCCGAAACCCGAAACGACCTGCAAGCGGTGGCGATCAATCTCGTGCCGGACATTAGCAGACTCCTGGAACGCTTGTCTGTGCTGAAGGGGGTTTGCCTGGTCCGCATGTCTGGATCGGGCGCCACCTGTTTTGCCCTGTTCAACCATATGGAAGACGCGCTCCTGGCCCAAAGTGAGGTGTCACGCGAGGTACCTACATGGTGGGTCCGCGCCACGCGATTGGGGGAGGGCGTTTGATGGACTGGCAAGGTGTGCCCGGTTGGGCCATTGCATTTGCCGCATCGTTTTGCGCTTGTGGTATAATGGTTCTGTTCGGACCTAAGGATGCACCGACGAGTGCGCGCAAGGAGCAGAAGCGCCCCGTACCCACCGCAGGGGGCATTGGAATCGCGGCGGCATTCTTCTCAGTCTTGGTTCTGCAGTCGCTGACGGCTTCTTATGAGTGGCCCGTCGCCTATTATGTGAATGTTGCACTGATGGTGGGTTTCTTGCTGGTCGGTTTTATCGACGACATTGCCGACATGGGTTCGGTCGTAAAGATGATCGCGCTCGGCGTCCTGTCGGTGGCCGCCTGCATTGCAGGCTGGCAATTTCTGTTCGGTGGCCAAACGGGCGTTTGGGGGTTTGCCGGGGTGAGCGCTCTGATAGGTGGCGGCGCACTCTGGATTTTCGTCTTCGCGAATGCCGCAAATTTCATGGATGGCTCAAATGGGCTCTCGCTCGGCTCCATGGTGATCATGCTCTGCGTTCTCAGCGCACTCGGTTCGGGCAGCCCTCCCCTGATTTTCGCTGTTCTCGCGTTTTTGGTGTGGAATCTTGCAGATCGACTTTATGCTGGTGATGCAGGGGCCCTGTTTGTCGGCTACAGTGTTGCGGGCGCTGCGCTACAGGCAGCCTATCTGGGTAATTTCTCCATATGGATACCGCCTCTGATTGCACTTCCATTTCTAACGGATGTCATTCTGACCGTGATCTGGCGTGCCCGACGCGGTGAAAACATACTCCATGCCCATAACCAGCACGCCTACCACCTGTTCAAGCGTGTTGGCTGGGGGCATTGGCCTGTTGCGCTGTTGTGGTGGGTGATGACGGCGGCATGTGGAACCGTTGCTGTGCTCGCCGTCGAAACCGTTGATACGAGGGGGCAGTTTGCGGCGTTCGCTGGAATGCTTGCGGTTTCGATCGGTCTGTGGGTCTGGCAGCGACGGGTCTATTGGCCCCGCGTCAGTGCACTCGGCTGACGGTGAAGTCTGCCAACTGTTCCAGCATGGAGCGGTAAGGGCTACTTGGAAGGCCCAGCAGAGCCTGTTTCGCCAACGCCACGTACGCATCGGCTTCGGCAATCGTCGCGTCGGCTGCACCTGTTGACCGGATCAGGTGAATCGCGCGGGCCAGGTCGCTCTCCTGTTGGGTCTTCGCTGTCATGGCCCGGTCCCAGAAGGCTTTATCGGCTTCAGATCCCCGACGCCGCGCTATAATTACGGGCATGGTCAGTTTGCACTCGCGAAAATCGTCTCCGACCGACTTCCCGATCACCGCTGTGGTGCCGCCATAATCGAGCACGTCATCCACAATCTGAAAAGCAAGGCCCAGATTCTTACCATAGGCTGCCAGGGCTGGGGCCACCACACCGCTGCCTGCTGACAATGCGCCTGCGCGCGCTGCGGCTTCAAACAGAGCGGCGGTCTTCGCTTCTATGATCGCGAGATAGTCCTCAGTTGGCAGGTCCAAACGCCCTTGTGCCGCCAGCTGGCGCACTTCACCTTCCGCAATGACAGTGGAGGCATGGGACAGGATGCCCAGGATATCCAGGCTTCCGGTTTCCACCATCAGCGTGAACGCGCGCGCAAAGAGAAAGTCGCCAACCAGGATCGAGCCGGAATTGCCCCAAAGGTGTTTCGCAGCGCGCTTGCCCCGGCGCAAGTCGCTATCATCGACCACATCATCGTGAAGCAGTGTTGCCGTATGGATGAACTCGACTGCCGTGGCCAGCGCATGGGTCGCTTGCGTTGCCCCTCCTGCGGCATGGGCAGCGGCCAGCGTCACCATGGGACGGAGGCGCTTGCCGCCAGCGCCAACAATATAGCCCGACATGTCTGGTATCATGGCCACTGGGCTGGCCGCACGTGCTGTGAGTAACGTTTCGACAGCCTTCAGATCATCCGCGAGCGCTGCTTGCAGCGTATCGATGATGGACCCATCAGTGTCGGGTGTTCTGGGTTTAAGGGTCTGGGTCACGCGGGGTCCTGCTCTGGTCTTGCGACTGAGGTACACTATGGATACGGGCAAACCAGTAACTAAGTTACGTGGCGCGGCGCCGCATGGGCTCTTGGAAAGGCCATTACATGGAAGAAGTGTTCCGTACAAATGACCTTGTGAAGCTGACTTATGTCCAGCACCTCCTGAATGAAGCGGGGATCGATCACTTTATCGCGGACCAACATATTTCAGCAGTTGAAGGCAATATCGGTGCGTTTCCGAGGCGTGTACTCGTGCGCGAAGACAAGGCGTCAAGAGCGCGGTATGAATTGCGCGAAGTGGAGCCGGGGTGAACGAACCAAACGATGTTACCCAAGACACCGTCTTCCAGGGTCGGGTGAAACTCGTCCAACCCGGAAAAGGCCTCCGCGCCACGACAGATAGTCTCCTCCTTGCTGCCAGTCTTGATGTGAAAGGCGGCGGGCATGCGCTTGAATTGGGTGCGGGAAGTGGCGGGGCGCTTTTACCGGCAGCCTGGCGGCTTGCTGATGTGCATTTCACGGGCGTGGAAATTGATGCCGCCCTTGCGGGCCTTGCCATACAGGGCATTTCGAAAAATGCCTTCCAAGGCCGGGTGACCCTGTTCACCGCTGAAGCCTCAGCTTGGGCAAAAGACCACGAAAATGCTTTTGACGCAGTGTTTGCCAACCCGCCCTTCTTTGAGAAAGGCCGCATATCCCCGCCAGACAACGCTAAGGTCGGGGCCTATTTGGAGTCCTTGTCCTTGAAGGAATGGCTCAAGGCGATGGTTTTTACGGCTAAGCCGCGTGCGCCAATTACCGTTTTGCATCGCGCGGCAGAATTGGCTCGTCTGCTCACGCCGTTGGATCGGTGGGGAGGAGAGATCACAGTGCTACCGATTTATTCCCGACCAGGCCAACCGGCCAATCGTGTCCTGGTGCGTTTGCGCAAGGGGTTGCGCCGAGGGGATATCCGTATGTTGCCGGGTTTCATCGTCTATGAAGACGCCACTTCAAACCAGGTCCGACCGGCGATGCAGGCAATTCGGGAGGGCAAAGCGCTCACTTGGTGCTGATCGAGATTCGATATGCTGTCTCTTATATTGAGCCCAGACCCTCACCATATAAAAGGTCGCGATGAAGGCGGGAAACAGAAAGGAGTTCAAAAATGTTTGCGGCACTTTTAATCTTGGGCATGGCCCTGGGATTGGTGATCGCACTTTTGGGCCACCCGGCAATCGGCGGCGCCATCCTCGGCAGCAAACGTCGCAGCGATGACCATGATTTGAACGAAGGGTTTTAGGCGCACCTGGCCCAAGCTTGCCCGGCGACGCCTGGGGGGCTAGTCAGACAGGACCCCTGCTCGGACGGACCCATGCCTGCAAAATCCGCAAACAAGCTCGCCAAACCCACCTCGTTTCAGGATCTCATCCTGACATTGCAAGCCTATTGGGCGGACCGGGGCTGCGCGATATTGCAACCCTATGACATGGAGGTGGGCGCTGGCACGCTGCACCCGGCCACTGTCCTTCGCGCCCTTGGCCCAAAACCTTGGCGTGCGGCGTACGTTCAACCTTCGCGCAGGCCGGCCGATGCGCGCTATGGGGAAAACCCAAACCGGCTGGGCCACTACTACCAATTCCAGGTTATCCTGAAACCCAACCCGCCGGACCTTCAGGACCTTTATCTCGGCTCCCTCAAGGCCATTGGCATTGACGAGACTGTCCACGATATCCGCTTTGTAGAGGATGACTGGGAGAACCCCACTGTGGGTGCCTGGGGGCTCGGCTGGGAAGTCTGGTGCGATGGCATGGAAGTCAGCCAGTATACCTATTTCCAACAGGTCGGTGGGCTCGATGTGCGCCCGGTCTCGGGTGAACTCACCTACGGTCTGGAGCGTCTGGCCATGTATGTGTTTGGCGTCGACAGTGTGTACGACATGCCGTTCAATGCGCCCGACAGCGCAACGCCGCTGACCTATGGCGACGTGTTCCACGAAAACGAAGTCCAGCAGAGCCATTTCAACTTCGAACTGGCGGATGTGGATATGCTCCTGCGCTGGTTTACCGATTGCGAGGCCCAGTCAAATGCCCTGCGCGAGGCGGGCAAACCCCTGCCAGCCTATGACTACGCGCTGAAAGCTTCTCACACTTTTAATCTTATAGATGCGCGCGGCGCCATCAGCCCGACGGAGCGACAGGCTTACATCGCCCGCGTGCGCGACCTCGCGCGTGGCGCTGCGGCGCAATATGCTGAGCAACAGGAGAACGCATGACCGACGTCGTCAATGTCGACCAGGCCATGGCGCGCATCGAGGGTCATTGGAGGCCCAAGCTCGCTGGGCGTGTGAACGGAACCGATATTCGCCTCGTGAAGCTGCATGGTGACTTCGACTGGCATAGCCACGCGCATGAGGACGAAATGTTCTTTGTCATCAAGGGCGAAATGCGCATGGCGTTCCGCGACCGTGTTGAGACGGTGCGTGCTGGGGAGTTTATTATTGTGCCGCGCGGAACCGAACACCGCCCTGGCGCCGACGGGGAATGCCATGTGATGTTGATCGAGCCGTCGAGTGTTGTGAACTCAGGCGATGGACCCGATAGTGCGCGAACGGTAAAAATAGTGGAGCCCATTTGATGACGGACCAACCAGAAATTGCAGGCAAAGAACCCATCGGTATCGATGTAGAAGAAGGCAAACTGTACTGGTGGTGCACGTGTGGTCGCTCCGCCAAACAGCCTTTCTGCGATGGGTCTCACAAGGACACACCTTTCACACCCCAAGGATGGGAAGCGCCAAAGACCGGAAAGGTCTTTTTTTGCGCTTGTAAACAGACAGACCGTGCCCCCTTGTGTGACGGCAGTCACAGCAATCTTTAGGCGGCAACGGGGCGCGGACTTGACCGGTCGGCATTACCCCTTATCCCCACGCCAAGATTTTGCATTCGCGAAAGCGCCGCCTTCCCATGCCTGACCTTCTCCTTGAGCTTTTCAGCGAAGAAATTCCTGCGCGCATGCAGGCAACAGCGGAAGCAAGCATTCTGAAAGCGGTGGTAGCCAAGCTTGATGGGGCGGGCCTGGTTCATGGTAAGGCCAAGGCCTGGAGCACACCGCGCCGCTTGGGCGTCCATGTGGAGGGCGTCGCCAGCAAGTCCGAAGATGTGCAGGAGGAGCGCAAGGGTCCAAAAGTCGGCGCACCGGAGAAGGCCGTGGCCGGGTTTCTACGCGGGGCCGGGCTTGAGAGCATCGACCAGGCCGAGGTGCGCAGTGACCCGAAAAAGGGCGAGTTCTATGTCGCGATCAAACAGACGTCCGGCAGGTCCGCCATCGACATTATCGCAGACGCGGTGCCAGACCTCATTCGCAGCTTCCATTGGCCCAAATCCATGCGTACCGGGACGGGTGAACTGCGCTGGGTGCGGCCGCTCCAACGAATCGTGTGTCTCCTCGGCGGTGACGTGGTCGCGTTTGAGGTAGATGGCGTTCAAAGTGGTAACGAGACCGAAGGCCACCGCGTCCATGGTCGCGGGCCATTCACGGTGAAATCATATGACGACTACGCAGCGAAGCTTTCTGGCGAAGGCGGGGTTATCCTCACGCGCAGCGAGCGCAGGGCGATTATCGAAGCGCAGGCGAAAAAGCTCTGCGCCGACAATGGGCTGGCGCTGATCGAGGATAAGGGCCTTCTGGACGAGGTTGTCGGCCTTGTGGAGCGGCCGGTTGCCATTCTTGGTGAGATGGACCCGGCCTTCCTGGCGCTGCCACCGGAGGTTATTCAGCTCTCAATGCGCACGCACCAGAAATATTTTGCGGTGCGCGACACGAAGACCGGCAAGCTTGCGCCGAAATTTATTGTCGTGGCGAATATAGACCCGGCAGACGGCGGCGCGGCCATTGCGGCAGGCAACGCCAAGGTGCTGTCTGCGCGGCTCGATGATGCGCGCTTCTTCTGGGAGAATGATCGGAGGACCGGGCTGGAGGCGATGGTACCGAAGCTGGACAAGATCGCCTTCAAGGAAGAGCTCGGCAGCCTGGGCGATAAGGTCGAGCGCGTGGCCGCCCTGGCGCGGGAACTGGCGCCGAAGGTGGGCGCTGAGCCGGATCTGGCTGAGCGCGCCGCGCGGCTCGCCAAGGCCGATCTGGTCTCGGAAATGGTCTACGAGTTTCCCGAATTGCAGGGTGTGATGGGGCAGTATTATGCGATGGAGGCGGGTGAACACCCCGCCGTGGCGGGCGCCATCGTCGACCACTACAAGCCTCAAGGCCCCTCGGACGCCGTACCCACCGCGCCGGTCTCCATCGCCGTTGCGCTCGCCGACAAGCTCGACACACTGGTCGGCTTCTGGGCGATTGATGAGAAACCGACGGGCAGCAAGGACCCGTTCGCGCTGCGACGCGCGGCCTTGGGCGTGGTTCGGATTGTTTTAGAGAATGGGTTGAGGCTTAGTTTATTCGATCTCTTCCAGCGGAAAACTAATGATTTCATTCGGAGCTTCGAGCGAAAGGAATCTGAGCGTCGATTCAAACTACTGGACCAAGCTGGTGGAAGAGGTCCAATTGGCTATTCAATGCCTGCTGTCTTTCCAGATGAGCGAGCAAACGACCTCCTTTCCTTCTTCGCCGATCGCCTCAAGCAGGTCCTGCGCGATGAGGGCAAGCGCCACGACCTGATCGACGCTGTGTTCGCGCTTGGCGAGGATGACCTCGTACTCATTACCCGTCGCGTAGAGGCGCTGACCGCATTCCTCGCCAGTGACGACGGAGCAACCCTTCTGGCGGGCTACAAGCGTGCCGCCAATATCCTCAAGGCCGAGGAGAAGAAAGATGGCGAAAGCGCCTTCGACGCCGAGCCCGACCCCGCCCTCATGACCGACGATCTGGAACGCGCCTTGCACAGCGCGCTAACCAAGGCGCAACCAAAACTGGACCGTGCGCTGCATGATGAGGATTTCGAAGGGGCCATGTCGACACTTGCCGCATTGCGCACGCCCATGGACGCCTTCTTCGATGGCGTGATGGTGAATGACGACGACCCGAAAGTGCGCAAAAACCGGCTCAGATTGCTGAGTGCCATCCGCGCCGCCTTGCACAGGGTTGCGGATTTTTCAAAGATCGAGGGCTAGGGGAATACGCCTGCGATCGGGGATACGAATTCGAGAGGAAGACACAGATGGTTGACGCAAAATACGTCTACAGTTTTGGCGGCGGCAGCGCCGAGGGCGATGCATCGATGCGCAACCTTTTGGGCGGCAAGGGCGCAAACCTCGGTGAAATGGCCAAGCTTGGCCTACCCGTGCCCCCGGGCTTTACAGTGTCCACCGATGTTTGCACCGCGTTCTATGATCTCGGCCGGAAATATCCAGATGGCCTTCATGTGGAAGTCGAAACAGCCCTTGAAAAGCTGGAAACGGTTTCCGGCAAACGCTTTGGGGATCCCGCCAATCCGCTGTTGGTTTCGGTGCGCTCTGGTGCGCGTGCATCCATGCCGGGCATGATGGACACGGTGCTGAACCTTGGCTTGAACGAGGACACTGCGGCAGGCATGGCGGCCAAGGCCGGCGAGCGCTTTGCCTATGATAGCTACCGCCGCTTCATCCAGATGTATTCCAACGTGGTGCTGGGTCTGAAGCACGACACGTTCGAGCATATCCTGGACGACTATAAAGAGCGCGAGGACTACCAGCTCGACACGGAAATGGACGCCGACGACTGGAAGGAAATTATCCGCCAGTACAAGAAAGCCATCCTGGATCAGCGCGGTGAACCCTTTCCCGATGACCCTAAAGACCAGCTCTGGGGCGCCATTTCCGCCGTGTTTGGCTCCTGGATGAATGACCGGGCCATCACCTACCGTAAACTGAACGATATTCCCCATGAGTGGGGCACAGCCGTTACGGTTCAGTCCATGGTGTTCGGCAATTTGGGCGAGACGTCGGCCACTGGCGTGGCGTTCACGCGCGACCCGTCGACCGGACAGAACATGTTCTATGGTGAGTTCCTAATCAACGCCCAGGGCGAGGATGTGGTGGCCGGCATCCGAACGCCTGCACCGATTTCAAAGGCCCGCGCGGCAGAAATCGACAGTGATGAGGAAAGCCTCGAGTCGGCCATGCCCGCGGTCTTTACCCAACTCACTGATGTGGCAGCGACACTTGAGAAACACTATCGCGACATGCAGGACCTGGAGTTTACGGTCGAGGACAATCGCCTTTACATGCTCCAGACTCGCAACGGGAAACGAACGGCGGCAGCGGCGCTCAAACTTGCCGTGGACATGGTCGATGAGGGCCTGATCAGCGAGGAAGAGGCTATCTTGCGCCTTGAGCCCGCACAACTGGACCAATTGCTCCATCCGACCATTGCCGAAGATGCAGAGCGTGATGTCCTTGTTCAGGCGCTTCCCGCATCCCCAGGCGCGGCCGTTGGCGAGGTCGTTTTCGACTCCGATGAAGCCGCTGCATTGGCTGAACGGGGGGTCGACGTGATCTTGGTGCGGGTCGAGACCAGCCCGGAAGACATTCACGGCATGCATGCAGCCAAGGCCATCGTAACGGCCCGCGGCGGGATGACGTCCCATGCCGCTGTTGTGGCGCGCGGTATGGGCCGGCCCTGCGTATGCGGTGCGGGCAATATGCAGATCGATGGCGGGGCCGGTGTGTTCCGTGTTGGCGGACGCGAGGTTGCCAAAGGGGATATCATCACGGTCGATGGTGCTGCTGGAGAGGTCTTGATGGGCGCAGTGAAAATGCGCCAGCCTGACCTGTCGGGTGATTTCGCAAAACTTATGGAGTGGGCCGACAAGGTGCGCGTCCTGAAAGTGCGGACCAATGCCGAGACGCCAGCCGACACACAGGTGGCGGTGGACTTCGGCGCTGAAGGCATAGGCCTTTGCCGCACCGAACATATGTTCTTTGATGCTGATCGCATTCCAGTGGTGCGAGCCATGATCCTGGCTTCAAGCGAAGCGGGGCGACGCGAAGCCCTCGCCAAGCTGCTCCCGTTCCAGCGCTCTGACTTCGCAGAAATCTTCACGATCATGGGCGAACGTCCTTGCACGATCCGCCTGCTTGATCCGCCCTTGCACGAATTCCTGCCCCACACCGATGAGGATATGGCAGCGGTGGCGAAGTCTTCCGGCGTTGAAGTCGAAGTGCTTAAGCGCCGTGCCGCAGAGCTCCATGAGAGCAATCCCATGTTGGGACATCGCGGTTGCCGACTTGGGATCACATATCCCGAGATTTATGAAATGCAGGCGCGCGCGATTTTCGAGGCAGCCGTTGAAGTCGCCAAAAAGACGGGCCATACTCCTGTGCCGGAAGTCATGATCCCGCTGGTGGCTACCCATGCCGAATTGTCTATTCTGAAAGAGGTTGTCGACCGCAGCGCAAAGGCGGTGTTTGCGGAGACAGGCACCGAAATAGACTACCTAGTGGGCACGATGATCGAGTTGCCCCGCGCCGCCCTGCGCGCCGGGGAGATCGCCCAATCGGCCGCTTTCTTCTCCTTTGGCACGAACGATTTGACCCAGACTACGCTCGGGATTTCGCGTGACGATGCCGGTCGATTCCTCAAGACCTATGGGGATGTGGGAATTTATGAGAAAGACCCGTTTGTAACCCTGGACCAAACGGGTGTCGGCGAATTGGTTGAACTGGCAGCAGAACGCGGACGGGCAACCCGGCCCGACATCAAGCTGGGGATATGCGGGGAACATGGCGGTGATCCAGCTTCGGTCGCGTTTTGCCATAGGGCTGGTCTGCAATATGTCTCATGTTCACCCTATCGCGTCCCGGTCGCGAGACTCGCTGCGGCGCACGCATCATTAGAATCCAAAGACTGACGATTACCCTTT
>JBCCTK010000050.1:0-20260 GCA_039198685.1 Pseudomonadota bacterium | reverse complement strand
TCTTCCTTGGATTTAAAATAGTTATAGAACGTGCCGGCCGCGAGTGACGTTTCCCGGATGATGTCGCGCACAGTGGCCGATTCTACGCCAAGGCGGGCGAAAACACTGCGCCCCGCTTCCAGAATTGCCTGCCTGTTGGCGGCTTTGGACTGGGCGCGTCGGCCATCGCCCGCACCTTGTTTTAAAATTGTGTCTGCCATGGGGACCTTTTCTATTGATCCCTTTGTCACCTCATTCGTGACGAAACGTCAACTTTGAGTATTATTTAAATTGCGACATCCGATGCCGCATTATGATGCAACCTCTACACGGTAAGCTGGCCAATCGAGAGCGTTGGTGGCTTCCAGACCGTAACTGCCCCGCGGCCCCCAGGCGCCAATCAGCACCTCATAGTGCAAGTGGATCGCCGTGGCATTGCCCGTTCGCCCCATCATGCCCAGGGGCTGACCAAAGCCGATCGCCGCGCCTTCCACGATATTGGGCTCGATAGTGTTCAAATGGGCATATCGCGTGAATACGCCCGCCCCGTGGTCGATAACGACTTGTTTGCCAAATCCGGTCGCTGTGCCGACCTCACGAATTACGCCAGCGCCGCTGGAAAACACCATGCTCGCGGGCTTGGACTGGAGATCGATGCCTTTGTGCATACGCCCGGCTCGTGGTCCAAATCCTGAGCTGAAACAGGCTCCGTTTGTGGGTGCCGCCGCCAGGATAACGCGTTCATTGACAATGATGAGAGGCGAAAAGCCCGTAATCTTGCCCCTGCGGTCGACGTCAGGGCGATTGCTCACCGTCATGGTGCACACGGTTAAATAGGCATCTGGCAGATAGGGCCCCTGGCCTGCCAATTCAGTCGATGGAAGGGTCGGCATACTTGCAGACTCCACGCCGCTGTCCGGGCCTTGCCTGGGCGGCGCCGAAGCGCATGACACGATCAGGCCCGCAGCGGCGATCCCTGCGACCCGGACCGGGATCACTGGGCAGCGACCGCCGGCTCTATGTCGCTCACGGCGTGGATAAACTCAGCCTCCCACCCATCGAGGGAAGACAACAGTTGAACCGGCCCCTCATTTCCCAGCAAAACCAGCGCGCGGCTCCAGCCTTCGGGCCGACCAAGCGCGAGTGCGGCGAGGGTCACATCAATGTCGGCGATGGCTTCTGCTAAATCCTGCCAGCCGGCTTCCTGAATAAAATCAGCAGAACGAAGAACATTACCTCGTAGTAACTTCAAAGTGCGGATCATGAGGTCTGGAGCTTCAGTCAAGATTATACCTTTCCTTTCCTCGTCCCCTGTTGAACTTCACGCGCTAAATCTGTCACGTATTGGTTAAAATCAACCTGCATTGTATGTCGCGGCGCATCATAGAAATGTGATTTGTGGTGAGCTTCATCGGCCGCGATCACACGTTCCATTTGCGAAACCTCAGGAAATTCATAGGCTCCTGCAATGTGCGCAGCCACAAGCTTGGATTGCTGCTCTGCGAAATTCACAAGTGTGGGAAGGGGCTGGGCCAACCCCAGAAAGTACAATGTGTTGTATCCGGGCTTCACCAATCGCTTGAAAAGCGGGAAGTGATTCTCCTTTGGTGTCAGGTCGGGGTCATCGAAGAAGGGAAAGCTGACTTTGTAGCCCGTGGCCCAGATGATTGCGTCCACATCTTCGCGAGAACCGTCCTTGAAGGTCACACCAGCCGATTCCAGGCGATCCATTGCCCCTTTCGGCACGATATCACCGCACCCAACCCGGGTGAGGAACTCACCGGAAACAGAGGGATGGGCGTCAAGGGGCTCGTGATCGGGCTTGGGGAGACCATAATCCTCCATATTGCCGATCGTTTTCTTGATCTTTTTACGCGCCAGGGCCCGCCCAACCTTATTAGGCATCCAACGCGGCAAGACGGCTTTATCGGCGGGTTGTCCATCGATGTATTTCGGCAAGACCCAGACACCACGGCGCATCGAAACCATAAGTCGTTTTGCAATCGGACGCTGACTCAGCTCTGACGCAATATCCATCGCCGAGTTGCCGGCACCAACAATAAGAACATTCTTGCCGCGAAAATCATAAGGTTCGAAAGGGTCGCGATAAACATGAGAGTGGATCTGATAACCATCAAAATCGCCGGGATAGTCTTGGGGTATGCGCGGATCCCAGTGGTGGCCGTTCGCCACGATCAAGGCGCGATAGCTGCGAGTTTCACCGCTCGAAAGGGTGACCTCCCATCGCTCATTCTCGATCCGCCGGGCGTGCTCAACCTTGGTGTTGAACATGATCGAGTCGCGAAGACCGAAATGGTCGACGTAGTCATGGAAATAGTTCAGTAGCTGGCTATGGTGAGGAAAATCCGGCCACGCGTCCGGGACGGGGAAATCTTCAAATGCCAGCCGCCATTTCGATGTATCGATATGGAGTGACTGATAGCAGGCTGATGCGCCATTTGGGTTCTGAAAATACCAATTCCCGCCAATGTTATCAGACATTTCAATGCAATCATAAGCGATCCCGTAGTCTTTCAGACGTTTGGCCATGGTAAAGCCAGAGCAGCCGGCCCCGATAATACAGACCTTTCCTATCCCAGTTGGGTCTTCGGCCATGGTGCTCTCCCGATACATACCTTGCGTATTTTACGCCTTTGGTGGGATGCTATCGATGCGACGACAAGCGTCAATCCGAGAGCCCGACACGCCATGGCCAAGACACCACAACTGGAAGCGCACGCCCTCATGCGCAAGCACGCACACACCATCATGACCGCCGTTCCTTGGGCACGCACACTCGGTTTTGAAATGCTCACGATCGACAAGGCCAAGGTCTCCGGCAAAGTGGCCTGGCAGGAACAATTGGTCGGCGATCCGGAGACGGGTGTCATTGCTGGGGGCGTGATCACGGCCCTCCTCGACAATCTGTGTGGCGTGGCCGTCGGCGCGGCGCTCACCGAGTTTCGGTCCATGGCAACGCTCGATCTCAGGATCGATTATATGCGTCCCGCCACCAAAGGCGTGGACATCCTTGCCGAAGCGGAATGCTATCACATCACACGTTCGATTGCTTTTTGCCGGGCCACAGCATTCCATGGTGACAAGGACCGCATGATCGCCACGGCAACGGCCACATTTGCTCTAAACGACCCTAAACGCTGGGCGGGCGGCGGTATCCAGCGCGCCATTGAGGCTGAGAGCCAAAACTGATGAGAAAAGATCTAGCGATCAACGATCTGATTGCGCGCATACCATTTGCGAATACACTTGGTATGCTGTGTGAGGTCCATGGCAATGAAATGACCGCCACCCTGCCCTTTGCTGAACACCTTATTGGCAATCCCGCCTTGCCAGCCCTCCATGGTGGCGCGATTGGCGCTTTTCTAGAACTGACAGCCATGGCGCAAGTCTATCTGACAAGCGATCTGGAGCGTCTGCCCAAACCCATCGACCTGACGATTGATTATCTCAGGACCGGACGCGCGGAAGACCTGTTTGCCCGTGCCACCCTGCGAAAACAAGGCTCGCGGATGACTTCCGTCCACGCTGAGGCATGGCAGACAGACCGCGCCAAGCCGGTCGCGGCACTGCGCGCGCAGTTCTTGGTTCAGGCCGAACAAAAACACGGCGGTTAACCGAGCCTTTGCCAAGGACGTGCTTGAACCTGGACAGGGTCTCGGCATAGGCGATCAATTGCACAACACAGTTCAGCATTCTCAGCAACGCATACACGCGTCCCTGGATTGGGTCTTGCAGCCGTCTCTTCTGGCGGGGTTTGTACTCTTGTCGGGGCTATTTCAACTGGTGTTTGTTGCCAGCCCTCATACGCTGGAATGGACGTCTAATCAGGATATTCCCTTTGTCCTGCGCGCCACCGACCCAGGCTTCAATCCTGGCGACTTTTTCACAAACGCCTCAGAGGGCGCGCCAAGAACAGGCTTCGCCGCTTTCGTGCGGATGCTGATGGCCCTTGGGATGGACTGGGAAGCGGCCTTCTACACGCTTAAGGCCGCCGTGATCCTGATCCGGCCCATTCTTGTTTTTTTCATTTTGTTGAGGCTGGCTGAGCACGTCCTGGCCTCTGAGAAAACACCCCGATTGCTGCGTCCCGCGGGTGCGATCGCGGCGATCTATGCCGCCACCATGTACCAGACAGACACATGGTACATGATTGCAGGATGGGACCAGATCCACACCAATGATGTGATTTCGCCGATGAGTCTGTCGGCGACGCTTCTATTTGGCAGTCTCCTGGTTATTCTGACACGCCATGGCCGGGCCGCACTTCTTTTCGCTGGCGCGCTCTTGGCTGTGGCGGGATGGGTCCATCCCGTCGTCGCTTTGTGCGGCTGGGTCTGGATCTCAATCCTGCTTGTTGGACTCAATTGGTCCTTCGGTAAAACCGTCCGCCTGGCGGGTATCCTATTACCATTTGCATTAGTCCCTGCCCTGCTCCTGCAAGTCCTCTACGTGGAACCCAACGTTATTTCGGCGCAGGAATACCGCGATATCTACGTCACCTGGCGCCACCCGATGCACTTCGACATGGGCTATGCGGTCGGTCACGTGCGGGGTTTGCCGATTTTGGTCTTACTCTTTGCAGTCGGGACGGCGTGGACCGTGCTTTCTGGCAATCGTCGCCAAGGGGCTATGATCGCGCTGATGGCTCTGTTCCCCGTCGCGGCGCTGTTGACCCAGTTTATCACGACCAACCTGACCGCCATTTCGATCTTTGTGAGCTTGGGTCCATCGCGCGCGCTTAACCTGCTTGTGCCCTTCCTGGTTTTTGGGCTTTCACTGGCAGGCTTCACATGGGCTGCGAGGCGGAGTCCGTCCGCTGATTCGGTCGTGCTCTTTCCCGACAAGATGTGCAATGCAGGACCGGCAATCCTTTCAGCCTGCCTCCTTTCGGTGATCGTGGGGCCGGTACATGTTCAGCGCGGCGTTCCAGACCAGGGCACGGCTGAACTGGTCGATTGGATTGCTGAGAATACCTCGGAAGATGACGTCATTGCAGACATGAATCTCGTCCGGGACAGACCTTTTCAAGCAGGCTACTTCGAACCGAACCTGGTGTCGTCTGCGATCCGTATTCATGCACAGCGAGCCGTATTCTATGACAAGACATTTCCGTATCGGAGGGCTGCAGCCTCGGAATTCAAGGCACGCAACGATTTCAACAGATCCCTGGTGGGACTCAGTATGGAGATGATAGCGTGCTCAATTGGCCAGTATAGCATTGACTACGCCTACTACCACACCAATCATCCCCACATACCCGCTGATCAGTCCGTCTTTTCCAATGAAGACTACTTGGTATTCCGGGTGCCCGCGGCAGTGGCGTGTGACACCGCCCATTAATCGTTTCGAACTGTTCGCTCGCGGCGCTCGTGGCGCTCCTGGGCTTCAAGGCTGAGCGTGGCTGTCGGACGGGCTTCAAGGCGTTTGAGTGCAATCGGTTCGCCCGTATGCTCACAATAGCCGTAGGTGCCTTCATCAAGCCTGCGGATCGCAGAATCGATCTTCGAGATTAACTTGCGTTGGCGGTCGCGCGTGCGCAATTCCAAAGCCTTATCGCTCTCAGCAGAGGCCCGGTCGACGAGATCGGGATGATTAGCGGACTCTTCTCGCAAATTCGAAATCGTCTCTTTCGAACCGTTGAGGATTTCGTCTTTCCACACCTCGAGTTTGGCCCGGAAATAAGCGACCTGGCGATCGTTCATAAAGTCTTCGTCCTCCGAGGGGACGTAGCCGTCTAGATCAAGCTTTTCCATGGACTCACTCCACTGACTTTCGCCCATATACTCAGGCCATGTGTCACGCGCAATTGGCAATATTGTGACGCAATCAGCGCGCGCGCAAACACCCGCAATACGAGTATTATTCGCACCGAATTTATGGCAACTGATAAAAGTCTGTGATTTTCTCGAATGAAGTCTGTCACAATCATACCTTGCTGAATTGAAACCTTGATTCTTGTGTCGACGGCGTGCGTATACCGGAGCGACCCCCAGCAAACGACAACCCCCGCGGATTCCCGATGAAATTTGGCCGACAGCAAAAACGCTTGTCCTCCGGCTGGACCCAGTCCGCCATATTCAATGGAATGCTACTCCTCCTGCCTGTACTTGCAGCGAATGTCGTGACAGGTGTGTTTGCCGCACGAGACTTTCCGCAGACCCCAAGACCAGCCGCGTTGGAAGCCACAAGAGCCGAGATCAAGGCGCAGTTTGCTGAGCTGGCAATCGAAGGCGAGCAGAGCCGCGCTCACTGGGCCGGACTCGTGGACTTGCAGTTGCGAGAGCGAAACATGCCTGCCGCACGCGGCTTTCTTTTGGCGGCTCCAGAGATGCTTGACACACGTGACCGTGAGGCGGTTGAGCAAGCTGCCCCGCAGGCTGTGCCCTTCGGCACTCAGGATGAACAACTGGTTGGTGCGGCGCTCCTCTTTCTGCCGAATGATGTGCGCGTTCGCTATGAAACAGCAAACCAGCCAGTTGGAATGGACATGTCGCGCGAGATGGTTGTGGTTGCCTCCGTCGAACCGGTAGAGCCGACTGCAAGTGTCGATGAGTTGAACGAAGCCCCCCAGGTTACGCAGCCGACGGACAGTGGATTTTCTGTATTGGGTAGTTTTGAAGATCTGGTGCGAAACGGCCAGGATTGGCTGGCTGGCGAAACGACTCAGTCTTTTTCATTGAGGATCACGGGTCTCGGTCTGCTCACGGACCGTTTGGGTCCGCCCGGAACGATCGATTTGCGCGAAGCAACATCCCTCTTGAAAGCGGCCGATCGCGCCGCGCGATTGACGCCAGGCTTTAGAGACCGTGTCTCTGAAGACCTTGACGCGGTTTTGCCAGAGACGGATCTGCGACTGGCCATGGCAAATGCGCTTGCGCCCGGCTCCACAACCGTCGAGCAGGCCGAAGCGTTAGAGCAGGCCTTTCTCGAAACCACGCGCGTTGACAGCCTGGGACGGATTTACGCCCAAGTCAGCCAAATCAATGAAATTGTTGATGCAACGAGCCCGGTCGCCACCCTTGCCATGCTCGAACACGTCAATACCGAAACCGATTTGAGGCGGGCACGATTGGTCGCCGAATCAGGTGGCGATCGGGCAGTGGCCCTTGAAGCGGTTATCGGCCGGGACGTGCTTTATGCAGCGCGCACCGGGATCGAACTGTCGCGTGAGGATGTGCTTGAAATCATGGGGCTCGCCGCGGCGGCCATGGCTCTCTTTTGGATGGTAATGCTCAGTTTCCAGCAATATGTTCGCTCTCCGATCCACCCCCTTGAATATTACGAGTAAGCCTCAGCCTACGACGCTGAGCCCAAACGCTTCGCCGATACCATTGATGAGTAGCTGTACCGACAGTGCCGCGAGAATAACGCCAAGAATGCGCGTGAGAGCACCCGCTATGCTGGGCCCCATGGCGCGCACAATGGGGCCCGCGGCGAGGAAGATTACCAGAACCAAAACCAAGTTTAGCGCGAGCGCGCCCAGGATCACGCCTTTTTGCATCCAGTTGGAGGCTTCTGCCATATAAAACTTGCGGTCGCGATCGTTCCCGGTCCAGCAATCATCGGGATCCCAACGGGAAATACGGAAACATCATCCGGTGGCGTCTCGCCATCCTGTTCAGACATGATTCCCTCAGCGCGACTTTCACGCCGTTCGGTTCGCTTTTCAAACACCATGTCCAGCGCAATGAGGAACAGCAATACGCCACCAGCAGCCTTAAACGCAGCAATCGAAATATGCATCGCGCCAAGCAACCAGGCGCCGGCAAAGGCGAAAGAGAAAATGATGATCGACGCCACAATGGTCGCCTTGATCGCCATGGATCGACGAAAAGTGGCATTGCCCTGTGCCGTAAGCGTTGCAAATACCGGCGCCACGCCCACCACATCGATGAGCACGAAGAAGGTCACGAACGTTGCCGTAAACAGGGAAATCAATTCAGCAGACATGGCGCGCGCCTTAGCGCGCGTTTCTTATCGCGTCCAGCAGTGCTTTTGCATGGCTATCGACTGAAACCGACGCTAGCGCAGGCGCCTTGCATTGGTCAGCCCGTGCAGCAAGCTCTATGAGCCGGGCGTGGGCAAGTAATCGCCCCAGGAACGCCTCCGGGCTGTCGCCCCCAGCGAAAGTCGCCACGGCACCCTCGCCCAAGTCAACACTGGTACCAGGCTGCAATTGACCAGTACGAAGACGCTCAGCGGCTTGTTCCAATGAGAGGCACTCTGAGACGTTGCCAGCCGTCCAATTCATGTCGGTCCCGTCCGCCATCACGTCGCCCCGCCTTCAGCCTGAACCAGCTTTCGGCACTTCGACAATGCGCCATAGAGATTCCCGGCCGCCAAACTGGCCGACACGGCCAAGACCGGCGCGCGCGCGCCTTTGGGAAGACTCTTGACCAAGGCTTCCAGCGCATCTTGGGCCTGGGCATGGAGCGGGCCGGATTTCTCGCCCAACAGGTACATCTGCATTACGGCGAAGTAGGCTGCCTTTCCAGGTGTATCGACCGCCTCGGGCTGAAGGATATCTTTCTCACGCAGAACCCTGGCCCGGTTTTCCAGCAGAAGCACACCGCGACGATCTCCATTGCGAACGACGGCTCCGTTGACCACAAAGCTCTCACCGGGCTTGAGGGACAATTTCAGAGGCATCGCGCGTGTCAGCTCCGAGAGTTCTGCTACTATTCAACAACAAATTGCCTCAATTTCATTAATCCTTTGTTTCGAGGGCTGTAACGAGCACGATCGATACGGTGAGCGTCGACGTGCAATGGGGGCACCCGGGACCGCCTCCCCCACCGTAATGGTTGCGCTGACAGCGCCTCGCCCTAATGTCTTCGCTGGAAGAACACCATCCTAGGAGACCCGTAATGCGCTTTGAAGGCACGGAGAATTATGTTGCGACCGATGACCTGCGCATCGCGGTGAATGCGGCAATTTCGCTTGAGCGGCCACTGCTGATAAAGGGAGAGCCGGGTACGGGTAAAACGGTGCTCGCAATTGAAGTGGCCAAGGCTCTTGGCGTGCCGCTCATCGAGTGGCACATCAAATCCACAACCAAAGCCCAACAAGGGCTTTATGAGTATGACGCCGTCTCGCGCCTGCGCGATGGCCAGATGGGCGATGAACGCGCCAAGGACGTCTCTAACTACATCAAGAAGGGTAAGCTGTGGGAGGCGTTCACCAGTGAGGAGCGCCCGATCTTGCTGATCGATGAGATCGACAAGGCCGACATCGAATTTCCGAACGACCTCCTCCAAGAGCTCGACCGGATGGAGTTCTATGTTTACGAGACCGACGAGACGGTGAAGGCTAAACAGCGCCCCATTGTCATCATCACCTCGAACAATGAAAAAGAGCTACCGGACGCATTCCTGCGCCGCTGCTTCTTCCATTTCATCAAATTCCCCGACGAACAGGTGATGCGCGAAATCGTCGACGTGCACTATCCCGGCATCAAGCAGAAGCTCGTCAAAGATGCGCTCACGACCTTTTACGCCATGCGCGAAGTGCCAGGCATGAAGAAGAAGCCGTCAACATCGGAGTTGCTAGACTGGCTGAAACTCCTCATGAATGAAGATGTCGACCTGGACGTCATGGCCGAGCAGAACCCGGACAAGCTCACACCACCGCTGCACGGTGCGTTGCTGAAAAACGAGCAAGACGTCGCCCTGTTCGAGCGCCTCGCCTTCCTAAGCCGCCGCCAGAATGAGAGCGGAGGACGAAGGGGGCCGGCGGGTTAAACTCCCCCGAGCCCTTCAATACTTCTGGTGCTTTCGACTGTCTCACTATTTTCTTCCAGTACGCCCTTCCGGCTTTGCAGGAAGTCGGCCATCTTGGTTTTGTCTCGTTGTTCCTGGCGCCAGGTGACATAGGCGAAGATGATCCAGCCGGCATGGAAGGCGAGACCGGAAGCAAGCGCCATCCAGCCAGGGATCGGACCAATATGCGCGCGGAATATAAACTCCTGCCAACTGGGCACGTCATAGGGGTGGATCGCGATCTTGGCGAAGTAGGCCGCGCCCTGTAGCGCGAAGATCCAGCCGAAATTACGCCGCAGCCGACGCCCAATCGCGCGCGCCATGGAGATGCGATACTTCGGGCTCTCATAGTCATCTGACAGCGCTGAGCCTTGATCCAAGGGAATTGATGCACCCTTCCCGCGCAACATCGGCACATAAAAGGCGATTTCCAGCACGCGGGCACGAAACCGCCAGACATAGAAGAACCGATAGCGGCGTGCCTCAAGCATCAGGAACATGACGCACAAGAGCCCCACCAAAACGATAGGAAAAGGAGATGCTCCTTCGCTGGCAAACACCACGGAAAGAGCGATCCCCGTGGACACCACCGCCCAATTGGTGGTCTGGTCAAGGCGTTGGCGCCAAATGGTCGAACGATAAACCTCGCCGCGGTACAAATGTGCGATGGCGCCGACTTCCTTGCTGCCGCAGACCGCTTGGGACGGATCGGCATCAGGGTCGCTTTCGGCGTCAAAGAATGGCTCTGAACTCATTGCGGAGAAGTCTGTATGGGTTTTTAGTCGGCTTCAATGTTCCCGATAGCCGCAATCGGTGACTTTCCCCTTACGGAAACCTCAAAATTACCGTCAACAGCCCTTTTTCTCCAAAGCGGCACGTGTTTTGTTCGGCGCAACAAAAAGAGACACGTCCCGGAGGAAAACACGATGCCTGCAGATACTGCGCCCGCCTGGCCCGCCATGTCGATTGCACAAGCCAATGCCTTGCTTGGCGCGCCCGACTCACCTGTTGGCCTGAAAGACGGCGAAGTCGCCGGTATCGCCATGAAAGTCTATGCCAACGCACCACCCACGCTGCGCGATATTCTGCTGGCCTCTGCGGTCTTCGGCGACCGTGAGTTGCTGGTCTATGAGGATGAGCGCGTCACATTCACTGCCCACTTGCGGGCTGTAGAACATTTCGCCAAAGCCCTGAAAGAGACATTCGGCGTGCAGCAAGGCGACCGCATTGCCGTCATCATGCGCAACTACCCGCAATGGTCAGTTGCGTTCTGGGCCGCGCTCGCGCTCGGCGCCATTGCCACGCCTATGAACTCCTGGTGGACGGGGGAAGAACTGGAATACGGCTTGAGAGATTCCGGTGCAAAGGTTGTTGTGGCCGACGGTCAAATCTTTGAACGGATCAATGAACACCGGGCTGGCTTGCCAGAGTTGGAAGCGGTCATAATTGCCCGCGACAGTGAAGAAGAACGCCCCGATCCGCGCGTGACACCAATGGAAGCTTATATTGGCACGCCGGACAGTTGGGGGTCGCTAGCAGCGATTGCGTTGCCAGAGGCCAACATCAAACCGAATACCGACGCCACAATCATGTACACATCCGGAACGACAGGCCGTCCCAAGGGCGCCCTTGCCAGCCATCAGGCGATCATCGCGAACATGTTCAATTCGCTGACGTGCCAGGCGCGTATGTTCCTGCGGCGCGGTGAGCAACCGCCGGAGCCTGACCCCAATGAACAGCGCTCAACGCTTGTCGCGATCCCTTTCTTCCATGCCACGGGTGCGTTTGCGATCCTTATTCCTGCCCTGCTCCAGGGCAATAAAATCGTATCCATGTACAAGTGGGAAGCGGACAAGGCCCTGCCCATAATAGAGTCTGAGAAAATCACAGCTGTCGGCGGTGTTCCCGCAATTGCTTGGCAAGTCCTCGAGCATCCAGACCGCGGGAAGTATGATCTATCGTCGATTACGGCCATCAGCTATGGCGGCGCTCCTTCGGCGCCTGAACTTGTCTCGACCATCAAGAAGACTTTTCCAGAGGCTGCCGCGGGCAATGGCTGGGGTATGACCGAGACCTGTGCCACATCAACGCTGAACATCGGCGAGGACTACGAAAACCGACCCGATAGTGCGGGCGCCCCCCCTGGGGCAGTGGAAATCAAAGTGGTGGATACGGACGGTAACACCCTTCCCCACGGAGAGATCGGTGAATTGTGGTGCAAGGGCCCGATGAACTGCAAGCTCTATTGGAACCGCCCAGAGGCCACAGCAGAAACATTCATCGACGGATGGGTCGTAACCGGTGATCTCGCCCGCATTGACGATGAAGGCTTCCTCTACCTGGTCGACCGCGCCAAGGATATGCTGATCCGTGGTGGCGAAAACGTTTATTGCATCGAAGTGGAGAGCGCCCTTTACGACCACCCCGCCATTGTGGACGCGGCCGTAGTCGGTATTCCGCATAAGGTATTGGGCGAGGAAGTGGGCGCTGTGGTTCAGGTCAAACCCGGCATGTCGGTCAGCCAAGCAGACTTGCGCGCGCACGTCTCGCAACACCTCGCTGCCTTCAAAGTGCCCGTTGAAATCCAGATGATGGACCAGCCCCTCCCGCGCAATGCAAACGGGAAGATCCTGAAGACCGAATTGCGCGAACGATTTACCGCGCGGGCTTAGGTGCTGGGCTGGATGAAATACATCGCTCTGGGCCTGCTGCTCGTGATAGCAGGCTTGGCGACTTTGGTGACTTGCTCTCCAGCCTTTAACGCAAGAGCCTATTCGGCTCTGCAAGGTGATAACAAGCCCATGGCCCCTTTTTCGATTGCAGACGGGCTGCATTACATTGGCGCATCCAATGTGGCGTCCTACGCCATAGAAACCCAGGACGGCCTCATAGTTATTGATGGCGGATACGCCGAAACAGTTCCGATTATTCTCGAAAACCTGGCAACACTCGGATTTAAACCCAGTGACGTCAGTCTCATCTTGAACACGCAAAGCCATATGGACCACGCGGCCGGTCTTGCGCCCCTAAAAGCTGCGACAGGTGCGCGATTGGCTGCCCTGCCTGCCTCATCTGAGGAATTGGCGCGAGGCGGTCGCGATGACTTTTTCCTCGGCAACTATATGGCCTACGCCCCGATACAAGCGGACATCATTCTTAAGGATGCAGAACCGTTTGAATGGGGCGGAAAAACGCTGACACCGCTGAACACAGCCGGCCATACGCGCGGATGTACAAGTTGGGTGTTCGAAGCGGAAATCGAAGGAGCGCCACACCAGGCCCTGCTGATCTGCAGTCTGGCGATCCTCAGATACAAACTCGTGGACAATGAGAAATGGCCCGGCATAGCAAACGCCTTTCAAGCCACGTTCGATCTGTTGGAGAACACGCCATGCGATGTGTTCCTTGAAGTCCATGGCTTCAATTTCGACTTGGAAGAGAAGCGGGCAGCCTTGGCCGATAATCCGACCGCCTTTGTCGACCCCGAAGGCTGTCGGCGCTACATTTCCTATAATCGGTTGCAATTTGAAAATCGTCTCGCAGCCCAAAGCGACTGAAAAGGCGCACCGCAATGACAGATGAAAACGCGGCCTATCCGAAAGCTGTCTCTGGTAAGCCCGTGGCTCTCGAGGCACGCAGGCAGGATCAGGACGGGCGCCGTTACTCTCCATCGATCGCGCGAAATCGCGACATTGTGCGCAGCGTATTTCTTGATCAGATGCCCCGCTCCGGCACCCTATTAGAGATCGCATCAGGCACCGGAGAGCATGGCGCTTACATCGCCAGCGCTTGCCCGGATCTCACCTGGCAATACTCTGATATCGACCCTGAAAGCCGTACCAGCCAGGACGCCTGGTGCACCGCATGCAGGGAATCAGCGCGTCTTCTTTCACCGGTTGTGCTCGACGTGACCCTACCGGATTGGACCACTACCGGTGCGGCTTTGCCCGTCGACGGGATGTTTTGCGCCAATATGGTCCATATTGCGCCTTTTGCTGCCACAAAAGGGCTCTTCTCTGGCGCCGGGCGTTATCTCGCTGCCGGTGGACGCCTTATGCTGTACGGACCTTTTGCACGTTTTGGAAAGATTGCTCCCTCCAATGCACGTTTTAGCGAGGATCTGAAACGGCGTGATCGGCTTTGGGGTGTGCGCGATCTTGATCTGGATCTGCTTCCGCTGGCCACTGCTGCTGGCCTGGCTTTGACAACTGTAATCGACGTGCCAGCCAACAATCTTTGCACCATTTTCGAGAAAGCCTAACCTTCGCTATCTTCCCGGCGCGGGGGCGCTTCCTCAGTGTCATCGGCTGGACGACCTGGAATAGCATAAGCACCCTTGAGCCAGCGCGACAGGTCCACATCGGCGCAGCGTCTTGAGCAAAACGGCTTGTAGTCAGCAACAGTTTCTCGCTTTTCACACACCGGACAGAGGGGTTTGCTCATTTTCGGATAACCTCCGTACGCCCCGCCGGGCTTATTTCCGTTTCAATTGCCGGCCCCCATCGCCGCGATAGGTCTGCAGAGAGCTGCTGGGGCCCGCCGAAGTGCCGTTCAACCGCGATATAGGCGCGTTCTGGCAAAGCCAGGACAAGGGCCGTTGCAGGACGCGCTTCCAGGTCTCGCTCAACCATCCTCAACCCCCCAAGCAAAGCAGCCTCTGGAGACACCCCTCCGCAGCCATCTCCAAGGACCTCATCGATGGGACGTGCACCCCAGGCTAGGGAGACTTCCATCAAACCAAAGCGAGACGGTGCAAGCGCGGCCGCTTTCCGCGATGAAACATGCCGAAACGTCTCCAGAAACGCCGTCTTGATATCGCTACCGAAAGCCTTCTGAATCGGAGCAATACAGTCGAGCACAGCCAATCCGCCAAGGTCTCTCAGGCTGAGTTGCCTGGCAGCCTCTCTTGCGGCTACCAGATTGATTGCCTTGGCAATCGCTCCCTGGCCCGCTGGCCCAGCGCGGCCTGCGGTATCAACATCCAGGGCCGTCAAGGCTGGCGTCCGCGATACGCCAAGCCGGCCCCCGCCCTCGAGTGTAACGTGGCTGACCAGGGCCTCAGCAAAGGCGTCATCCACCCGTTGAATCTCAGCCAGCGTGTCGGCTTTCCGTGGGACCGCCTTGGTCGGTAAAATGTCTCGCCAAGTCTCAAGGGCGCTTCGCTGCGGCCCGAACCCACCCCCTGAAACCCTTCGCCCGCGAGCCACTTTATCGGCGCGCGCTTCAGACACGATTTGCACGCTCAGTTGGCTGCCCAGCGGTATCGGCTCGCTGCCAAGTCTAACGAAGATATCCTCGCCGGTGGCGCTCGTGCAAAACCCCCCATCCAGGGTCTTTGGTTTTTCTTTCAGTACAACGTCCAATATTGCGCCGAGGCGCACGCCGCGTTGTGTGTAGGGGCTTTGATGGAACACCGCCACCGGGCGGTCACCGGCGAATGCAGCGGCGCGCCACTCCCAAACGCGCCGCTCAAGCAAGATGTCAGTGATCACCATACTCGTTTCTGGACCCATTTCGCAGAGCGCGGCAAGTGCTTGTACGGCCGCGCAAAGCGTTGCGGCCCGCCGACAGCAATCGACCATGGACAAGCGATCTGGACCCCGTTAGATACGCGGCTTCCCCATTGGCCCGCCCGGGTAGCTCAGGGGTAGAGCAGCGGATTGAAAATCCGCGTGTCGGTGGTTCGATTCCGCCCCCGGGCACCATTTTGTTTTCGCCCTTCATGTCGAGCATGACTGTCGAATAGGCCGAGCCGATGCCGTGGCAGAGAATGTACCCTGAGATGGTGGCGAGCTTGCAGCCCTGTGCGCCAGCCGTGAGCAACACGCCTCCGGGCCCGGACTACCACAGCGGGCGATTGCTGTAGAACCCGACAAATAAAGCTTGCGGGGTTTGCGTGAACAATCCGCCGCGCTGGATCCGACTTACATCGGCAAAAGCAACACGGTCGAAGCGATCGATTTCATGGTTGAACATGAAAACTCCCTCTTGAATCAAAAAAGCCCCGGCGTGACGGATCACACCGGGGCCGGGTTTGAGTTGGGTGGGTTCGCTTAATCGAAGGCGAGGCAGATGTTCAGGACAATAAGAACGTTTATCATACCAACCGCTGTCCAAAGTCGTTCTTTCTTGGAGCGGGGTTTCGCCTTGGGGACATTCCTCCGTGTCATTGGAGTTCCTTTCTTATGGGTAGAATGAGAAACGGCGGCACAAGGCCGCCGTTTCGATAGGATTGGGCTTGAAGGTGATTAGCCCGCGCAGTTGCCCATCAGGGCGAGGACGACAATCATGGCGATGACCCAGCCGAACCATTTGTCCGGTTGCTTCCGAGCGGATGCCGAAACAGTGGCCGGCAATTAGCATCCGGATCATCAGTTCCCGACAGATCGAAGGCCGGCCCGTCTCGCTGTAATAGGGCTTCGAGTGCGCCCGGACCTCGGAGAAATCGATCAGCCGGTCGATTCTGCGCAGCAAGTGATCTGCCGGGACATGGTCCTCAAAACTGAACTCATAGAACAGGGCCTCCTGGCCCGACCGCCGCTCGCCCATCATCGCGCCGCTCCCTTCCCGAAACAGCAATGAATGAATCAAAGTCCGACCAAAATGGAGAGGCCATTTTCAACACAATCGGCCGAAAGCAACCTGTTGTTTTGTATTAGCCCACTACCCCATCGCGTCGCGGATCAGATCATCCTCTGCTTCCTGCAAGATCGCCTCGGACGCCTCACCACCAAACACGGGTTCCTTGCCGACTTCGAGCATGACGGGCACGGCGAAGGGGCTGATCTTTTGGAGGGCCTGGTGGTCGATCTTGCCGCGCACGCGCATCAGCATGTCTGACAAGCGGCGTATGTCCAAGAGGCCCGTGGCGGCGTCCTGGCGGGCGGCCTGCATCAGGATGTGGCCCGGCTCATGCTCGCGCAGCACGTCGTAGATGAGGTCTGTGGAGAAGGTCACCTGCCGGCCGGTTTTCTCCTGGCCGGGAAAGCGCCGTGCGATGAGCCCTGAAATCAGTGCGCAATAACGAAATGTTCGCTTCATCAGGAAACTCTCGGCCAGCCAATCATCCAGGTCATCACCAAGCATGTCAGGATCGAAAAGTTGCCCCATATCCAGCGTGCCGGGATCTTCCAGGCTCCAGACCGCCATGGCATATTCACTCCCGACAAAGCCCAGCGGCTTGATGCCTGCCCGCTCCATGCGGCGTGTGAGCAGCATGCCGAGGGTCTGGTGCGCCAAACGCCCTTCGAAGGGGTAGCAAACCAGATAATGGCGGTCGCCCCGCGGGAAGGTTTCGATCAAAAGATGGTCCGGCGGGGGGATCGATGACCGGTCCTTCTGGATTTCAAACCATTCACGAACTTGGCCCGGTAGGGCGCTCCACTGTGCTGGGTCATGGATCATCTGGCGCACACGCGCTGCCAGAAACGTCGAGAGCGGAAACTTTCCGCCAGCATAATAGGGGATCGCCGGGTCGCTTGCCGATGAGTTCGTCACCAGGGCGTCGGTGTCCTGGATGCCGAGAAACGCCAGGATTTCACCAGCAAACAGAAACGTGTCTCCCGGGCTGAGCGTGGACAGGAAATACTCTTCAATCTCACCCAGCTTTCGACCGGGCCGCACCGAACGGGTGGCGCCCGGTTTCTTGGCGCCAATGAACTGGGCCTTGCGCACGGTCAGGGTCGGGGCCTCGATGATGGCGCCCACATTCATACGGTGTTGCTGGGCATCACGGGCCGTGCGCGCGCGCCAGATACCATCGGGCATGCGCACGATCCGCTTGAACCGGTCATAGGATTTCAGCGCATAGCCACCCGTGGCGACGAAATCGACAAGGCGTTCCCACTGCTCCCATTCGATATCGGCATAGGGCGCAGCGCGGCGAACCTCTTCAAACAGCGACTCCAGCTTGAATCCCGCCCCGCAAGCGCGGCCCATAATGTGTTGGGCCAGCACATCCAGCGCGCCGGCGTCACGCTGCTCGCCATCCAGCTCACCGGCTTCAACAGCCGCTTCGGCTGCGCGGCATTCGAGCACTTCGAACCGGTTCGTCGGCACCAGGAGCGCCTCGGAGGCCTCATCCATTCGGTGATTGGCGCGGCCGATGCGCTGGATCAGCCGGGCAGATCCTTTTGGCGCGCCCATCTGGATGACGAGGTCCACTGCGCCCCAATCGATGCCGAGGTCGAGTGTGGAGGTGCAGACCACAGCCTTCAGAACGCCGCCAGACATGGCCGATTCCACTTTCCGACGCTGCGCCTTGCTCAATGATCCATGGTGAAGGGCGATCGCCAGATTGTCGTCATTGTGCCTCCAAAGCTCCTGGAACAGAAGTTCCGCCTGGCTCCGCGTGTTCACGAAGATCAGAGCGGTTTTCACCGTCTTGATCCGCTCATAGACCTCACCCACTGCGAACCGCCCCGAGTGACCCGACCACGGGATACGCTCCTGGGACACTAAAATATTGATGTTGGCACTCGCACCGCCCTCTGCACGAAGGATTCGTGGCATGTCCGGTCCGCTGCGAACATTCAGCCAACTGGCCAACCCAGCCGGGCTTTTCACCGTGGCGCTCAGGCCAACAAAGCGGGCTTGGGGCGCCCACTCAGCCAAGGTCGCCAGGCCGAGGCATAGGAGATCACCTCGCTTCTGGGCGGCAATGGCGTGGATCTCATCAATGATCACACATTTCAGGTCTGCGAAGAATTCAGCGGCGTGGTTCGATGCGATAAACAGCGCCAATTGTTCTGGCGTTGTCAGCAGAATGTCCGGCGGATTGGACCTTTGGCGCTGGCGCTTGCTGGCCGGTGTGTCGCCCGTGCGGCTCTCAATACGAATATCGAGGCCTATCTCCTGGACAGGCGTCATCAAGTTGCGTTCGACATCCACGGCGAGGGCCTTGAGCGGTGAAATGTAAAGCGTATGCAGCCGCGGGATATTGGCTCTTGCATGGGACAACTCTACCAGGCTCGCTAGAAAACCGGCCAAGGTTTTTCCCCCACCCGTGGGTGCGATCAACAGCGCGCTCTCCCCTTGGAGTGCCGCTTGCGTCAATGCCAGTTGGTGAGCCCTGGGCTGCCACCCCCGCCCTGCGAACCAGGCATCAAACTCTGCCGGGAGCCTAAAATCAGCGGGCGCACCGTCAGCCATCTCGATTACATCTCCGAAAGAACTGCCGCGCCAGACTTGCCTTTCATATGCGGTTCAGGCCCAGTTTCGCCAAGTGAAACAGCACTTTGACTTCAAGGATCTTTCCATGCGCGCGATTAGTCTCTTCGCTTTGGCCGCTCTAACCCTCCCCCATGCCCATGCCGATGCAGTGTTGGCCGACATCATGGCCAAGGAGTTTGTGTCGCCGCAAGTCGCCTTTGATGTCGAATTCCTCCACGAAGACCAGACAATTGAAGCTGAGGTCGATGCGACAAGGCCCGAAGGTGAACGCATGATTGTCACATCGCCCGATGCCTCCGAGTGGCCAGAGAACTTTGACGCCATACTCGAGCGCATGGACAAAAATGCAGAGGGCGCCATCTGGTGCGATGAATTCCTGGATGCTGTGCCAGAAAAAGTCGACAGGATTGAGGGCGCAGACGGACTGGCAACTTATGTCTTCACGCCCGAACCCGAAATCGGTGCGGACGGCTCTGAGCGCAAACTGTTTGAGAAGCTGGTTGCCACACTCGTTGTCGAGCCTGACTCATTGACGGTTCAAAGCTATCAGCTGCATTTGCCTGAGCCGACCAAGCCGCATTTTCTCGCAAAGATCGAAACATTCTCCCTGTTTGTAGAATGTCAGCCCCATGAAAGCGGCAACAGCCATTTTAAGCGTTTCGACATGGACATCGTCGGATCGGCAATGGGTAACAGCTTCGATCAGATGGAACGTCGACGGGTCGCTAATCTCAGACCGGCTGCCTTTCCGACTACGAACTAATCTATAATGGTGAACAAAGGCCGACGCTCTGCGATCGCCTCTCTCCGCGCTCGACGCTCTTCGGGTGTCCGATTGGTCCCTTGAGACCGCGCCAAAGCTTCTTCATATGCCGCCCATTCTGCGGCCCTGGCAGCTTCCTCGGCTCCCATTCGTTCGGCTTCAGCTGCCTCTATTGCGCCGACCACATCGCGGGTGAAAGCCGTGATATCGAAGCGGTATTCGCCACTGGGATCATAGCCGCGTCGCACAATCACGATATCCCTTGACGGGATAATGACAACATACTGGCCTCTATGTCCCATGGCAGCAAAGGCGTCGACGGGAACCCCTGGCGCATCTGGCAAAAGCCAGAACCCCGCACCATAGCCAAAGTCGTTATTCTCGGGCTGGGCTGGCGCGGGCGCCATGACAAAATCGAGCCATTCCGGATGGAGGATCTGCTCGTCGCCCCAGCGGCCATTGTTGAGATAAAGCTGACCGAGACGCGCAAGATCGCGGGCTGTTGTCCAGACCTGAGAGGAGATTAGGAAATCGCCATTCCAGTCGGTTTCCAGAACCGTTCGGTACG
>JBCCTK010000049.1:0-20499 GCA_039198685.1 Pseudomonadota bacterium | reverse complement strand
GCGCCGGTGAGGTAAGCCTTGGCGTCGGAAAGCTCTTGCTCAGTCACACCATCGGTGGCCAGTTTGGTCATTTCCGCCTTGATCAGCTCAATGAACTCACCCGCGCTTTCATTCTTGGTCTGGCCACTGCCGCGCCAGGTCGCGATTTCGCCGCCAAACTGGAGACCGGTGCCGATACCATAGGTCAGGCCACGCTCCACGCGCAGCTCGTCCATAAGCCGACTGCCGAATCCGCCGCCGCCAAAGGTGTGATTGAGCACATAGGCGGCAAAAAAGTCAGGATTGTCCCGCTGCAAGCCGGGCGCTGTAAAGCTCACGAGGCTTTGCGGCTGGGGCAACGGCACGCTGATCGGATCGGCAACGGGGTCGGCCAGGACAACGGGGCCCGGCTGGGGCAGTTGGCTGGTCTCCGGCAAGCTCGCCAACGCGCCATCGATGAGCGGGGCAAAGTCCTCCGGCGTGATGGCGCCAACCACCGTGACCAACATGCCCTCGCGCACCATAATGCGATCCTTATGGGCCAGGGCGATTTCCGGCGTAAAGGCCGCCAGGCTTTCGGCGCTCATCTCACGGGCATAGGCGTGGTCCGGATAGAGAGCGCTTTCAATGGCTTCCCCGGAAAGATACCGCGCACTGGTTTCTCGCCGGGCCAGGCTGACCTCGCTCTGACGGCGAAAACGCTCAAACGGACCGTCGTCGAAGCGCGGCTCTGCAAGTGCGAGCGCGACAAGCTCCATGGCTTCGGCGGCGTTCTCGCGCAGCATGGAGGCTGAACAGTTTGTCCAGTCCCGTCCGGATCCACACCCGAAGCTCATATTGAGCGTCTCCATGGCCTTCTGAAACGCCAGCGCCGGCATGTCCCCAGCGCCTTCATTCATCTGGTAGACCATGGCACCAGCCAGGCCTTCCAGGCCTTCGGGATCCGATGCGGAGCCACCGGGCCAGGCCACCTGGAAAGAGACAATCGGGATTGAGGGCTCATTGACCAGCCATACGGACACCCCGCCAGGCGTCGTAAACTGTTCAATGCGGGCAAAATCGCCTTCATGAACTTTGACGGCCATGGGCAGGGCAGGCGCCTCGCCAGGGCCCGGAGGCTCGATCAGGGTGAGGGCATCAGGCTCTACGGCATCATCCGGCAAAGCCGCGCAGGCGGCCAGCATGGACATTGCAGCCAAGGCGGCGAGACGTTTCAGCGCGGTCTTTTTCATTGGCCCATCTCCGCCGGCAGCAAGCGCCCGTTGATATAATTCTTGTCCGGAGCAAACACGGCACGAAGGGCGTCCGTTGCCTCTTGAGCCGTTACAGCGCGAACCCGGTCTGAATACTCTAGAATGTCTTCCACGCTGCCACCGTTCGCGAGCACACGGCCATAGAGACTGGCCATACCGTACTGGCTGTCACGACTATAGACGCTGGCTGCCGCCAAGGCGTTGCGCGAGCGGGCCACGTCCTCCTCGGCCAATCCCGCGGCCAGAACGCGATCCACCTCGACCATGAAGGCTTGCTCGACGGCATCAAGGCTGTTGCCGGGAGCCGGGCTGGCGGACAAAGCGATGTATCCACGGTCGCGGGATGTCAGCCATGCCCCGGATGATGCGCTTACGGCCACTTGCTGATTTTCCACAAGAGCCTGGTATAGAATACTCGTCTGGCCGCCGCCCAGCACGTCCAATCCGACCTGGAGAGCATAGGACAGGTCTGGATCCTGCGTGAATGACGTGCCCATGTAATACCGGTCCCATTCGGGCTGGCGCACTTTTGGGTCACTATAGGAAAGGGTTTGAATGGCTGTGATCTCAGCCACCTCGCCCCAGCCGCGTTCCGGCCGGGTGTCCGTGCCCGTCGGCGCGAGCTGGCCATAGGTCCGCTCTGCCATTGGGCGCAGCTCTTCAGCGGTTACATCGCCAGCGACCACCAGGATCGCCTGGTCGGGTGAATACCAGGTATTGTAAAAGTTCAGCCCATCCTCCGGCGTGAGGGCCGAAACCTCGTCCATGAAGCCGATGATCGGAATGCCGTAGGGGTGTTCCGGATAGAGCTCTGCCAGGATCTGCTCGGACAAGATACGGCCAGGATTGCTTTCGATCACCTGCCGGCGCTCTTCCTTTACGACGTCTCGTTCTGTGATGAAGGCACCCTCCGGATCGTCGTCGATCACAAGGTCGCGCATCCGGTCTGCTTCCAGCTCCATCATAAGCTCCAGCCGGTCTTTCGCCACACGCTCGAAATAGGCTGTGTAATCCCAACTGGTGAAGGCATTGATCTGGCCGCCATTGCGGCTGACGATCTCGTCAAACTCGCCGGGTTCCAAATCATCGGTTTCCTGGAACATCACATGCTCAAAAAGGTGTGCGATGCCCGATTTGCCTGGCAGTTCGTCCACTGCGCCAACCCGGTACCACACCATGTGCGTCACAACCGGGGCCCTGTGGTCTGGCAGAACCACAACATCCATTCCATTATCGAGGGTGAATGTTTCCGGGGCCCATTCGGACATTTCCGCTCGGTCTGCATTGGCCGGGGCGGAGAAGGGCGCAAAAAGCGACAGCGCACAAGATGCGCATGCACCAGCGAACAACTTCAACATGCAAGCTCCATTGTGAGGGTCATTTTGGAATAGCGACCCAAGGTCAGGTCCCAGGCAGCTTCACACGATTACCATTGCCCTGGTCAATTGTGACCGCAGCCCCCCCGGTGGCATTGTCACTTTCGGCGATCGCTCGCGCCGATTCATCGTCTTCACGCCAAAACAGCACACGGTCTGCAATCGATGGCGACTTGCGCAGCATCGCGGCTTCCTCAAAATCCACCTGGGCCCGAATGACGGGGCTGACGGCCTGGGCATTGGCAGCTGACACCAGGGCCCGCTCGCCCACCGATGCGTTCTGGCCAATGCTGCTTCCGAACGCTGTTACGATTGCGCGGTCTTCCAGAACCTCTGTCGGCAACGACTGGCCCGGCGTCGGGGGCCGCAGATTATAATCGGGCGGCACCGTGAGCGGTGCTTTCGTAACGACGCGGAATTCATCGGCCTGACTGGTGTTCACGCCACGGTCAGCCGGTCCACCGACGCAGGCGGTCGTCAGGAATAAAGCGAGCCCTGCTCCAAGCAGTTTCAGCGTATTGGTCATCTTAATCACTTCCGTTCCTGGGCCGATCATGCCCGGTTTGGGGATACAGCGCCTCTGCCTGCGGGTTTAAGGCGTCTCCGCAGCGGGGCGCTTTTCCCGAGACAGTATAAACTGGTCGAAAAACAGCAAGACGGCACCAACACTAATTGCTGCATCGGCCACGTTGAAAACGTAATTGAAGAAATACGGTCGCCAGATCCCACTGAAATCAAGGAAGTCTACGACTGCGCCAAAGCGGATCCGGTCGATCACATTTCCGATAGCGCCGCCAACCACCAACGCAAGGGCAAGCGCCGTCGTGCGACGAAACGCCTGCGCCAACCAAACACTGAAACCAATAGCAATGGCGATGGTGAAGACTACAAGGACCCAACGCATAATCCCTTCAGACTGGAGGGCTCCAAAACTCATTCCCCGGTTCCACAGCATGGTCAGGTCAAAGATACCGCTAATTTCTATACGGCCACAGGGCAGGGTCGCATTCAAACACTCCAAAGCATTGAACCGCGGCTCACCCAAAACGAGGTATTTCGTCCATTGATCAACGGCCACGACAACCGGGATCACAAAAAAAGCCAAAACAGCGCGGGCACGGGGGGTCATCGGGACTCCAAGAAGACGAACCTATCTGCGGTGGACATCGACGCGTCCCCCGCTGAGGTCAAGGCCCACAAGGCGGGGCCGTTAAAAGACGGCTTTGCCCCAACACGTTTTCCGAGCCCACTGCAGCGCTTGGCCGTTGGGGTATTTCGTTTGGGCGAGGGGGCTCAAGTCCGGCGATGCTTGCACCAGTCGAGCAACCACCCCCTTGAGATAAACCACTCATTCAACACAAGTCCGCGTCTGTCGCTGGCATGGGTTCCGCGCCCTGGCCGGAAACGCCCTAGCGGCAGCAGCGAGCACCCGAGAGTGCAAAGCGACGATTGATACCCGAAAAGCGTCGAGCGCCGGTTTGGAGCACAATAACACCGCCACCTCCGCCCACAGATCCCGTGGCGATGTTCGCGCCAACACCGCCATTGAATCCTGAAAAATCATAATTGGGGGGGGCGGGGACAGCCTCGCCAACCTGGGGACCTTGGCGAACCACCCGCCGCACCGTTGGCGCGGCCGTAGTAATCATCGGCGAGGTCACGGTTCCAGAATGGCTGCAACTCCCATCGAAATTGCGACCAAACTCGCACGTGGTCGGTACGCTGGCCTGCAATTGGGTCGGTCCTTGAATGACCCGTTGCTCTCGCCCATCAGCCAAGGCTGGAACGCAAACCATGGCAGCGGAAACCGTCAATGTGGCCACTTTGTTCCAATACGGCATGGCTTTCGCCTCCTGCGAGAGAGTTGCATGTTTGTTATAAATTGCTCGCAAGGCTTAAACCAATCAGCAACCCTATTCCCGGCCAAGGCGAAACACCCATCGAGATCAGGGTTGCAGGCGGTAGCCCCCGCTGTCGGTGAGAAGGATGCGCGCGCTGGCGGGGTTGGGCTCTATCTTCTGGCGAAGACGATAGACATGGGTTTCCAGCGTGTGCGTCGTGACATTGGCATTATAGCCCCAGACCTCAGATAAAAGCTCATCGCGGGGTACCGTCTTGCCCCCGGCCCTATAGAGATATTTGAGTATATTTGTTTCTTTTTCCGTCAGGCGGATTTTCTTGTCATCATTCTCATGCAGCACTTTCATTGACGGCCTGAACTCATAGGGCCCGATCTGGAAAGTCGCATCTTCGCTCTGCTCAAAACTGCGAAGTTGAGACCTCACGCGCGCCAAGAGCACGCTGAACTTGAACGGCTTGGTCACATAATCATTTGCACCGGAATCAAGTCCGAGAATGGTGTCTGCATCGCCATCCTGACCCGTTAACATGATGATCGGAATGCTAATTCCATAAGCACGCATCTGTTTGCAGGCTTCCCGGCCATCCTTGTCAGGCAAGTCAACATCCAGGAGAATCAGGTCAATGCGCTCTTTGCTGGCAAGGGCAATGCCGCCCCCAGCCGTATCGGCTTGTAGTGCCTCAAACCCCTCATGGAGCTCAAATTGTTCCGCGAGAGCCTCTCGCAAATCATCGTCGTCATCAACAAGCAGTATGGTCTTGGCGGCAGTCATTGGGTCAACTCCAAAAGGTGTTTCGATCATGTTGGACAGCGTATGTGTGTGTCAAATGCAACAGACGCAAAAAATACGCACACACGCCTGAACTTTACGTGAGAGAACTGTGAGGGCGCGGTCCGAAAAATCCCGTTCCCACCCGAACCAGGGTCGCACCGAGACGTGCGGCTACGGCATAATCATCGCTCATTCCCATGGACAGTGTGGTCAGCCCTTGTTGCCGCGACAATTTGGCGAGCAGCGCAAAATAGGGCGCCGCGGGCTCTGCCGCGGGTGGAATACACATGAGACCATCGATTTTGAGGCCCTGATCGGCCGCCTGTTGCAATAGCGGCTTTAGGTCCGAAGGCTTAACACCGGCCTTTTGGGGCTCTTCAGCAATGTTCACTTGAGCCAGTATCCTGGGCTGTCGTCCACTTTTCTCCATTGCTTTCACCAGCGCGCCAATCAATTTTGGGCGGTCAAAGCTGTGGATTACATCGAATAGATCCACAGCAGCCTGTGCTTTGTTCGATTGCAAGGCCCCGACCAGATGTAATTCGAGATCAGGGAACACAGCACGCCGTTCACGCCAACGTGTTTGCGCCTCCTGGACCTGGTTCTCACCAAAAACCCGTTGCCCGGCGTTCAAAGCGGCCTCGATTCGCACATCCGGCTGGCGTTTTGACACCGCGATCAGCGCAGGCGGGCGCTTGGCGACACGGGCAAGGTCAGCCAACAACACAGCCCGGCGTTGGGCAATGGTGGATTCAGCGGTATCGGACATCGCATGGACTTAAACGCCCACACAATTGACGCAAGACGTCTTTGGTCCTCTGCGCGGGAGGCCGGCCGCGCTCTGCCCCTCCAGCTTCCACCGGTCTTGGTCTTCACTGATCCTGGTCGCTCGGCTGATCCTGCCGCTCTTGCTAAGGCGCTACCGGCTGGGTGGGCACTGGTGTATCGACATTTCGGGGCCGGGAATCGATATGAAATCGCTTCAGATTTGGCGAAATTAGCCCATATTCGCCATTTTGAGCTGATCATCGGCGCCGATGCCCCCCTGGCAAAACAGGTTGGTGCTGCTGGCGTCCACTGGCCTCAATCCATGGCGCGGGAGGCGCGCCGATGGATCAGCCAATTCAGAGTCAGCACAATGAGTGCGCACGCACCATCCGATGTGATAGGCGCGCCGGTCGAGGGGATTGACGCACGCGTCTTGTCGACGGTTTTTTCGTCTCAGAGTCCAAGCGCAGGTCGACCTTTGGGCCCGGTCCGGTTCCGAGCCATGGCGATCAGAGCGCAAATACCGATCTATGCCCTGGGCGGTGTCGACAGCACGTCAGCGGGATTCATATCGAAATTTTCCGGACTGGCAGGGGTCGGCCAAATGGTGCAACTTGATCGGAAAGCGCCCTAGAACTTGAAAGCAGACCGCAAACGCACGCCTGTCTCAATATCTTGGCCTGTCCAGTCCGTCCGATCTTCAAGCTCATCGGCCCCAACACTCACATCGCCGCCGACGGAAAACCGGGGCGTGATCTGGAAAGTGGCCCCGGCAGACATTTCTTCGCGTGGCAGTACCGACGCATCGGGACGCGATGTCAGGTCAATCGAAAAGCGCCAACGGTTGCCTTCGTTGAAATTGAAGCTGAATTCTTCGGTGATGCCGCCTTGCAAGGCTGGATTATTCTCAAAACCCACGGGCGGCGCAGCGATCGTGAATTGACGGTACCAGTCTGGCACAGCAGCGGATGTCTCGGAAGGCATTGGTGGGTCAATCGCCAGCGGGTCCGCATCCACACCATTGCCCTGGGCCATCGCAGGAAGCGCGAAGGCCGTCGAGGCAATCATGAGTGTGAAAACAGAAAAGCGCACGTAAGTCCCCTTATTGTATGGGCGTAAGATAGACACTCTTTGCGTTAAGAGAAGATTAAGATTCCGAAATCACCTAATTTTGAAAAGACAGTGTGATTTCAACAACAATGCCGCTGGACTCAGCCGATGGAGCGGCGGGTTGGACCGACACTGAACGTAGCGATGAAACATCCAGGTCCTGCCAAGACAGGCCGAGCTGCAAAACATCACTGATTCGGCGTGAGATGGAGGCTGCGTAACCGGACGCATTTGCCCCGGCCGCATCAATGTCGGCCTCGGCATACTCAAGGGATGCGCGCCAATCGCCACGGTCATAGCCCAACCCTGCGCTCCAAGCGGTATAGTCACCGCTGCTGGCAAGGCCCTCATCTGCAGACAGCCAACTTAAACCGAGCCGATATGTGTCCTTCCACTCTACTTCCGCCCCGGCGGAAAATACATCCAGGCTGTCGTCGTATGCGGACTCGAAACCATTGGGTGCATCTAAGTCCGCCACGCTGTAAGACACGCCCCCACGCAAGCGCACGCCGCTTTCACGCAATCGCCGGGAAGCATTCACACCAAACTCAAAGACGTTTTCGAGTTCGGGCTGCGGCGGGCTGATTGTGTCGGTTGCGTCGCGGTCCAATCCCCGGACATCGGACCTTGGCGTATAGGAAACACCAGCCCGCACCCCGAGCAGACGCGGTGTCACATAACTGAGCTTGGTGGACGGGCCGGTGAGATTCGCCCGTGTGTTGAGCCCGCTTATCCCGGTTACATCGAGATAAGGGTCCAGCAGCCGGCCCCGGCTCACTGCGCTCACATTCCCTTCATGAAAGCGCGCAGCCACGCCCGTGTCCCGGCCAAGACTGATCTCACCATACCCGGTCTCCAGGAAGAGATAGGCGGTCTCAAGGGAACCTCGCGCACCCTCATCGTCCAAATCTGGACCAGCCGCCAGCCGCGAATATCCGCCCGCTGCGCCCTGGGACGGATTGGTCAGAATATTGCCAATTCCCCCGGGACGATCTGGATGATCCTGGGCGGCGCGAAACACGCCACGGCCGCCAAGCGTCCAGCCAGACTGGAATGTGCGTTCCGCCGATAAACCCAAGCCGACCTCATAGAGCGCGCGCTCTCGCTCCGGCGCGCCATCAACCGAACCGCCCGGCGCCAGGAGGAGGGCCAACTCCACTTCTTGCGACACGTCCCACGGGCTATCGCCGATCTGAGCCGCCGCATTCGGGGCGGTTGTCAGTATAAGGATAGTCAGCATGGCTCTATGCATAATCTGAACTCCCGACGGCAAGGCAAAGACTTTGGTGACACCGATTGGCACCTGACCACTGGCCCACCCCTGAGGGCCTTGTTATAGAGCGGCTTGTCAACATGCGGTTTCCCCCAAGGTGTAAAGATGCAGATGCGTTCTCTTTTTGCGGGCCTGGTAGGCATTGTCCTGCTGGCCGGTTGCAATTTCGGTGGTTCTGCCGACCGCCAGCTTGTGGAAGAGGTGTCTGGCGGCGTGAACCCATATCTTTGGCGCGCCTCCCTGGATACGCTTGAAGACCTTCCACTGGCCGGCCAACCCGATCCAATTGGCGGCGTTATCGTGTATGACTGGTTATCCTTCCCCAGTGCGCCGGATGAGCGGCTAAAGGCAACCATCTTCATCCTCGATACGCGCTTGCGCGCAGATGGCGTAAAGGTCTCGGTGTTTCGCCAGGTAAACCAAGACGGCACTTGGGTGGATGCACAGGTCGATCCATCGACGGCCATTCAATTGGAAAATCGTATCCTTGAACGCGCGCGGCGTTTGAAAGTGGCGGAAGTCGAGTAAACCGCCCCGCATAAGCGAAGCTCAGGAGGAGGCCATGGCGTCTCGTTATGATCCGCAGACCGCGGAGCCGAAATGGCGTGCTGCCTGGGAGACAGGGGATGTCTACCGGGCCAAGTCGCCTGATAAAGCTGGAGACGCCCCCAAAGCCTACATTCTCGAAATGTTTCCTTATCCGTCCGGACGGCTGCATATGGGGCACGTCCGCAATTATGCCATGGGCGATGTCGTCGCGCGGTATAAACGGGCAAAAGGCTTTAACGTTCTGCATCCCATGGGATGGGACGCGTTCGGCATGCCCGCCGAGAATGCGGCGATGAAAAACAAGGTTCACCCTGGCGAATGGACCTATAAAAACATCGCAGATATGCGCGCTCAATTCATGAAATTGGGCCTATCGCTCGACTGGAGCCGCGAATTCGCCACGTGCGACCCGGAATATTATGGCGCGCAACAGGAAATTTTCCTCAAACTCTTTGAGGCGGGGTTGATCTACCGCAAGGCCTCCAAGGTGAATTGGGATCCGGTAGACCAAACCGTGCTCGCCAATGAACAGGTCATTGATGGCAAGGGCTGGCGTTCCGGTGCGCCGGTCGAACAACGCGAACTGACCCAATGGTTCTTTCGCATTACCGATTTTGCGGAAGAGCTGATCGCGGGCCTCGAAACGCTGGAACGCTGGCCAGAGAAAGTTCGCACCATGCAGGCCAATTGGATCGGTCGGTCCGAAGGCTTGCAAATGCGGTTTGAATGGGCAGGCAGCGCGCCCGAAGACGTCTCAGAAGGCATCGAAATTTTCACGACGCGCCCTGACACACTCTTCGGTGCCAGCTTTATCGCCCTATCGCCAGACCATCCGCTGGCGTTGCAATTGGCTGAAGGCGATCAGGCCTTGCAAGCGTTCCGGACCGAATGCGCCAAAGTGGGCACATCGGAGGAAGCGATCGAGAAGGCCGAGAAGATCGGCTTCGATACTAGGCTGACTGTAAAGCATCCCTTCCAAGACCGAGATCTGCCCGTCTGGATCGCAAATTTCGTGCTCATTGGATATGGCACGGGTGCGATCTTCGCTTGCCCGGCCCATGACCAGCGCGACCTGGACTTCGCCCGCAAATATCAGCTGCCCGTGTTACCCGTCGTGCTTCCGTCTGGCGAAGACGCCGGTTCGTACGAAATTGGTAAAGATGCGTTTACCGGTTCCGGACGACTCGTCAATTCAGGTTTTCTGGATGGCAAAACAATCGACTCCGCCAAGGCCGAGGCGATCGATCGTATCGAATCCCTCGGACACGGCCACCGGACGGTGAACTATCGCCTGCGCGATTGGGGCGTTTCGCGACAGCGCTACTGGGGGTGTCCGATCCCGGTCGTACATTGCCCCGAGTGCGGCATTGTTCCTCTCCCAGTAGGCGAGTTACCCGTACGCCTGCCCGAGGAGGTTTCGTTCGATGTTCCCGGCAATCCCCTTGAGCGCGATGAGACCTGGAAATCGTGCGTTTGCCCGAAATGCGGTGGAGAGGCGACCCGAGAGACCGATACGCTGGACACATTTGTGGACAGCTCCTGGTACTATGCCCGGTTCGCCTCATCGGAGAATCTTGCAGAGCGCGCCTATTGGCTTCCTGTCGACCAGTATGTCGGCGGCGTCGAACACGCTGTGCTCCATTTGCTCTATGCCCGGTTCATTGCTCGGGCGATGGGCCAAGTCGGTCTGATGGACATTGCAAGTGGCGAGCCATTTGCGGGCCTTTTCACCCAGGGCATGGTCACCCATGAGACCTACAAGGATCCAGACGGAAACTGGATCAACCCGTCCGAGGTCAATTTCGAGGGTGAAACGCCTGTCCACGAGAAGACGGGTGCGCCAATAAAAGTCGGACCGATCGAGAAAATGTCGAAGTCCATCCGCAACACGGTTGATCCCGATGCCATGATTGCCCAGTACGGCGCTGACGTCGCCCGCATGTTCACCTTGTCAGACAGCCCGCCGGAACGCGATGTGGAGTGGACCCGGGCCGGGGTTGATGGCGCCGCACGCTTTGCCCAGCGCGTTTGGGCCAATTTTGACGCCCTGCCCGCAGCACCCACCACCCATGCCGCCACCGGTGACAGCGATCTGCGCCGCACCAGTCACAAATCCGTTGCCACCATTGAACAAGCCGTCGACGAATTCCGCTTCAATTCGGCCGTTGCGACGATGTATGAGTGGACCAATGCCATAAAAAAGGCGGCCGAAACCGCCGCTGAAGCCGACCGTGTGGAGGCCTGCAGCCTGTTTGCCCGCTGCCTACAGCTTTTCATGCCCCACCTGGCAGAAGAATGCTGGTCTCGCCTCGGCCATCGGAGTTTGATCGTTCATGCTGCATGGCCAAAAACCGACCCGGCACTTCTGGAGGATGATCTGATCACCATGCCCGTACAAGTGAACGGTAAACGCCGCTCAGAAGTTCAGATCGCAAAGGAGGCGGCGCCAAAGGACGTCGAAGCGCTGGCCCTGGCAGACCCTGCCGTGTCCGCGCACATCGAAGGAAAAACGGTGAAGAAAGTGATTGTGGTGCCAGGCCGGATCGTGAATATCGTGGTCACATGATGAAGCGTCTTTTCCTTGTCTTGGCCATGGGCTGCGGCGCCTTTGGGTTGGCGTCCTGTGGGTTTCAGCCGGTTTACAGCGCAACGGCGAGTTCTGAAGCGCGATCCATTGAGATTGATCAGATCGATGGGCGGGCCGGGCACGAACTCCGCAAAGCGCTTTTGAATGAGACGGCGAATGGCTTACCAGGCGCGCCCCAGGGCGGCACGCTCACCATTGCTCTTGAAGAGGACATCATCAATACGGCGTTCAGGAATGACGGATCGAGCACACGCGCCATCATGCGTTTGAGAGCCCGGTACGTGATTGATCTTGGGGATGATGCAAAATCGGGCACTGAAACGTCGCAAGTTTCGATCAACGTCCCCGACCCAATATTCCAGGACATCACAAACCAGAACGAGGCACGAGAGGCAGCATCGCAACTGCTCGCCCGCCAAATTGTAGACCGGTTGATCCTGGAACTCACCGAGGCGCCATGAAGGCGTCCGGTTCGAGTGTTGCGACCTTCCTGAAAGCACCAGATCCGAAGATTTGGTGCGCGCTTGTCTTCTGCGAGGATGATGGCGTCGCGTCCGACGCCGCACACACACTTTTTACAGCCTGGGGCGCGGGGAAGCCGACCGAACGTCTTGTCCTCACCGAAAACGATATCTCCAAATCCCCCGCCCACTTTATGGACACCCTGGAAGCACGGTCCCTCTTGGGCGACCGCCGCATCCTGACCATCAAACTGTCAAATGAGAAACTGGCCAGGCATATTATCTCAGCAATAGAGGCCGGAGAAAGCACGCCCGATCGATTCGACACACGTCTGATCATTGTCATGGGCGGTCTGAAAAAGACGTCAAAATTGCGAAAAACCGTTGAATCCGCGACAATGGCCATTGCGCTGCAGCTTTTCGAAGACAGCGAAGCGGACATAGAAGCGCGTGTTCGGGCTGCGCTGGCAAGCGACGGTGTTTCGATCTCAGATGAAGCCCTCACGCTTTTTATCCATGGGCTGCCAAATGACCGACGCCTGGTCAGGGCGGAAGTTGAAAAACTGGGCCTCTATGGTCTTGACCTGTCGCGAACGCTGGAGCCGGCAGACATCGAACAGATTTCCGCCTCAGGTACGGATGCCGCCCAAACGGCTCTAGTCAACCATGCATTAAGGGGCCAGACGAGCAGCGCCCTCTCTGAGCTGGAGCGGCTTGAAACCGCTGGAACCTCGCCGATTTCCCTTTTGCGCGCATTCCAGCGCGAAGCCGAGCGGCTCTTGGCAGCCCACGCCCAGGGGGTTTCCGACGCAAACGCGGCCATGCGCCTGCGTCCGCCGGTTTGGCGCGACCACTGGCCAGCGTTTCGAGATACGCTCCGCTATTGGTCACCTACGATGATTTTAAGGCTCCTCACGCGGATCCATGACTGTGAGGCCAATGCGAAACAATCGGGCGCCATGGCAGCACCCGCAACGCGGCACCTCATTACCGATATTGTTCGAATAGCCGCCGCGGCGGCGGAGACGCGGGCTTAGGGCCCTACTGCCCCCGCTTGGCCGTCAAACGGCGACACACATCGTCAAGCTGCTCCAAATCCCGATATTTGATCCGCAATTCTCCACCATTGGCCTTGTGGCGAATGTCCACGGCAAGCCCAAGCGTCCGCGTTAGATCCGCCTCTAATGCGGCTGTGTCCACGTCTTTCTCATTGGCCAGCGCAGCCACTGCGGACTTGGTTTCCACGACGTCGCTCTCACGCGCCTGGCGCACCAAGGCTTCAGCCTCCCGCACGCTTAATCCGCGGTTAATGACTGTTTCTGCGGTGGATTCAGGCTCAGGCGCCATCAAAATCGCCCGAGCATGACCAGCGGACAGTTTCTGTTCGCGCACCATGTCCCTCACCGCCTCGGGAAGTTTCAGTAGCCTCAGCGTATTCGCGATATGGGCACGGCTCTTGCCGACGCTTTCAGCCAATCCCTCTTGCGTTCGGCCGAAACGTTTCATCAACGCCCCGTAAGCCTCAGCTTCTTCCATGGGGTTTAGATCCGTGCGCTGGACATTTTCGATGATCCCGATCTCCAAGAGCTCGAGTTCATCCATATTCTTGATCACGGCCGGAATCGTGTTGAGCCCGGCCCGCTTTGCAGCGCGCCACCGACGTTCGCCTGCAACAATCTGATATGTGCGCGGTGTCTTGGGATCGGGCCTCACCAGAATGGCCTGGAGGACGCCCCTGCTGCGAATCGACTCGGTAAGCTCCTCCAGCGCCGGCTCATCAAAAATCTGGCGGGGCTGGGCCGGGTTTGCGCGGATCGCAGCGATATCCAGCTCAAGACCCGGTCTCTGTGGCGCAGGATCTGAAGACGCTGATTTCGAAGAGACTGGCTCTACCGCCTCCACCTCGCCGATCAAGGAGGACAGGCCACGGCCCAGCCGGCTGGGTTTTGACTTGGATGGATCCGACATGGTTAAGCCGCCTTTAGCGCCTTCTCACGCTGCAACACCTCAGAGGCGAGACGGATATACGCCTCACTACCAGGGCAACGATAATCGTAAAGCAGCGCTGGCTTTCCGAACGAGGGCGCTTCGGACAAGCGGACATTTCGCGGGATCACCGTATTATAAACCTTGTTGCCAAAAAACGAGCGAACCTCATCGGCAACCTGGTCCGACAGGTTGTTCCGGCGATCATACATCGTCAGCACAACGCCCTGAATCTCAAGATCGGGATTGAGCCCACTTCGGACGACCTCGACGGTGCGCAGGAGCTGGCTAAGGCCCTCCAACGCCAGGAACTCACATTGCAGTGGCACCAAAAGCGCGTCGGCTGCTGTCATTGCATTGATCGTCAAGGCCGACAAGGATGGCGGGCAGTCAATCAGCATGAAATCATAGGCCGCAAGCCCCTTGCCCGCTTGCCGATCCATGAAACCCTGGAGGGCCTCCCTCAAGCGATATGACCGCCGTCCATCGGCGGCCAGGGCGGTTTCCACGCCGGAAAGGTTTTCGTCACCTGTAACGATATCGAGGCGCGGAACCAGTGTCTCCATAATCGCATCTTCGACGGGTATGTTGTCCACAATCAGGTCAAAACTCGTCAATCGGCGCTCGGGACGCGCAACGCCCAGCCCAGTGGATGCATTGCCCTGGGCATCAAAATCGATGATGAGCACCCGCCGGCCGACAGCGGCGAGCGCCGTACCCAGATTGATGGATGTTGTGGTTTTTCCCACGCCACCTTTTTGATTGGTGATCGCGAGGATCCGCGTTTCATGATTCACGACGCTGAACCTCCGTAAGCTTCAGGATTTGACCTGAAGGTGATGTACGACTTGGCATGACATCCAATGAGAAAATCCATCTTTGTCGCGCCTCAGTCAATTCATCTTCTGCCGATTCGCCCTTGGGAAACACGCAGAAAGCACCGCGATCTGTCCATTTTGACGCGTATTCCAGAAGTTTCGGCAAACTGGCCAAGGCCCGCGCAACAACAACATCTGCGGGAAACGGCTCTAAATGCTCGATCCTTAAGGGCTTTACCTCTACGGAAAGACCCGCTGCCCGAGACGCAGCGCGAAGGAACCCACATTTTTTACCCACACTCTCCACCAATGTGACCTCGGCCGCTTGATGGCGTTCGGCGGCGATCACCAAGCCTGGGAATCCGGCTCCAGAGCCAAGATCGACAATTGATCTGGCCGATCCGATGAACGGCAACAGCTGGAGACTGTCTGCGATATGGCGCGTCCATATGACGGGCCACTCGCGCGGACCAATCAGATTCACGCGCTGACGCCAAAAATCCAGTGTTTCGACGATCGCATCCAGGCGCTGCGTTGTTTCACGTGAAACATTGAATTCGGACAACACGTCTTCACGTGACCGCAAGGGCGCTATCATGGCTTGGTCACCCCGGCCCCAGGACCAACTTTTCGAACATACCCCAAAAGCGCGGCGAGCGCTCCCGGCGTAACGCCCTCTATTCGCCCGGCCTGTCCAAGTGTTTCCGGACGGGCCGATTCGAGCTTCGACCTCACCTCGTTAGACAATCCGCCAATGCGGCCATAATCCAAATCAAACGGGAGGGCGAGGGACTCATCTGCGCGCATAGCGGCGACATCGGCTTTCTGTCTCTCGATATACCCGGCATACTGCGCCTCAATTTCAACTTGCGCCGCCAAATTCGGCTCCACCGCCTGAAACTCGGGCCACGCCGTCTTGATCTCTTCAAAAGTGAGCCCGGGATAAGCGAGATAATCAAAGGCTGTTCTCACGCGACCATCCTGGTTCACAGCCCACCCAAAGGCCGCAGCCGCCTTTGGCGTCATCCTCACTTCCGTTAAACGCGTCCGCAGAACCTCCAGGGCAGCATGTTTCACGTGAAACACTTGCTTTCGCCGATTCCCAACCAAGCCCAGATCGACTCCGCGGGGCGTGAGGCGTTGGTCGGCATTATCAGCCCGCAACATGAGGCGGTACTCAGCCCGAGACGTGAACATCCGATAGGGCTCTGTAACCCCTTTCGTCACCAGATCATCCACCAGCACGCCGATATACCCCTCGGCGCGATCAAATACGACACCTGCCTGACCCGAAGCATGTCGCGCCGCGTTGAGACCCGAAACCAGGCCCTGGGCCGCTGCCTCTTCATATCCTGTGGTCCCATTAATCTGCCCGGCCAAGTACAGGCCAGACATGGCTTTCAGCTCCAGTGTGGGCCTTAGGGCCCTGGGGTCCACATAATCATACTCGATGGCATAGCCGTATTGGAGGATGCGCGCGCGCGCCAATCCTGGGATCGTTCTCAAAAACGCGTCCTGAATATCACAAGGAAGGGAGGTTGATATACCATTGGGATAAACCGTGGAATCGTCCAAGCCCTCAGGTTCCAAGAAGATCTGGTGGCGCGCGCGATCTGCAAACCGGTCAACCTTGTCTTCTATTGACGGACAATATCGCGGGCCCCGACCCGAGATCGCACCGGAGTAAACGGCAGAAGAGCTGATATTATCCGCGATAATCTTGTGCGTCTCGACATTGGTAAATGTGATTCCACACGAGATCTGTGGCACATCAATCTCATCGGTGAGGAATGAGAATGGCATCGGCGCGGCATCGGCAGGCTGCATTTCACACGCCGCCCAATCAATTGTATCCCCGTCCAGCCGCGCAGGAGTCCCCGTCTTTAGACGGCCCATTGGCAGTCCCAGTGCGTAAAGCCGTTCTCCCAACGCATTGGCGGGCGCTTCGCCAAACCGTCCTGCCGCGATACGCTCTTGGCCCCGGTGAATCACACCGCGAAGGAAGGTGCCCGTGGTGATGACGACCGCGCTGGAGCGATACGCCTTGCCCGATCCGCCAACCACACCCGCCACCTTATTGGTGTCGAGCCGGTCCAAAACGAGATCCACGACCGAGTCTTCGATGACGCTGAGGTTCGCATAATCCTCGATGATGGACTGCATAGACCTTTTATAGAGCCCGCGATCAATCTGGGCCCTTGGGCCCCAAACGGCGGGACCCTTTGACCGATTCAACAGTCTAAACTGAATTCCCGAAGCATCCGCGACACGCGCCATCACGCCGTCCAGGGCGTCAATCTCGCGAACCAAGTGGCCTTTGCCCAGCCCACCAATCGCCGGGTTGCACGACATCTCACCGATCGTTTCGGCACGATGGGTCACAAGGGCCGTTTTGGCGCCCAGGCGCGCTGCGGCTGTGGCCGCTTCACAGCCAGCATGGCCGCCGCCCACCACGATGACATCAAATAAAGGGGTTTGTACCATGGTCCATCACTCTCGGCTGGCCGTGGATATAGGCCATGTTTGCGCGGTCGTCACTTTCCGATGCAGAAGCTAGAGAATATCGAACCCAAAATGTCTTCAACATCGACGCGACCGAGAATGCGCTCAAGTGATCGCCCGGCCAACCTGATATCCTCTGCTGCCAGTTCAGGCCCCAATCCCGATTGCAACGCGATTTGCGCCTTCTTCAGGCTTTCAATCGCAGACTTGATGCCATCCAGGTGTCTCTGCCGGGTGATGACCGGATCTCGATGTCGCGCCTTCCGCGCATCCATAAAAGATATCACCTGGTCGATCAGCCCATCGACCCCAGCGCCCGTATGGGCAGAGAGTCTCAATGTTTCACGTGAAACACTTTGCGGTGCGTCAAAAATGTCTGCCTTGTTGGCAACGAGAATATCCAAATCAATGTCGGCAAAGGCATCCGGAAACGCCCATTGCCGCGATCCATCCAGAACCCCGATAACGAGATCGGCCTCTTTCGCAGACTTTACGGCTCGACGGATTCCCTCGGCCTCAATGCGATTATCGACCCCATGACGTAGCCCGGCCGTATCGGATACCCGCACAAGTCGGCCGCGCAGATTCAGGCGCACCTCGATAACGTCGCGAGTCGTTCCCGGAGTGTTGGTCACAATTGCCACATCCCTGGCTGCGAGGCGGTTTAGAAGGGTCGATTTGCCGGCATTGGGTGGACCGATCAAAGCAATGGAAAAACCATCGCGAATCTGCATCGCTGCGCGGGCCCCGCTTGCAGCCTCTGTCAGCGCTTCACAAAGGCTTTCCAGTCGTTCAATGACCGGATCAAGGGTGAAATCGGGGGTATCTTCCTCGTCGGGAAAGTCCAGGGCCACCTCAATCAGCGCCATGGTTTCAATCAACTGGCGATGCCAGCTCTCAAACACCGATGAATTTCCGCCCGATAACTGAGTCAGGGCTTGCTCTCGCTGGGATTCCGTTTCGGCGTCGACCAGGTCTGCGACCCCTTCTGCCTCCAAAAGGTCCAGCCTTCCCGCTAAAACCGCACGGCGCGTAAACTCCCCCGGCTCTGCAAGACGCACCCCCTCAAGCCTTGTGAGCACATCCAACGCACGCGCGACAACGGCGCGACCACCGTGGAGGCCCAGCTCTAGAACATCTTCTGCGGTATAGCTTTCCGGACCCTTGAAATAGGTTGCTACGACCTGATCGATGCGCTGACCGTCCGTATCCTGAAGAAACGCCAGGGTCGCTTTCCGAGGCTCCATCCTGTCGACAGCCAGGTATGTTGCCATGACGGTGCTGACCTGGGGACCTGAAAGTCGAACAAGCGCAATCGCCGATGGAAGCGGCCCTGAGGCCAGGGCAACAATGGTGTCGCTCACCGACACGAATTGCAGCCTAGTTCTTCATGACATCAAAGAATTCGTCATTGGTTTTGGTCTGGCGCAGCTTATCGAGCAGAAAGTCAATCGCATCAGATGTGCCCATGGGATTGAGGATACGCCGCAAGACAAAGATCTTGGACAGCTGCTCCTTGGGCGTAATGAGTTCTTCCTTTCGAGTGCCCGACTTCATGATGTCGATGGCCGGGAATGTGCGCTTGTCTGCTATTTTACGGTCCAGGACAACTTCACTGTTACCCGTACCCTTGAACTCCTCAAAGATCACTTCATCCATGCGCGACCCCGTCTCGATCAATGCGGTTGCGATAATGGTCAGTGATCCGCCATTTTCGATGTTGCGCGCGGCCCCAAAGAACCGTTTCGGTCTTTGCAAAGCATTGGCGTCAACACCGCCCGTCAGTACCTTGCCAGAGCTTGGCACCGTTGTGTTGTAGGCCCGGCCCAGCCGGGTGATTGAATCCAGAAGTATGACAACGTCCCTGCCATGTTCCGCCAGGCGTTTGGCTTTCTCAATGACCATTTCTGCAACTTGTACGTGGCGCGTTGCCGGCTCATCGAACGTGGAAGAAATAACTTCCCCCTTCACCGTTCGCTTCATGTCGGTGACTTCTTCGGGTCGCTCATCAATCAACAGAACAATGAGATAGCAATCTTCGTGGTTTTCCTCGATAGAGCGCGCGATATTTTGCAGCAGAACCGTTTTACCCGTGCGAGGTGGCGCAACAATCAAGGCTCTTTGGCCCTTACCAATCGGCGCAACGATATCTATGACGCGCCCCGAGCGATCCTTTTTCGTCGGATCCTGACTTTCCATAATCAGTCGCTCTTCGGGATAGAGCGGTGTCAGATTGTCGAAGTGCACCTTTTGCCGAGCGCGTTCAGGGTCTTCGAAGTTAATCGCGCTGGCGGAATCCAAGGCAAAATAACGCTCATTCTCACGCGGTTCCTTGATCGGACCCTGGATCGTATCGCCTGTCCTCAGACCGGCTTTCTTAAGAACTTGCGGGCTAACGTATATATCATCTGGGCCAGGCAAATAGTTAGACTCTGGCGACCTAAGAAAACCAAAGCCATCAGATAAGACTTCTAAGACACCGTCTCCGATGATTTCTACTTCACGTTCAGCGAGTTCTTTTAAAATAGCGAACAACATATCTTGTGTTCGCAAAGATGACGCGTTCTCAACCTCCAACTCTTCAGCGTAGGTCAAGAGTTCCTTAGGGCTCTTAGCCTTAAGGTCTCGCAGCGTCACGCGCGTGACGTTATCAAAAGTCGTATCAGGCATATGTCCTGTTATGTGAAAAAGTGCCGAAACTCGAATGGTTCGGTCGTTTGGATAGACGCTCTCCGTCCCCAGTTGTTGTTATTGACCAATGCTCAGGGGTAACGTCAAGCAAAGATTTTCTGACGATCCCGCAATCTGTGCGATTTGCCTTATCAAAAAGGTTTCGCCACGGCGAGTAATACCACGCCGACCATAAGGAGAAACGGAACTTCATTTAGCAGCCGCAAGTTCTTTTCCGAGAGGGGCATTTCACCGGCATCAACACGGCGCCCCATCACAACCAGATAACCGTGCAGCCCGCTCAGCAGAATGACCATGGCAAGTTTGAGGTGGAACCAGCCTTGCGAAAACAGAGCGGGATTCAATGCGATCATCGTGATCCCCAGGCCCCAGACCAATATGAGCGCGGGAGTAAGAATGATACGCCGTAACCTGTTGGATGCTTCAGACCTGGCAGTGGCGAGCTCACCGCCCGGGACAGCTCCATTCTGGTGGATCTTGTATCGCGGATAAATCAGGAGCCCAGCCATCCAG
>JBCCTK010000048.1:0-20566 GCA_039198685.1 Pseudomonadota bacterium | reverse complement strand
CGGGCTGTGGACAGGGCTGCCCCATCCAGGGTCAGCGCTGAAACCGGCACTTCCTGGGCGTCGGTTGTGTTCGTTCTTGCCAAGGTTACGCCAACGCCGTTGCCGTCAGAACTTAAAGATGTGATGGCCAGGGCACCGCGCGGGGCCGCAACATAAACATCCAGCGTCCCGAGCGCGGCAAGCTTGGCCAGAAAATCACCATCGATGCCTTCTGTCAGACCATGACTGGCATACAAAACCCGAGAGGGATTCAACGCGGCAGCATCAAGGCGGGCAAGGGCCTCGAGCCGATCCACAGCCCAACTCGTGGGTGCCGCTGCGTCCAAAATGCGTCGAGCCTCCTGTTGGCCATAGCGTTCACCCGGATCCAGCGAGCGATCCTTCGGTGCCGTAAACAGGAGGTGCACCGGCGTGTCGCGTCCAGCTGCGTCAATGGCCGCATCAGCGGCGTTTTGCAGATCGCTCCAGCGCGCGGCCGAGGCCCATCCATCGTCGACAACCACGAGCAGCGGTCCGGTCTCAGCCGCTTCTGGCGGACCGGCTGGGGCGTAAACCGGCTGGGCCAGGCCAAGCACGGCGGCAACCACGGCGAGAACGCGCAGCAACAGCACCCACCAAGGCGTGCGGTCGGGTGTTTCCTCGCGCGGCTCCACACCTTCCAGCAAGCGTAAGCTTGGCAGCTCGACGTTTTTAGGTGCCGGCGGTGTGGCGCGCAGGATAAACCAAAGGATTGGCAACGCCACGAGCGCTGCCAATGCGAGGGGCGCACCGAGCACAAAAGGGCCCACACTCATGGGGTTCATCAATGATGAAAGCAGGATCAAACCTTGCCTCCGAAACTCTCCATCGCGGTCTTCAGTTTGGCTGCGCCCTGGAGGGAGACGTCGCCAGAGGTGTGCTGTACCAGGCGCCAGCCAAGCCTTTCGGCCAAGGCTTGCAAGCCGTCGCGGTTCTCCTGAAATTTGCGCTTATACTCATCCTTGAGCGTTTCGGCGCGGCCAAGAATGCGGCGCAGCGCTTCTCCCGGACGATTGAGACGCACGCGGCCCTCAAACGGGAAGTCTATTTCAGTTGGGTCGGCAACAGCGAGCAGAACGCCTTCCTTGCAAGTATGGGCCAGCGGCGTGATCCGCGCTTCCCAATCGGGAACGGGGTCATAGAAATCACTGGCGATGACGGCAAAGGCAGCACCCCGCGGTGGGCCGGGAAAGCCGCCGGATTGATCGGTGGCGAGATCTTCAGCGAGGCGGTCCACGGCCTTCTTGCCAAAAGAGGGTGTTCGGCCGGAGCCGAGCACGCCGATCCGGTCGCCATCGCGCGAGAGGAGTGTGCCGAGCGCCATCATGATGATGCGGGCTTCATCGGCCTTGGTGCGCCGGTCCTCGCCGCCGCGCCAATCAAAGCCGGGATGGGGATCGCACCAGAACAGCGCCGTGCGCGCAGTTTCCAGCTCGGTTTCCTTAACGTAAAGATCGTCTCCGCGGGCGGAGCGGCGCCAGTCCACGCGCGAGGAATCGTCCTCCTTGGCATAGCGCCGGTGCTGCCAGTAATGCTCGCCCGTGCCCGCCTTGCGCCGCCCCGCAGAGCCGACATGGGGCGCCTGGCTCTCAGTCGACTTGAAACCGAGCCTGGGCAGGGAAGAGGCAATGATCTCAGCCTCAGAACGGAGGGCGGCGAGGTCTGTCATGACGACACGCGGTCCCCACCGGCAATGCGCGTCATGGGGGCCTGCCTTTGCAGGAGCCTGCGGGAATGGGAGGTCAATTCGGAAAGCACGTCTTTCTAGGCTGCCTTCCTCGCGAGGTCTTCGATCAGCGCCGCGAGCGTCGGGGCGTTGCCGGTGGGGTCGTAGCGCATGGCCATGCGGTGGCCGAGAGCCGGTTCAGCGAGGGCTTCGACATCTTCCAGGCTGGGCGCGAGGCGGCCGCGCAAGAGCGCACGGGAGCGGGCGGCGAGCATCAGGGCTTGGCCCGCGCGGGGTGAGGGGCCCCAGTCGACGAGAGAGCGCACGCGGTCGTCACTGGTCTGCTCGGGTCGCGCCTCCCGCACCAATTTCAGGATCACGTCCAGCACTTTTTCACCCACCGGCATTTTTCGCACCAATGCCTGCAAGGCAATCAGTCTGCCTGCGTCCAGTGCAGCTTTTGGTTGGGCTTCCTCGCCGCCGGTCGTGCTGACGAGGATCTGGCGTTCCACGTCCAGGTCCGGATAAGTCACGTCAATCTTGAGCAGAAAGCGGTCCAGCTGTGCCTCGGGCAGGGGGTAAGTGCCTTCCTGCTCGATGGGGTTCTGCGTGGCAAGCACGTGAAACGGCGCAGGCAGGTCATGGCGCACGCCGGCGACGGTGACATGGCGCTCCTGCATGGCCTGGAGCAGGGCCGATTGGGTGCGCGGGCTGGCGCGGTTGATCTCATCGGCCATTAGGAGCTGGGTAAAGATCGGACCCCGCAAAAAGCGGAAGCTGCGCTCGCCACTGGTGCTCTCGTCGAGCACTTCGGAGCCGAGGATGTCTGATGGCATCAGGTCCGGTGTGAATTGGATGCGCGCGCCTTGAAGGCCGAGCGCAGTGCTCATGGCTGTGACCAGCCGCGTTTTGGCCAGGCCCGGGGCGCCAATGAGGAGGGCATGGCCGCCCGCCAGCACGGCACACAGCGCGAGTTCTACGACGCGTTCCTGTCCGAAAACCGCCTTTCCGATTTCTACCTTTACCTCCGCAAGGGCCGTGACGGCTGCTTCGGCTTCTGCGACGATGTCGGGGAGCTGGTCTGTCATTCGGGGCAGGGTGTCCTTTTTTGGCGCGGTGTAAACGAAGCCCGGCCAGTCTATGTGTGTTTTCAGCAGGGTACAGCCTGCATTGTTGTGAAACTATGGCGGAGGTGGCGATGAAATCCAGTGACAATTCCATCCCGGGCCTGGAGCAGGTGCTTGCCGAGATCGTGCCAGACCCCAAGGATGCCTCCAAACTGCCACCCGTGCACTTATGGAATCCAGACAATTGTGGCGACATTGGCATGGAAATTCGCGCCGATGGCAGCTGGTGGCATGAGGGCACGCGCATTGGCCGAGAGAAGCTGGTGCGGCTCTTTTCCACCATCCTGCGCAAGGATGAAGATGGCTCCACTTGGTTGGTGACGCCCTACGAAAAAGTGATCGTGCAGGTGGAGGATGCTGCGTTCATTGCCGTTCGCGTCGACGTGGTGCGGGGGGGCAAAGCTGACCAGGCGCTTGTGTTCACGACCAATGTAAACGACGGCACGGTCGCCGGGCCGGACCATCTCCTTCGCGTTGAAACCGACCCGGGAACACTAGAGCCCAGTCCTTACGTGCATGTGCGCGGACGGCTGGAGGCAAAGCTGACGAGGGCTGTCTTCTATGAGTTGGCCAATATCGCCGTGCCCAATCCCGATGGCAGCGAAACACTTGGCGTGTGGAGTGGGGGCACATTTTTTGTGATTGGGCCGAGTGGCGGCTAGTATCGGCAAGGCATCGGACCTTTGCATGGCAACACAATCCATTGGTGAATTCACACAGATCACGCGTCCGCCTAGGTTTACAGGCGACTAGAAGGATATTCATTCCAAGCCGGGTCGTATGCCGCTGGGCTGAAACACGCACTCTTGCATTCGCGCTCCCCTGAGCGACATTGCGGGCTATGACAGACCGAGTCGCTGGCCCTGAAATCCTTCGTATGATCGAGTTGATCGCCAAGTTGCCGGGGTTGGGGCCCCGCTCCGCACGGCGCGTCGCACTGCACCTCCTCAAGCGCAAGGATAGGCTGCTTGTGCCCCTTGCTGATGCATTGGGCGAGGCGGCGAGCAAGATAGAAGCGTGCCGGACCTGCGGAAACTTCGATACGGTACAACCCTGCGCGGTCTGCACGGCGCCGGGACGCGACGAGAGCACACTTTGCGTTGTGGAAGATGTGCCGGATCTTTGGGCGCTGGAGCGGGCAGGCGCCTTCCGAGGGCGCTACCATGTTCTGGGCGGCGTGCTGTCTGCGCTTGATGGCATCGGGCCCGAAGACCTCTCAATTGCCAAATTGGTAGACCGCGTCATGGGCGGCCCGTTCAGCGAAGTGATCCTGGCCTTGAACGCGACGGTCGATGGCCAGACCACGGCGCACTATATCGCCGAACAGCTCCAGTCAGCGAACGTAAAGGTCACGCGATTGGCCCATGGCGTGCCTGTTGGAGGTGAGTTGGACCACCTTGATGATGGCACACTGGCCACTGCATTGCGTGCACGGCGCTAGACCACTCGTTTCGGCTTCAGTTTCTCTGAACAGTGTTGGTTCACTGGATTTACGAGATCACACGTGCTGGTCGAGCATAATTTGATTACCGTCAGGATCTTCCAAAACCAAATGGGCAGGCCCGGTTGTTGTTTCGTCGGCTTCGACAGAGAGTTGAAGGCCTTCTGCTTTCAGCTTTTTCTGAATTTCGCGGATGTCCATCGCGTCCGCCTTTGCCGTGAACCCTTCAGACCAGCCAGGATTGAAGGTCATGATGTTCTTTTCAAACATGCCCTGGAAAAGGCCGATGACGACGCTGTCATTTTTCATGATAAGCCAGCCCTCAGCTTCCGTGTCGCTGCCGGTTTCAAAGCCAAGCTTTTTATAAAAAGCTTTCGATGCCTGGAGGTCGTTCACAGCCAGGCTGAGTGAAAATGTGCCAAAATCCATATCCTGCATCCTTTGGGTTCGCGCCTGAAGATCTGGCGACCCCCAATCAGAGCAGCAACGGCATCGAGTGTCTATTGCGCGATGTCTGCCCGGTAGATTTTTCCATCAATATCAATTGTGGCGAGGTAGAGCATGCCATCAGACCCGATTTCGAGGTCGCGATAGCCCTCGCCAATTTCGGCGAGCAGATCCTCTCGGCCGATAACTTGTCCAGATTCATCAAGATCCACCCGAACCAGTTTCCGGCCTGCAGGCCCTTGCATTGCTCCAATGAGCAGATCGCCTTTCCATGCTGGATAGGCGTCGCCGGTATAGAAAAGCATGCCCGAAGGCGCGATGGATGGCACCCAGTATGTGGCGGGCTGGGCCATGCCCGCCATTTCCGTCTTGCTGGAGATGATGGAGCCGTCATAGTCGACGCCATAGGTAATTTCTGGCCAACCGTAATTTGTGGCCGGTTTTATGATGTTGAGTTCGTCTCCGCCTTTTGGGCCGTGCTCATGGGCATAGAGAATGCCTGTTTCGCGATTGTAAGCAGCGCCCTGGATGTTGCGGTGCCCATAGGTCCAGACATAGGCGGCGGGGCCGCCCTCATCGAAAAACGGATTGTCCGGCAGGGGCTCGCCGGTATCGGTCATGCGGAGCACTTTGCCGAAATGACTGGACGTATCCTGGGCCAAATCGGTCCAGCGATAGCCGTCCCCGGTCGTGGTGACCAAGGAACCGTCTGCAAGGAACAGAATGCGCGATCCAAAGTGCGCGCCTCCGCGTTTTTCGGGCGTGTGTGCCGCAAAGATCTCTTCAACGCTATCAAGCATTGTTGCGGCGTCGTTCAGCGTGCCACGGATGAGCACCGTGCGATTCGAGTCGCTGTCGCCCTGACTATAAGAGAGGTATACAATCCGGTTGGCACGGAAGTCCGGATGTAAAGCAACGTCCAGCAGCCCGCCTTGGCGATCAACGTAAATGTCATCTGGCAACCCGATTATGGGGGTCGGATCAAGAACCCCCTTGCGCAAGATCCGCAAGCGCCCTTCACGCTCCGTCACCAACATATCGCCATTGTCTAATGCGGCCATTCCCCAGGGAAACTCCAACCCAGTTGCAACCTCTGTCAGTTCAAGGCTGATCCCTGAGTCAGATTCGGTTGTAGGTGGCCCCAGGTCTGTGGCGCCAGCACAGGCTACGGCGCAAACGAGGCTGGAGAGGGCGGCGGCGGCGCGAGGCATGTCGAATCTCCTAATCAAACGCAACAACTAAATAAGGTGCTGCACGCTGGCCGCAATCCATTTCGGATCTGGCCGCGCAATCCGCGCATTGGCCACGTCGCAAATTCGGGGTACATGTCGTGAAAGATGACGCCGGCGTCAATAAATGCGTGGGCTGCTGGAGGAAACAATATGGTCGAAGTGCCCCATTATGATGTGATGATTATCGGCGCTGGCCTGTCAGGAATTGGCGCGGCCGTTCACCTGAAACGAGACTGTCCGGACAAATCCTTTGCTCTCCTCGAAACCCGAGAGACCATTGGGGGCACCTGGGATTTGTTTCGTTATCCAGGTATTCGGTCAGACAGCGACATGCATACGCTTGGCTATAGTTTCAAACCCTGGACGGCCGCTAAGTCGATCGCCGATGGTCCGTCTATTCGCGATTATGTGAATGAAACTGCGGATGAACACACCATTCGCCAGCATATCCATTTCCATCATCGCTTGGTGCGTGCGGCATGGAACAGTGCTGCGGCAGCCTGGCGGTTGGACGCAGAGAACACCGAGACCGGTGAGACGGTTTGCTTTACCTGCAACTTCCTCATGATGTGTGCGGGATATTACAACTACCGCCAAGGGCACACGCCAGAGTTTCCAGGCCGCGATGCGTTCAAGGGTCAGGTGATTCATCCACAATTCTGGCCTGAAGATCTCGATTACGCGGGAAAGCGCGTTGTGGTGATTGGGTCTGGCGCAACGGCCATGACGCTCGTTCCTTCAATGGCCGACAAGGCTGGACATGTGACCATGCTCCAGCGCTCACCGACCTATGTCGTTTCAAGGCCAGATGAGGATGCCATTGCAAACACTTTGCGTAAGGTCTTGCCCGACAGTTGGGCTTACGGCTTAACCCGAGCGAAAAACGTCGCGATGCAGCAATTTATGTATAATCAGACCCGCAAAAACCCTGAGAAGATAAAGGAGAAGCTTCTGGGTATGTTACGCGAAGAGTTAGGTCCCGATTTTGACATCGAGACGCACTTCACACCGACTTATAATCCATGGGACCAGCGTCTTTGCCTGGTGCCCAATTCCGATTTGTTCAAGGCATTGAAGTCTGGGCGCGCAAGCGTCGTCACCGACCATATCAATACATTTGACGCGTCCGGTATTCAATTGGAGTCAGGCGAGCATTTGGATGCCGACATCATAGTCACCGCGACGGGTCTCGAAATGGTTGTACTGGGCGAGGCTGAGTTCGTTGTGGATGGTGAGCCGATCAAATTCGGTGAAACATGGACCTATAAAGGGCTCGCGTTTTCCGGCGTGCCGAACCTCATTTCAAGCTTTGGGTACATCAATGCCAGTTGGACCCTTCGGGCCGATTTGACGTCTGAATATGCGTGCCGTGTCTTGAACCGGATGGACGAGATGGGCGCGAACACGGTCGTTCCACACCTGCGGCCGAAAGAAGAGGAGATGCCTGCCAGGCCCTGGATTGATGATTTTTCTTCAGGCTACATGCAGCGTGTCATGCACATGTTTCCAAAGCAAGGTGACCGCGAACCTTGGGTAAACCCGCAAAACTACTGGAAAGACAAACAGATGTTTCGCAAGGCACCGCTGGAAGATGGCGCTTTGGTCTTCACCCGGAACGGTCGTCGGCTCGATGCCGGGGCGCCCGCAGACGCGGTTGCTGCAGAGTAGTTTGCCTTAATACCGGTTTTTCCGCATATCTCCGAGCGCCATCAGAACCGCGCGACCCACCTGCCATGGCGTGGCGCGTTGGCCGCGCGCATGTCGTGTATAGTCGATGCAGTTGGCCCCGGTCAGGGTGTAGTCTTTCCCCAAATGTCGATGGGCCCGATCGTGGGCCAGGTATGGGGAAGTGTCTCCGGCCTGGCCGTGATAACGAACTGGGCGACCGTCCGAAAATTCCGCAACGGTCTGGGAAATTACGCCGCCTCTGTAGCCATTATTTGATAGAATTCGACCGGCGAACGTGACGACGCCATAATGGCGCAACACACCGGAAAATGGAACTGAGATCACATCGCCAGGCTCGTATCGATTTTCTGCTTTCATCGAATAACGATATGATGCATTTGTAGCAAAGACGCAAGCGTTTATGTGTAGACGCCCTAGGTCAACAGCTTTTCAAGTTCTGAGCGCACCGGCTCTTCTATGGCAGAGGGTGGGTTGGAAATGGGCGAGACTGCGCCAAACAGCGCCCTACCAGCGTCCAATCCATTTTCGCGGAGGAATAACAGCGCCTTTCGGAAGGGCAGTCCTGTAGTTGCCACTTCGTCGCCGCGATAAATCCAGTGTGTGCCGGACGCGTCTGGCTTGAGGATGGCATCGCGTTTTCCAGGTGGTACATCCTCTGGCATCCAGACAACGGCGCGCACATCATCGATCGCGCTTTTCGAATAGTCGCTGTGACCCAGAAAGTCCTGCTGGGCTGCGGTCGTGTCGATTGCATCAATGCCGGTTTGTCCAATCGCTTCAGGCGACTGGCCGGCCCGGGGTGAGCCCCAGAGCAGTTTTGAGGCCGCAAGTGCCCTGTCTTCGCGCGAACTGTAGACCGTTATGCGTTTTGCCAAGCCGCGAATATCGGGGACAGTGGCGACGAAATCATCCGCATCGACATCTGGGGACGCGAAGATGATCTCATCGGCAATCGGCTGGCCATTTCCCTGAAGGATTTGCGGATGGATGAGTACTTTTTCCAGCGTATCCAAAAGGAACTGGCAGCCCATGGAATGGCCGAGAATATGGACGCGTTGGGCGCCGGTGTTCAGAGCGATTTCGACGACCAGGTCGCGCAAATCGTTGACGAACCGTGCGATCACCTGGTTGCGGTCGATCACATAGCTCATGAAGCTGGCCTTGGAGGGCCAGGAATACATCAAGGTTGCACCGTCAATGTCGAGGTCGACAGACAACTGACCCGCCCGCATGAGTGCGCCAGCGAAAGATGTGTTGTATCCGTGGATAAAGACCAGGGCTTCCTTTCTCTCGGAGGCCGCCATATCGGTCCGGAATTCGTCGAGAAAGGCGGCTTGGTCGCCGATCAAGTCGATTGTATCGATGGTGATCAGTTTGGCCTTGTCAGCCGTTTTCCAGCTTGATGCCTTCGCTACCTTGAAGTCACCCACTTCGCGGTTCTTCGGCACGGTCACTGTGGATTTGCCGAGGCTGAGGTCGGCGCGTTTGCCGCGGAAATAGTCGTACGGGTTATTACCCCGCGATCGGTTCCGGTGGGTTGCAAAGAAAACGGGCACTTCATGATAGGGCGGTTCAGTTCCCGGCTCCAAGGGCATTGCGGTGTCGTTAGAACGAGAACGCCGGCTTCTGCGCCGCGCTGATGGCGTGGGCGTGCGCATGCTCTCCGGTGCGGGTGCGGATGTGACAGCGGGAAAACTCTCTGGTGCAGGGGCGGAAATGGGCGCGGGTACAGCTGACTCAAATCCATGACTCTCGGATGCCATGGGCACGCTGGTGCCCACATTTCCAAAGACGGCACCTGTTGGCGCCGGGTCTGCGCCAGCAGACGACATTGCGTCATGGGCTTGGCGAATAAAATCCGGGCGTCCGCAGATTTGAGCGGCTGTCATCATGAACTCCGCTCGCGCTATCGCGCTGTCGCTTTCATCCTCGCCAAAGTCTTCGGCAAGGTCGCGGGCTAATGCAGCCTTCAGGAAGGCTGCAACCGGCTTGTCCATGGCCAACATAAGACCCGCTTGACGGTCCAGGAGCCGAACCATCATTTCTCTCGCGGCCATGGCGTCTTGCGACGTCCAATGTTCGCGTCCGGAAAGATCTTCCTCGGTCGCTTCAAGCGTAGCCAAGGCGCGTTGCTTTTGGTCCAGTGTTGCGACGTCTTCAGGCTCCTGGTCCAGCTGCTCATCGGCAAGGGCCAGCCCGATCTCCGCGCGCTCCATAGGTGTGAGGGGTACGCCTCCAGCCAGCTTGGCTGACAGCGCCACCGCTTCCTCGTAGCTGACGCTCGTCTTCAGGTTTTCGGGCTCGAGCCGGGCGAGTTCAGCTGTGTCCATCATTTTCCCCAACGACTAGAAGTGTAGCCCAAACCGTATGGCAGTCTGCCCCACATGTTGCCAGAGATTTGTGGTTAGCGGCGTTGCTTCATCACCATGTCGAATATGTCATCGACCGCTGAGCCGTCTTTGTCGCTGTCGAGCATATTGCCCAGCATGCCCATTATACCGCCACTTTGCTGAACCGGCGCTGGTTGCTGTGTTTTGCTGCCTCCCATGACAGAGCCCAAAAGCCCGCCAAGTAGTCCGCCACTGGAAGTTGACCCCTCGGTGGATGTTGATGCCGATGGGTTGGCGCCCAGCATACCCATCAACTGACCTGCGATGTTGGGGTCTTTGGTTTGTTTTGAAAGTGAGCCCATCACCATCGATGCGACCATTGGCAGGGCCGTCTTGAGGACTTGGTCGCTGATGCCCGTTCTTTCCGACGCCCGGCTGGCTACCGCCCGTGACATGTCTTTCGACCCTAGAAGATGGCCTAGAATGGCATTGCCGTCATTGATCGTCTCGGGTTGTGCGAGCGCGTCTGGCCGGTCGATGTACTGTTCGTGTTGTCCATTTTGTAGGGCGCTGAGCAGGGCTTCAATGCCGCCGGGCTTGGCTGTGTTCGCCTTCAGGCCAGCCGATAGCGCCGGCAGCAGCGCTTGAAGAGCGGCGCCCGTCTGGTCGTCATCCAGACCAAGCTGTTGACCCAATTGTTGTTTTGCTGCCCCGCCCTGGGCACCCATTATCATTTCCAGAAGGTTCATACCCGCCATAACCACGCTCCCGATGTGAGGTTAGTGACAAGCGTCGCGCGCGAGGAAGACCCTGTAAAGGGCGCATCTGGAATTCGTGGCAGCTGCAATCTGTTAAGTGACGGTTAACGCTATCAGCGCAATCGGTTAATTCGTGTTAGGTTTACGGTGTGCCGAGATTCGTGTGCAGCGGCTCAAGAGGCAGGTTCGGCGATGGCAATTTCTGGCGAGCATATTCCGTTCCTAATGGCGGCTGGCGCGTCGGCCATGGCGCTTGCATCTTTGCTTTGGGCTTTGCGGGTTTCAGACGGTGCGCGCGGTGCCGCTAGGCGTTTTCGCGATCGCTCCTCAGATCTCGAAGGGGAACTGGCAGAGCAACGTTCAATCTTGTCTGCCAATCCCGGGATCGTTCTTGTATGGGATAGCGCAGCCCAAGAAGTGACCGATGTAGAAGACCTTGGCACGCCAGAGCTTATGGGATCTGAAGCGGCCTTCGCCACGCTCCTGCGCTACACCGATGACGGCATTTCCGACGACCCAGCCCTTGCCATTCTCGAAGGCCTCGCTGACCTAGAAGCCCGCGATGCGTCCGGAAGAGACACGACACTGCGCCTTGCCCTTCGCGAGTTGATGTCCGAAGGGACTTCGTTTTCGCTCACAATATCCACCCAACAACGCGGTTTTATCGAAGCTGACGGGCGCACCGGCGCGGGTGCACGGGTTATCGTCTGGTTGACAGACTCCACGGCACGTCACTTGGCAAGTTCCAGTACGATTATCAAGCATGAAGAAATGCGCCGTATCCTGGCGGCCAACCCTTTTGCGTTCCTGGAGATGCTCGACCGTGCGCCTTTCCCGGCCTGGCGCATGTCGGGTGCAGGCAAACTGCTTTGGGCCAATCCGGCCTATGTGGAAGCCGTTGAGGCAAGCTCGCTTGAGAAAGTTCTTGAAAAACAGACTTTCCTGGATTCCCATTCAGGGGAGCAAACCCGAAAGACCAATGATACTGGTACTGAGATCGACGATACGCGTCACATGGTGATTGCCGGCGAGCGCAGGGCTATGCGCGTACTGACTTTCCCGCTGAATGGTGGTTCGGGTGCGATGGCCCTTGATGTGTCAGCCCAGGAGGCGGCACGTGAAGAGTTGGCGCGGCTCGAAAAAGCCCATGCCGAGACGCTGAATCACGTCGCCGACGGTGTCGCGATTTTCAGCTCCGAGCGCAAGCTGATCTTCCACAATCGCTCCTTCGCAGAGATGTGGGACTTGGACGAAGCCTTCCTGATTGACGGCCCGAGCCACGGTCAACTGCTCGACCGCCTCCGCGAACAACGCAAACTCCCGGCGCGTACCGACTATGCTGCCTGGCGCGCAGATGAACTCTCATATTATCTTGATATTGATGGTGTGGAGGAAGACACTTGGTCTCTTCCGGGAAAGAAGACTTTGAGCGTCACTCGCCAGCGCCACCCCATGGGCGGGCTGTTGTTGCTCTTCAAAGACATCACCACCGAGTTGGACTTGAAGACCCAGTTCAAGGCGATGGCCAAGACCCAGACGTCGACGCTGGACAGTCTTCACGAGGCCTGTGCGGTGTTTGGCAGTGATGGCCGGTTGAAGCTCTGGAACCAGGCACTCGCGGAACTCTGGAAACTGGATGCTGAGCAACTCAAGCATGAACCCGACTATTCCGCTGTTATCGAAGCCTGCTTGCCGCTGTTCCACGATACGGCAACCTGGGATGAAATAAAGGGTCACATTACCGATCCAAGCGCCAAGGCCCGCCAGGCCACAACAGGGGAAATGAAACGGTCCGATGGCTCGATCCTGACTTATCTCACCCATCCATTGCCGGATGGAAACACGCTCATCGCTATGGCCGATGTCACAGCAACCCGCCGGGTCGAGAGCGCTCTCCGTGAGCGCGCCGAAGCTTTTGAGGCAGCAGACCGTCTAAAGACCGAATTTGTGCAAAATGTAAGCTATCAATTGCGGAGTCCGCTGACGACGATTTTGGGGTATGCAGAATTCCTGGAAAGCCAGCGCCATGGCGACCTGACAGACCGCCAGGCCGACTATGTATCCGCTATTCTCCAGGCCTCTGACCACCTTTCCAAACTGATAGAGAACATCCTCGACCTGGCGATGATCGAGGCAGGCAGGCTTGACCTGGACCTCTCCGATGTTCCGCTGGGCCAACTTGTGAAAGACTCTGTGGAAATGGTCGTCACCAAGGCTTCTGACACCCAGGTCCATGTCCATGCGGAGTTGGGAGAAAATCTCGGCTTGATCCGCGCTGACGAGCACCGTTTGCGCCAAGTCTTATTCAACCTCGTCTCAAACGCCCTGCGCTTCACCGAAGCGGGCGGTGAGATCACCGTTTCTGCCCAAAGGGTTGGCGAAATGGCGACGATCACCGTCACAGATACGGGCAAAGGCATGGCGCCGGAGGCCCGCGCAACGAGCTTTGACAGCTTCACCAGCGGGGACCAGCGCGGCGCTGGCCTGGGCCTTGCCCTCGTGCACCGCTTCATTGACCTGCACGGTGGCAATGTCGGCATCAAGGACAATCCCGAAGGGGGCACGATCGTAACGTGTTGGCTGCCGGTTATGGCCAACATCGAAGCCGCCAAGCCCGCGCTGGAACTGGTCGAGACAGGCGCGGCTTAGGGCTTTCTAGCGCGAGCTGCAGCATATCGCCGGAAACAGTCATTGCTCGGCGTTCGTTCAAGGTCTGTTTTGGGCAGTTCAAAAGACGTCGGCGCAGCGCCTAACCTGCTAGGATCTATACTATCAGCTCTTCAAGATGTGTTAGGATGATCCGTCCATCCATGGTGCCTAGCGCCAGTTCCGCTGAGCGAGCGGCACAGGAAAATACCGGTGTGGTAAGTCCGTCGATTTCAGTTGTTGCCGCGTTCAGAAGCCGGCCAGATCGAGCGTTGATGAACAAGAATTCCCCGTTCAGGCAAAATACCAATACGATGCCCACTTCGGGGATGTGAACAATGTTCGAAGGTGAAGCATTTAGGGGATGCCTCCAAATCTCTTTCCCACTCCAAAGCTCGCGGCGATAGATGAAGCCGGAGAAGCCGGTTCTTGGGTTTGGGTTATAGTGCTTTCCACCAACAAACATCGCTTCGCCATCTTCATCGAAAGCATATGCAAAGCTGCACTCCATCGGATGACTTTCGAAGCTTCCGTCTGCTTCGAGCACAGGCCAAAGTCTCCGGATGCTGCCTGCGTTTTCGAGAGCGCAAAGGTACTTTTCTGGATGCACAATGCGTCCAGTACGACTATCAAGATAGTCGAGCGGGCCGGCGTCTGGCTGATCATTTTGAACGAAGAACAAATGCGGGGCGTCATCAATCCTGAGATAATGATTGAAGACGTCGTAATGGCCTAAGGCGAGGTGACGCCAATTCTCACCATCAAAGAAACGGTCTTGGCTTTTGTCTACAGATTTGGAACCAGATCGGTCTCGGCGCCCAAGAATTCGTCCGCAGGATGACCGCGAAAAGGTATGTGCACCTTCAAAAGCCCCCAAGATTTCAAGATGATTATTCCGAAAAGCTAATAGCTTCGACGTGAAGCGATTGGCCCAGTCTTCGTCATTATTCTCCGAGGTGACGTGCACCATCGGCGCCGACCCTCCAAACAGCTCGCACCCAACACCATCGCCCTTGAAGAGTGAAGTCGGCCTGCCATCGATGCCTGTGATATGAAGGTGACAATCGTCGTGAACCGCACCGATTGTGTTTTCATCAAGCCAAGCCAAATCCCAGATCGGTGAACGAACAACACGATTTGCGGAACCGCTTTGCTCGACAAGCACGTCCTCAGGATCTTTGATCGGATCGAAGCGGGGATCATTTACGATTGCGTCGCTACCGACAGCGCTCTGCCGGTTCATTTGGTCAACGACTGAGCCAGCTTCTCCAACGCCTTGCGATAAATCCTGAAAAAGCGTGGCGCGAACTTCGTAAAAAAGATCAAACAGATCGCGGCTTGGTGCACGCTCTTCGGCAAATCCTTCATCCCATGGACGAACATAGGCAAAGATAGTCGTCCCGTCGGGCGAAAAGGCCGCTCGTGAAACCTCAGGAGTCTGAATGAGCGGTTGGCCGGTTTTGCCTGTTTCCCAATTCCAGAGCACCAGTTCACCTTCAAACATGTAGCCGTCATCGTAGCGGCCTGTCGCAATAGCCGCGATAGGTTGGCTGGGATGAAACGCGACGTCGTTTATCGGGTATCGAAGGCTATCGAGCCAAGCGAATGGCCGTCGTTCTCGGTGCTCATAGAGTCCGACCCTTCGACGCGGTCGAGTACCTCCGTAAGTCGCCCTTGCTCGGGGCTGAGTTAGCAGGCGGAACTCCGACGCGATCGCGAATACATTCAACCGGCGGTGCACGAACGCACCAGCGTTGAAGCCTGTGCCTGGGAATGTAACGTCGTCGAGAAACTGCATACGACCCCTTAAATCAAAGATTGGCACTTTTTGACAATGAGGCCGTTTTTCTCCCCCTACCGGCCCGAAGCGAACCAGACAAAGACGTTCCGCAACTTAGGGCCAAAAGCCGTCGGTGAAGTCACCGACAACCTCACGCCAAGACCCGCGGCAGCTTGAACACCACATCCTCGCGCGTCACCGTGATCTCCTCCACGGCCACGTCAAACCGCGCGCTGCAGGCGTCGATCACGCCTTGCACCAGGTCTTCCGGGGCGCTGGCGCCGGCGGTGAGGCCCAGCGTTTCCACGCCGTTTAACCAGGCCCAGTCGATGTTCTCTGCACTGGCGATTAGGTGTGCTTTGCGTGCGCCCATGCGCAGGGCAACATCGACTAGGCGTTTGGAATTCGATGAAGTTTCCGCACCGATGACCAATACAAGGTCTGCTGCACTTGCCATGGCCTTCACCGCTTCCTGGCGGTTTGTCGTCGCGTAGCAAATGTCTTCCTTATGCGGCGCCGCAATCTCCGGGAAGCGCGCCTGGAGCTTGGCCACGATCTCGGCGGTGTCGTCCACAGACAAGGTCGTCTGGGTGCAGAACGCGATATTGGCCGGGTCCTTCGGCTGGAATGTTTCGGCGTCCTCAACTGTTTCCACAAGGGTCATAGCGCCGCCCGGTAACTGGCCCATTGTGCCGACCACTTCAGGATGGCCTGCATGGCCGATCAGGACGATCTCCTTGCCGGCGCGATGGTGGCGCTCGGCTTCTACGTGCACCTTACTGACAAGCGGGCATGTGGCGTCCACATAGATCATCTCTCGGGCTGACGCTTCGGCGGGTACAGATTTCGGCACACCATGCGCCGAGAAAATCACCGGCCGGTCATTCGGGCATTCATCCAACTCGTCGACAAAGACCGCACCCAACGCTTCAAGCCGGCTGACCACATGGGCATTGTGCACGATTTCGTGGCGAACATAGACAGGCGAGCCCCATTTTCCGAGGGCTTCTTCAACAATCTGGATCGCCCGGTCAACGCCGGCACAAAAGCCTCGTGGTGCGGCCAAAAGCAGCTTCAGGGGACGCCTGGTCTGTTGCATTTTGCGGTCTCCTGCACCGGGTGACTTTGCAGACTCATCCTATGGCATATAAGGGGCAGCCAGGGCCATAGACAGGCGCCCCGATAACACCCGCAGGCCGCGCTCGCGCCACCGCAAGAGGACTGACAGCTTAATGTCCAGAGTATTTACAGGCCTTGCCACCCTTGCCGGACTGTGTCTTTTGGCCAGTTGCAATTCAGGCGTCGGCGACGCCTTTGACACCCGCCAGAATGCCGGGCCATGCCCGTCAGCGGCGTCGTTGTACGAAAGCGCGCGGGTCGTGAAGCTCGAAGAGGGTGAGAATTTTGGTAACATAACTTATACAGGCGAGATTACCGACGTGCGTCTGTTTTGCCGCTATGTGGGCGGTAACCCTCTTGAAGCGCAGCTCGAACTCGATTTCGCCTTTGGCAAGGGGCCGAGGGGCACGCAAGACGAATATATCTACACCTATTGGGTCGCGGTGACACGTAGGAATGGAAACGTCCTTGCCAAGGAACGGTTTGCGACGAGAGCGGACTTTTCAGGCAGCCCAATTGATGCCGTCCGTGAAACGATTTCCAACATCGTCATTCCGCGGTTCGATGAGTCGATTTCTGGGGCCAACTTCGAAATACTGGTAGGGTTCGAACTCACGGACGAAGAGTTGCAGTTTAATCGGGACGGCAAACGCTTCCGCCTTGATGCCCAGTCCGGTCGCGTGGCAAACTAGTCATCCGGGTTGGGAGAAAACACATGTCTGACCTGTCTCGCCACCTGAGTGAGGTGTGCGCCGATGCATTTGAAGCCATTGGTCTTGACCGCAAATGGGGCGGCGTGCGCCGTTCAGACCGGCCTGAATTGGCAGATTTCCAGTGCAACGGGGCCATGGGCGCGGCCAAGGCAGCCGGTCGCAAACCCCGCGATATCGCTGAGGCGGTCGCAGCAAAGGTTGCTGATCACCCCGTAGTCGCCCGTTGCGAGGTTGCCGGTCCTGGATTCTTGAATATCCGCGTCACGGACGAAGCACTTTCCCTGCGGGCTGAATCCGTTCGGTCGGGCGACATGGCAGGCGCACAAAAGGCAAAAGAGACCGAACGCGTTTTGCTGGATTTCGGCGGGGCGAACGTCGCCAAGCCCATGCATGTTGGCCATCTCCGTTCAGCCGTGATCGGAGACACGCTGCAACGCGTGCTGAGATTCCTGGGCGATGATACGGTGTCTGATACCCATCTGGGCGATTGGGGTCTGCAGATGGGTCATCTGGTCACCGAACTGCAGGACGAGCAGCCAGAACTTGTTTATTACGATGCGGAGTTCACTGGTCCGTACCCGGAGGAGCCGCCGGTCACGATCGAAGACCTTGGACGTCTCTATCCCCAGGCGAGCACCAAGGCCAAGGCCGATGAGGCGCGAAACCAGCGCAGCCAGGCAGCCGTTACCGAGCTTCAGGCCGGACGGCCAGGATACCGCGCGCTGCTGCGCCACTTCATCGACGTCTCTGTCGAGGCTCTCAAGAAAGACTATGGCGACCTGAACGTCTATTTCGACCTCTGGAAGGGCGAAAGCGATGTGGACCACCTGATCCCGGCGCTTGTGGAGGATTACAAGGCCAAGGGCCTGGCACGCGAAGATGACGGCGCCTGGATCGTGGATGTGGCGCGCGAGGGCGAAAATGTCCCTGTGGAGGGTAAGGATGGCTCCACCAAGCTTAAAAACGCCATGCCGCCGATCATGCTTGTCAACTCACGCGGCGGCACGGGCTACCATACCACCGACCTGGCTACGATTGTCGACCGGATGGCGATGGAGACTGCACCGGACCGGATCCTTTACGTGGTCGACCTGGCTCAGTCGCTTCACTTTGAGCAAGTGTTCCGCGCCTCTGGGAAGGCCGGATTGATGCCCGAAAGCGCGCTGGAGCATATCCAGTTCGGTACCGTGAACGGAAAGGATGGCAAGCGGCTGCGCACGCGCGAGGGGGGCACGTTCAAGCTCCGTGACCTGATCGAAATGGCCCGCGCGGAGGCCGCCAAGAAGATCGACGCTGCTGGCAAACTGCCCGAAGATATGGACGTCGATGAGCGCCGCGCGGTGGCCAATGCCGTCGCTTTGGCGGCCCTGCGCTTCGCCGACCTTCAGAATACGCGGACCACGAACTATGTGTTCGACTTGGATCGCTTCACCAGCTTCGAAGGCAAGACGGGACCATACCTGCTTTACGCAGCGGTGCGGATTAAATCACTCCTGCGCCGGGCAGCTGAGGAAGGCCATGCGCCGGGCGAGATCCGTGTCGAGAGCGATGCGGAGCGCGCGCTGGTTCTCGCGCTTGACGGCTTCGGCCCGGCGTTGCTGGCCACCCGCGCCAAGCGGATGCCGCATATTCTGTGCGAGCATGTTTATGGCCTCGCCCAGGCGTTCAGCACCTTCTATGGCGCCCATCCGATTGCTGCGGAAAAGGACGATACGGCACGCAAGTCCCGCCTCGGCCTTTGCGATGCGGTGCTCAAGCAGCTCGGAACCGGGCTGGAGCTGCTCGGTATCAATATGCCCGAGCGAATGTAGCTCAAGAAACCGGTGGCGCTCGGGAATGCGTCCCGGCAGAGTGGCTTGAAAGAGGAGCGCGCCATGCCGACCCAAGCCGAAAAAGCCAAAGGGTCGCCAACCTGCATGTTCCAGGCGACCCGCTCACCCTCGTGAACATCTGGGACGCGGGCTCGGCGAAGGCCGTCGCTGCGGCCGGGGCAACGGCCCTTGCTACGGGAAGCTACCCCATGGCGGATATGTTTGGGGTCGATGACGGCGAAAACATGCCGATGCCAGAGATGCTATACTTTTTGGCTCAGATCGTTGGCGCAACGGACTTGCCTGTCAGTCATGATGTTGAGCGCGGTTATGGTGCTATGCCGGGCAATGTTGAGTGCACCTGCAACGCAGTGGTTGCGGCGGGTGCGATCGGCGTGAACATGGAAGACAGCCTCCCGGACGGCAGCTTGAGGGATTTAGATGGGCAAAGCGCGCGGTATGCTGCCGCACGATCTGGGATGGATACTGCATGTACGGGGACCTGGCTCAATGCGCGCACCGATATCTTTGCCGCGATGGGGGCTGCTGAGGTGGAAGCAAAGATCGAAGCGGTCGCCCAGCGAAGCGAAGCCTATAAGGATGCGGGCGCAGACAGCCTTTTTGTTCCCTTTTTGCGGGATCTTGAGATCATCGAGAAGGTTTGTGCATCCAGCGTTTTACCCGTGAATATCATGCGAATTGTTGGTGGTCCATCCATTGCCGATTATGCCGCTAAGGGCGTGGCGAGAATCAGTCATGGCCCGACCCCACGAAAAGCGCTGATGGACGCGCTCAAGACGCTCGCGAAATCCCTTTATGGGGGCTGAAACCTGCTTTCTTCCCGCTGGTGCTTGCCGCACTGCGGAATCGGCTCTACGTTCGCGGTTGCAAGTCGGGAGAGTGTGGTCACCCCAGCCACCGCCGAAGGCGCAACCGCCCCGGAAACGCTCAGGCAAAAGGACCGTCTTGCAAGTGAACGCTGGAAAGCGGCGGGCTGGCAAAAGACCAGCGGGCCGCGCCGAAGGAGCAAGTTGGATAAAGCCGCGCCCCTATTTGCCGGGGAGGCGGCACAGACCGGCGGAATCTCTCAGGCACCGAGACAGCGGGGGCAAGTGATCCGGCGGCCCATTGGGCGCGCCTATGCTTGCTCTGGATGGTGCCATGGCTGAGGCCAACGCGACTCTCAAACGGACCCCGCTGTTCGATCTCCATATGGAGCGCGGCGCCAAGATGGTGCCTTTTGCCGGGTATGAAATGCCGGTCCAATATCGTGAGGGTGTAAAGGCTGAACACCTCTGGACCCGGGCCCATGCTGGACTGTTCGACGTCTCTCACATGGGGCCATCCTTCCTGTTTCTGAAAGAGGGCCTTGGAAAGGATGGAGCGCATGAGCGCATATCGGCCCTGATAGAAAAGCTGGTGCCGAGCGACATCGCATCGCTCAAGCCGGGCCAGGGCCGGCTTTCCGTGCTACTGAATGATGAGGGGGGCATTCTCGATGACCTTATCATCACCCGCATGCCCGATCCAAACCTGCAAGGCATGTTGTACATTGTTGTCAACGGCGCCTGCAAGCGTGATGACTGGGCGCTTATGGAGCGCACATTGGGCGATGCGGTTGGCCTGCAAGCCGCAGACGACCGCATCTTGATTGCCTTGCAAGGGCCCGATGCCGCCGCAGCACTGGCCCCATATTTCCCCGAGGCGGAAAGTCTGTCCTTCATGCGCTGTGCCCACATTGTCAGGGATGGTGACCGCTTTATGGTCACGCGTTCGGGCTATACTGGGG
>JBCCTK010000047.1:0-20633 GCA_039198685.1 Pseudomonadota bacterium | reverse complement strand
TCATACTTTTCGTCTGTCATGCAGGGCGGTGACAGAAAACCTTTCGTCATCACGGCGCCCGGGCACACTCAGCAAGATGACTCTGTTGTCGCGCCGGGCAGCGGGTCTTGGTATGAACGCGAGGACTTTGGGGGCGGCGCGAATGGCGCGTGGATAACCTACATCAAAGATAGTGTTGTTGCGGGGAACAGTGCGGCCAGCGTCACAACTGACGTACCCATCGGCCTTTATACATCCCTTATGACCGTAGTTTTGGAGCCACTCTAATGTCAAAACTGAAGTTTACAGGATTTCCGTTCGGGACGACCGCAACAATCGAAGTAACATCGCCAAGCAGGACTGACAGAACGTCTGTTACCGATTGGGGTGTTAACGCGACACTCACTGTCAGTGTTTTGCGATCTATCTTGGAAGTCGCGCCTGAGCGGTTGACCTTTGAGGTGACCGGCTGGAAAGGTTTCAATACAGCGGCGCCCGGGGCGGGTGAGGATTACGACGAACGCCTTCACAACATTATCTACGTGGCAGATTTTGGTGATACCGACACGGTTTATCAGGCTCCGGTCAAAGGCTTTCCCGAGTGGAAAAACCGGAACACCGGGTTTGGGCCGCGCGTCACTCATGTATACCGCAAGCCGGGTATGTATACAGTGACTATCTGGGCCTATGAACTGACTAGTGACAGACGAGCGAAATGGACTGGGCAGTATACCGTGGGTGATCCGGACACCGAGTTTTCCAACTCCGATACGGCTTATGTATCAGTGGCCAGTGACTTTACAAATGCGCCCATCGGGGCTGGGCAGTATTCGTCGTTTGCGGCGGCGGTTGCGGCACGAACGTCTGCGGCCAAGACCCGCTTCATGCTAAAGGCTGGAGAAACTCACACCAGTTTTGCGGACCTGCAACTTCCAGGGGGCCACGTGCATGTCGTGAATGACTACGACCGTTCAAACGATGCGGACAAGGGTTACGTCCGCCCAATCCTGGAGGCGACAGCCGCATCGGGTTATGTTTTGAGAACGCGGGATTTCCAGAACCGGGACGTGGTTATCCAAGGGCTGGACTTTCGAGGGCCGTGGGACACCACGACTGAGACAGGCGAGCCTGAAAAAACCGGGATCACTGTGCTTGCAACGCTGCCGGCCCCGCAAACCTTTATAATCGACGACTGTTTTTTCGATGGATTCAAGAATGGCATTCACAATCCCGGCCATGGAACGGTCGATCCATCAAATTCAGGCCTCACGGTGCATGATACAGTTGTCACGAACTGGCGCGACTTCGGTGTTTATTGCGGTGGGGCGTCGAATATCGACCTGCTTGGATGCAGGATCGCTCAAGATGTAGATGCGCTCTCCGGCGGTCCCAAGGACGGGTCTCACAATAATCATGGGCCTGTAAGACTGCAAACCAATACCGCTCAATTCGTCACGGTGGATGGCTGCGATATGTTTAGTCGCACGGGCTGGGTCGAGAATACTCCGAATTACTTCACGCAGCAGCCGTGTTTCCGCTTCAATCAGTCAGGTCTTGCGGGGTCTTTACTGAATATGCAGCGAAATGCCTGCGAGGGCGGTTTTGAAATCATCAAGCTATCGCCAGCGAACACGACATATTTTGAAGGCATTCAAAACATCATCATCGATAAGAATGTACTGCTGGGTTCGCACATGACGGCGTTCGGTGTGACTGCTAACTTGTCTGGCATTACCATGCGCAATGTTCTGATGTTTGTGCCTAACGTGCCGAGGATTCTCGGCATCTTCGATCCTGTCGCTCTTTTGCGGGTATCGGCACCGACAAATAATTCCAACGCAGTGGATGCGCCAATTGAGCTTTACCATAACACTATCGTTAACCTGATGAGCGATGACAATACTGTGGGCGGTGATGCGACGATGACGATTGGGGATATTTTTAGCGGCACGTTTACGATCACTGAGAGGAACAACCTTATCGACCAGAAAAATTTAACGTTGCCTGATGCTGTCTATGCGCCTCTTAGCGATAGGTCGATCTGGTCAGCGCGGGAGAAAGGATATATCGGCGAGGATGTGCCAATTCTAGAAAGTCAGCGCGCGACGGCTGGTGGTGTGCCCCTTGGGGCACCCTTGTTGGGTTCTCTGGCCCTCGGCGCCGCGTTTGAAGAACCGGCCTTGCATTTTGACATTTACGGCCGCAGACGCCCGGATCCGCCATCCATCGGCGCTATGGAGTACAGGCGGCAGGATTAGGAAGAAGCCGAAAAGTTCTTGGAAATCTTGAGTATAGATCGTGCTGCGTCGCGAAACTCTTCACGCCGTGAAGCGTGTATCGCAAACCAGTTATGAGATTGAAATGGATAGTTTTGTGCTTCGACAAATGCCTGCTTTGAGTAAGCTGGTGAATTATGCGCCATTCGATTGGGGCTGAAAATCAGGTAATCCCGGTCATTAAGCCATTTCCATATCGCGCCAGCCGAGTAGCCAAGGGTGTTTTCTTCCTTCAGAACGCATTCGAACATCAAAAGCGGAAAGTACCGCATGATTGTCTGTTCGGCCCCTTTAAATACTCCAAGCTCGGCACCCTCTACGTCGACCTTCATGACGTCAACGGGCTGATTGGGCAAAAGCGCGTCAATCGACGAAACGCGCACTGATACCTTTCGTGTTCCGCTTCTGCCCGGAACCAGTGAATTGTAACCGGAGGCCTTGGCGTCGAGATAGAAGGACGCAACGCCTTCTGCGTCACCCACAGCGAGATCAAATACAGTCAGGCGCGGATGCACCTTTTTAAGAGTGCTGGCCTTGGTTGTGTCCGCTTCGAAGGCATAGACTTTCAGAGTAGGATCATGTCTCCAGGCGCTTGAAAAAACGGCGCCATACTGAGCACCTATATCGAAGAACACGCCTCCTTGCGGACAAATCCTGGAAATCAACAGATCGCCGATAATATCATTTGCTACGATCCCTGCTTTTTCCGGGTTCGACAGACTGATGGAGTGCAAGGCCCTGAACCTGCAGAACTGAGCGTATATCTGCCCGGTAAAACACGCGACGAGTTTCGTCTTTACAAGAGCCTTCAAGCTATGTGCACCATTCCCAGTGCTCCTAACGCGGTACCGTGATATCAAGATCAGCCCTTTTCAAGGAATGGGACACCAACCACTCCTGCCTATACTCACGCGTGCCTTCGCGAGCATAAAACAGTGTCTAGGCATTGTCATTTCCTTTCACTCTGCGTGCTGTTCCTGAAGCAGCACGCAGATGACACCGGAATTGCTCCGCCCTTGCCGACGGCTTCGGGCCGGTGGTCCGCGGCGTAACCGTATGTGCTTTTCGAGTTTTCCTTGCATATCCGGGTTTGTAAGACTGAGTGCATGCAAGTCAGCATTCTGAACAGGTTGCGGAAAACATGAGTGGTCGTGAAAGCCCCACGAGCAACGATGCCACCATTGCGGGCGACCTTGTGGAAGAAGAAGCGGGCCCGATTTCCGATATCCCCGTTATTCTTCACGTGGGGCTGCACAAGACGGCGACGACCTGGCTTCAGACCCAGATGTTCAGCAAAAACGACAGCATCGTGTACTGCGGTGACAACCGCCTGAGTCATGCCGCTTTTCTTACACCAAGGTTCGGCGATTTTTCGGTCGGCCGCGTTCATCGTCTCTTCGCCCCCCATATCGAGAAGGCGCGCGCCACGGGCCTTCCGATTGTGATCTCTGATGAAGCCCTCGGGGGTTTACCCTTTCATCAACGCCACCTGGCCGAGCATACTGCGGTCCGGCTGCATCAGGCGTTCCCGCGTGCCATTCTTCTGGTGACGATTCGCGAACAGGCCCGGATCATAGGGTCTATCTACGGCGAATACCTCAGATACGGGTATGCTTCCGGATTAAGCGCCTTCCTGGATCAGGAGACCGGAAACCCGAACATTCATCCGGTTCTCGATTTGGAGTATTATTCTTTTGCCCGCAAATGGCGCTTCTATGCTGATCTCTTCGGGTCCGACCGCGTCGCCATGATCCCTATGGAGTGGCTTTTGGAAGACCCCGGCAGGTTCGTTGCGCATCTGTCCGGTATCTTGGGGCAACGCGTGGACCTGCCCGATACGGCGCGCCCCGCGCGGCGGGTGCGCCCGGCGCTGTCGGGACCGGCGCAGGCAATTCTACGTCTTGCAAACCACTGCGTGCCGCAGGACAGCAGGTGGCGTGTGTCTGGCTCAAGACTATCGCCAAACTCGATTGCATATCATGTCGATCGTCTTACGCCCGGATGGGCGCGCCATATGGGCAAGGGCGGCAGGACCGCCTTTGTTCGCAAGGCGGTCGGGTCGTATTATGGCTCTTCGAACAAAGCCGTTTCCGATATCATCGGACTTGATCTGTCCCGGTACGAGTATGTCGTGAAAGAACCCTCCAAGGATGGAGCCAATGCGACGCAAGATCCTAATGTTTAAGCGATTCCAATCCAGTATGCGCCCGGTCTGTGAAAGGGTTCCGCAAGCAGTGGGAACATGCGCTGCATGTCTTCACGACGTTCGCGATAGAGTTGATGAAGCGGAAATCTGACTTTGTAGCGAGCGTTGTCCTGCAGCATGGCCGACAGCATGTATTGCTCGTTCCAGAAAAGCTTCGCGTCCGTCATCCAATCTGTCGGATATTCGTAAGGCAGGAAGATGTCGTGGAAATGCACCAGCACACCTGGGGCCAGCCTGGGTAGTATCACCGACATCTCGTAGACAACATCGCTGCCGTAACTCACGACATGTGAGGAATCGATGAATAAAATGTCGCCGGCCTGAAGGTTCCGAAACCGGTCAAGCGGAACAGACTGCAGTGGTGTGTCGTTAAAGCGCGTGACTTCGGGCGGCAGCGTCTTCAAATAGTCCGGGCGGTAGGGTTCGATACATTCGAAAACGGGGGCATAATCCTCTTCCGCACGTATCGCCTCGGCCATCAGAAGTGTTGTGTGTCCGCTTCCGATTTCAATGATCTGCGACGGCTTGCGCGCGCGGATCAGTCCGTACAGAAGCTCGGCTTCCAACGACCGATAGGGCGCCTTGCCGAACCGGAATTGCGTGATCTGCTCGCTGTCGGCATAGGACGGCCGGGCCGCGATTTCGTCGAACCTTTCTCCGAAACGGTCGACGAGGTCTTGCAGATCGTCCGTGGCCGCCTGCAACGTCTCGGGTTCGGCTGCGAAATAAACCGGCGCCTGGTCATCAAGGGTCAGGTGCGCGGTGTCGGGAACGGGCGAGTAGTAGTGAACCGGCAGAATGTGCAGCCCCGCGCGTTGGGCCTCGTCGAAAACAGCCCAACGCCAATTGGCGAAATAGCCGGTGAATAGCCCCGATGCCTTCAGCATCCGGATCCCCACTTGCGCCATCAGGACAGCCGCCCGTGTTCTGAGTTTGGCAATCAATTCAAGAACACCTTTTCTGACTGCTTTCATTTACCTCTGGATCCTCAATCCTCAAGGAAACGGGGGCTGTGATGACCAGGAACGGATGTTCGGCATATCCGACCTGACGATATCGCAGGTTATGCCCTTAAGCAGAGTTTCCTTTCTGAAATAGCAGCAGGTTTTGCCAGTAGAAGCGCGTCACCCCCGCAGCCTTCCATTTGTCCTGCCAAGACTGCTGCAACTGCGGCAAGTGAGTGTAACCGCGTGCGGTCATTTTCTCGATCCAGTAAGATTTCGGCTGCAGATTGACGTGGTCGGTTCCAATCTGTCCAGGAGAGGCTGCGGTCATCACGACCGTGTCCGAAAGGTCGCATAAGAGTTGGACGTAATTGTCGGCGATGCTTTCGGGCAGGTGTTCGGCCACTTCCATGCTCATCACCACGTCAAAACGAGTGTCGTCATTATAAGTATCCGCCTCGATGTCGAATTTCTGAACGTCCAGCCCGCGATGCCGGCAGCGCTTTATCCCATCATCGGAATACTCGAAACCCTTCGTGACAAGACCTGCCCGAGACACGCGCTCTAGCATGGCGCCGGTCCCGCATCCCACATCAGCAACCGATTTCGGCCCGAAGTCGCGTGTTATGCTATCCACGATTGCCGGGGCGCTTTCTGCAGCCCAGGTTTCGACATGGTTGTAATAGTCTTGGTCGTAAATTACGTCATGGCTCAGACGGGCAATGATGGCATCCTTTAGTGCTTGAATATAGCGGTTGTGACGGATCGGATCCGGTAGGGTTCTGAAAACGCGGCGCGACCACCGAATAATGGCCATGAGAGTCTCCTGTGAATGTCAGATCGCAATAATCTTCCGATGGCTTCTATGAGCAAAGTCATTCTGACGTATACCCTGTTTTAGCTTCAACTGAATGCCTTTGGACGGATTTGGCGCCGGAGAAGGGTCTATGTGCCTGATATCTAACAGCCGCCTCGAATGGTTGGTGAAGTATGGGGCCGGTATCTGTCTGCTTTCAGGTGGGCGGCCGCACCCAAGGATCGGGACGCAGGCTGCCATCGGCCTGGCCCGTGAACAGGTGCAAAAGGCGGGCAGCTTCGACATCGATATCGAATTCGGCCCTGACCTTGGCCTGTCCACGCTGTCCCATCTGGGCGCGCCGGGCGGGATCGGTGGATAGCTGATGGATGCGGGCCACGAGCGAGTCCACATCGCCTGGCGGCACTAGAAATCCGCTTTTGCCGTCTTCGACCAGTTCGCTGACCCCGGCGACCTGTGTGGCAATCACGGGTTTCCCGCTGGCAAAGGCCTCCATCAGGGCCACCGGTACACCCTCGGCAAAGCTTGGCAGAACGTAGATATCGGCCGTCTGCATCGCATGCACCACGTCGTTCTGAGACAGATAGCCGGTAAAGCTGACAGCGTCGCCCAGAGGGGCTGCGAGCTCTTCCAGAAACGAGCGGTCGGGGCCGTCGCCCACCAGGACAAGATGCAGGTTTGGCACGTCTGGCATCAGGGTCTGCATTGCCTCCAGAAGGATGCGCAGCCCCTTAACCGGCGCGATGCGCCCCACGAAAAGCAGTCGGATTTCGTCCTTGCGCCGTGGCGGAAGCTCGGCTTCCTGCGGGCTATCGTACAAGGCAGGCTGCACTCCGCAGTGGATGATGTGGATCTTGTGCCAGTGTTCAGGCGCGCTGAAATACATGATCTGGCTACGCGCGAAGTGGCTGATGGTCGATACGAACCTGGCGCGTTCGGTCTTGACATCCAGCGCCCAGCGACGCGGTTCGAAAAGATCGGCCGGACCATGCAGCGTGAAGCTGAATGGAATGCCTGTCAGGCGCGAGACAAGCATGGATACCGTAGCACTGCCGACGATGAAGTGGTTGTGCAGATGGTCGATTTTTTGGGTCTCGAGATACCGGGCGAGGACGGTGGCCTCGAAAAAGTAGATCAGTTGATAAAGCAGGCCTCGCAACCCGACGGGCCGCGTCTGCCAGGCCAGCCGCAATGCCCCGAAATAGCGGCGTGGTGCGCGCAGGTAAACCAATTGCGCACCGATGAAACGGACCGGATTGCGCAGGGCTTCAAGCACATGAAACGTGCTTGAAGCCGCTTTCTTTTCGCCCGCGCCTGGATGCTGTTCGGGCGGTGTGCGGCGGATTGAGCAGGTCAGCACGTCTGCACCCAGTGCACGCAGTGCGTCGACCTCGCGCAGGATAAAGGTTTGCGAAACCTCTGGATAACGGCCTGTCAGATAGGCGATGCGGGGCAGGGGAGGGGGCGGCGTCATCTCGGCCTCTCATCTATGATGCCGTGGATAGAGGTCAGATAAATCCGACATGTCAGAATTGAGTGCTAGCCCATTGCGGTTCCAGGTTCCATCGAAATGCCCAGAACCGGCGCGCAGCTCATGAAACAGGCAGGCGTGCGGCCCCGCGGGCCATATCCGAGGCAGGGGAAGCAGAGAGCCGAGGTGATAGGCTTGCCCAATCCGGTTGGCACCACTATCAATCGTTAGGGTGTGTCGCCCGATTGCGGGCGAGATTTTGCGCCTCTGGGTCGGGTTTGGGTCGCAAGGGTTCAGCGAGGTCATAGCGCAGGTGTTCACTTTCTGCAGCATTAAGACATGACGGGGCACGCTTGCTATGCCAGTGAGGTCAGTCCCGCCGATGCCCATCGCGCCTACCGATCGATCCGGTTCTTTTCTAACCTCGACGGCCTTCGGTTCATATGCATCTCCATGGTGCTTTGGCACCATGCCCCACCCATCGACATTCCCTGGCTGAAACTCGAAGATCGGGGCTTTCTGGGCGTCGATTTCTTTTTTGTTCTGAGTGGCTTTCTGATCACGACACTGCTTTTGCGGGAAGCCGTGCGCGATGGGTCGTTTTCATTGCGTGACTTCTACATCCGCCGCGCTGTCCGGATCATCCCGGTCTATTTTTTCGTCATATCTTGTGTGGCCGCCTACTATATCGTCCTCAAGGGCGAGCGGCAGTACATCGACATCCTGCCCTATTATTATCTCTTTCTGTCCAATTTCATTGTCGATGATATTCCCACGCTTAGTCCGACATGGTCGCTTGCGGTCGAGGAACAGTACTATCTTATATGGCCTCTGCTGCTTATGCTTCTGCCGCCACGGTGGATCGTCCCCATACTTTGCGTTCTGATTGCGGGCAACGTTCTGATTATGATCCCGGGCTTTCCCGGACCCAATCCGATCCCGGCGGGCCCCCTTCTGCTCAAAATGCCAAATTCAACTTATGCTCCAATTTTGATGGGGTCGTTATTGGCTGTCTTTTTGCACGACAAGGCTGTTTTCGAGAAACTCTGGGCCGTCACGTCGCATTGGTTCGCGCCCGTCCTCGGGGTCGCCGCTCTTATCGTGGCCATGGAACTTCTGCCGCATGATCTCAGGGGTGTGCCCAATTTCGTGGTTCACACTCTCATGACCTTCGTGCTGGCGACCCTCGTGGTTAGGGAACGCAACCTGTTCACCCCATTGCTGACTCAAACTCTGGTCACGCGAGTGGGGGTGATCAGCTATGGCATATACCTTTATCACCTTCTGGCGCTGGACATCACAAACAGGGCCCTTGCGGCGATCGGCGTTTTCGGACCGTGGGTTTTGCTATTCGGATACACTGCGGTTTCATGCGTTTTAGCAGACATCAGCTTCCGAACGCTCGAGGCTTATTTTCGACGTTTCAGGCCCCGCCCCCGCGCCACCCCGGATCCAACCCGATCCACCCGGGGAACGTAAACGTAGTTTTGGATGGTGCGTTGTGTATCTTAGCCCGGTGGGGCTAGACACAAGATGCAAGATGCCACGGAAGCTCTGAGAAAGCAGCAAGGCAACCAACATGTCGATCCAGAATGCAAAAGACGCACGCAGATATGTCGTGATATCGCCCTGCCGCAATGAGGCCGACTTCATGCGCAGAACCCTTGACTCGATGATTGCCCAGACGCTTTTACCAGCGCTTTGGGTGATCGTGGACGATGGTTCGACCGACGAAACCCCCCAGATCTTGTCCGAATACGCCGCCGCCCATGACTGGATCTCGGTCGTGTCCAAGCCCGACCGCGGACACCGAGCTGTGGGCCCCGGGGTGATCGAGGCGTTTTACTTCGGGTTGGACGCGATATCGCTGGGAGATTTCGATTATCTTTGCAAGCTCGACCTCGACCTCGACCTGCCCCCTCGGTATTTCGAAATCCTGGTCGACCGGATGGAGGCCGATCCGCTCCTTGGGACATGCTCGGGAAAGGCTTACTTCCGCAATGCCGCGGGCGTCTTGCAAAGCGAAGGGATCGGCGATGAGATGTCGCTTGGCATGACGAAGTTCTACTCAGTGGCCTGTTTCGAAGACATTGGGGGCTTCGTCCGCGAGGTCATGTGGGATGGCATAGATTGCCACAAGGCGCGTCAGTTGGGCTGGACCCCGGTCAGCTGGGATGATATAGAATTGCGCTTCGAGCATCTGCGCGCGATGGGATCCAGTCAGCAAAATGTGCTGAAAGGGCGGCGCAGACACGGGTTCGGACAGTATTTCATGGGTACTCACCCGGTCTACATGATCGCATCCGCAATAAACAAGATGCGCCAGCCGCCACTGGTCATCGGGGGCGTCATGATGCTTGCGGGTTATGTGGACGCCTGGTTGCGGGGCACACGCCGACTCGACGACGCCGAATTGGTGGCTTTCATCCGGAACTACCAGCTCAAGGCCCTGACAAGGGGAAAGAAACGCGCAATCGCCGAGATCGAAGCCCGGCAGCGCGTCCAAAGCCCGTCTTGACACTGGTCCGCTGAATCTGGGGTCAGGCAGAGGATCTTTCGAGACGCGACAAGGCGTTTGCCTTCACCCAACCGGTCACATCGCCGGGATCTTGCAGAAAACGGTCGATCAGCGCGGTCCACTCCATGCCGACATAAAGACTATCATGCGCCTCCCGGGCGTTTTCTGATATCCTTTCATACAGCGCGGGGGTCTGTGCGGCCCGTGTCAGACAGTCCGCCAAGGCGGCTTCTTCTCCGGCGAGGAAGACTAAGCAGTCGCGATCCGGTTTCAGACGCCCTGCGAATGCCGGGTGATCCGAGATCACCAGCACCGAGCGAGAGGCAAGTGCCTCGTAGATCGTATTTGGCAGGCCCTCGGGATAGCTGTGGTGCGACGGCACGATCACGAAATCATGCGCCCGCATCTCCTGTCGGACGCGGGCGTTGGGGACCCTGCCCAGAAAGGTGACCGCATTGGAAATTCCAAGAGCGTCGGCGCGCCGTCTCCACGTGTCGTCCCCGTCGTGACCCGCCACTGTAAAGCGCCAGTCCAGCCCGGATCGCCGCAGCCGGGCTACAGCCGAGAGACAATCGCCAATGCCTTTCTCCTTCAGCAGTGCCCCAGCGAAGAACAATGTCGGAGATTGCCTGTCCTTGACGCAGCGTTTGGGGTGATCCTCCACCGGGACGCGGCGCCAATCCCATGGCACGACGAGGTCAGGCTTCACACCGAGTGCGGACACAACGGAATTGGATGCATTCAGACTGTGATTGGAGATGCAGGGGATACTGCAGTTCAACAAGGCATGGCGCAGCCGCAAATGGTTGTAACGCGCGCGGCATCCCCGGCCAGAAAACAGATCCGCGAAAACGGGCAGCACGAAGGTGTCGCGTTTTGCTGCCTCCTGGAGAAACACGCGATGCGGGGTGCGCAGGACAAGATGGCTCGGCCGGATCCGGTTAAACAGATGTCTCACGGCTGCCCTGTCGCAGTCTTCGCGGGGCAGACCGTAGGCAAAAAGGTTGCGCGCCAATTCGACTTCATGGCGTTGCGTGCCTAGGGTCAGGGTGCTGACCTCATTCTCAAGAGCGAGCCTGTTTACGTAATCGACGGATCTTTTCTGATCGCGGTAGGTTTCCGCTTCGCCACGGGCGAAGGCGGCAAATGCCTCGGCAAAATCGCCGTTCTGAACAAAAAAGACGCGTTTCATACTCACCTTCGGTCGTCTAGCACCTTTGTACATCCCATTTTTGGGGTCCAGCCATTATTTTGCCCAGTTGCGGAAAGAGGGTTTCAAGCGCCGTTGAGTCCGCTTCATGTGATGCCCGAGAGGCCTGCAATGCAAATTGAGAAATGGTCAATCACATGCTAGTTAACGGCAATTAGGTTGTTGCTGTATTCATTAGTATCAAGAGAGATCCGCATGCCGCCGCTTGTCGCGATATTTGCCTGGCCTTTCGTCTCGACGGTCCTGTTCCAGAAATATACGATCCTTGTCGCCGTTACCGCGACCATTCTGGGCGGCTATCTTCTTTTGCCTCACGGTACCGTCTTCGATCTGCCGTTGCTGCCGGCTCTCGACAAGTACTCTGTTCCCGCGCTGACGGCGTTGCTTCTCGTTCTTGCGCTGCCTCAAAAGAAAAAGTCTGTCCCCTTCCTGGGGCTGGTCCCGAACCACTCCGTCTTGAACATCTTGTTGCTTGGGCTGCTGGTCGGCACTGCGCTGACAGTTCTGACGAATTCCGATGCGGTACGATACGGTCCGACTGTCTTACCGGCGATGCGTCCCTATGATGGCTTTTCCATCGTTCTGAGTTCTTTTGTCATGGTGTTGCCGCTGATCCTGGGGCGCAGTCTGTTTTTCACCCAGAAAGGTCGCCGCGTCCTTTTATTCGCACTCGTGCTTGGCGGCATCGCGTATTCGTTCCTGGCGCTGTTCGAAGTGCGTATGTCTCCTCTGCTCAATCAGTGGATCTACGGCTACTTTCCTCATAGCTGGATCCAGCACAAACGCGGCGGTGGCTGGCGCCCGATTGTTTTTCTTCAGCACGGGCTTTTCTTGGGGCTGTTTTTTGCAATGTGTACGCTAGCCGCAGTCGGTGCGATGCGCGCCAGCGCACGGCATGCCGGTCTGTTGATTTTTGCCGTGGTCTGGCTTTTCGCAACGCTGGTCCTGGTCAAGTCGCTGGGGGCTCTGCTGATCGCTGTCGCGTTGCTTCCAGTCGTGCTGTTTCTGTCGCGCCGTATGCAGATCACGGTCGCAGCTCTCATTTGCGCCGCGTTTCTGACCTATCCGGTCATACGCGGCTCTGACGTGTTCTCTCCTGTCCGGGTCGAACAAGCCTTCGCCAGAATAAGCACCGAACGCGCCCAATCGTTACGGGTTCGTATGGAACATGAACAGCGTTTGCTCGACAAGGCCCAAGAGCGGCCACTCTTTGGCTGGGGCGGGTGGGGGCGCTGGCGGATTTTCGATGAGGTTACAGGCTATGACGTGACCATCTCGGACGGGCATTGGGTCATCACGATCTCGGAAGGGGGGTGGGTCCGTTATGTTGCGATTTACGGTTTGCTGACCGGTCCAATCTTTCTTCTGCTCTGGCGCCAACGACGGGATCCTGCCGATATCGAGACGTCGGTTCTGTGCGTCATCCTGGCTGGAAACATGATCGATCTGGTCCCGAACAGCGGTTTGACGCCGCTGACCTTTCTGATTGCGGGTGCGCTTTGGGGGCGCGTGGAAGCAGGGCAATCAGACCAAGCCGTCACGCAACCGGACGGATCCCGCGAAACCGTGACCAAACCCGCACCGGTCTATGCGCGTTCTTTTGAAATGCCCCTGATCGAACCCTACAACAGACCCACGCAAAAAGGGCTGCAGGACAGTAAAGCAGGCCCAGCGTATATGCGCCCCCCGCAGGCCGATAGGAAGCCATCTGTCAAATGACATACAAGGTCGTCGTTTCCATAATCAATTATCGCACCGCCGATCTGACGCTTGCATGCGCGACCTCTGTCCTTTCTGATCTTGAGGGCATTGATGGGCAGGTGGTCATCCTCGATAATCAGTCGCGCGACGGATCCGTCGAAACTATCGAAGGCTGGTTGTCGGAAAACTCTGACCGTCCCGTCTGCCTGATCCGGTCCAAAACGAATTCAGGCTTCTCAGGCGGACATAACCAAGTCTTCACAGCGATGCAGGCTGAATACTTTCTGGTCCTGAACTCTGACGCCGTCATTCGCCCTGGCTTTTTTGCAAAACTGCTTTCCGTTGCCGATGCGAAGTCCGGCACTGGAATAATTGCCCCGCGCATCGAAACCGAGGATGGTACAACACAGATCAGCCGGTTCCGGTTTCCCGGCCCGCAAAGCGAATTCATCCGGGGGGCGGCCACTGCGCAGCTGACGGCGCTCATGAAGAAACACATCGTGGCTCTGTCCCCGCCGGTGACCGAAGATCTCGTTGAATGGGTCAGTTTCGCTTGTGTCCTGCTTCGGGCAGAGATGGTGTCAGATATAGGCCCCATGGATGAAGGGTATTTCCTGTATTTCGAGGATTGCGAATACTGTCTTCGTGCGCGCAAGAAGGGCTGGCGGATTACCCTTGCAGATGAAGCGGTTGCCGTACATTTTCGAGGGGGCAGCGGACCTGTCAAAACCCTACAGGCTGCGCAAAAGCGCCTGCCCGCCTATTATTATGCGTCGAGAACAAGGTTCTTCCGGCATGCTCATGGTGTTTTAGGTCCTGTGCTGTGTAATATTGCCTGGATTTTGGGCCGCGCGGTCGCCCAGTTGCGACGGCTGATAGCCAAACCCGTAGCGCCGCGCACGGAGCACGAGATGCGCGATATCTGGATCAATACGCTCAGGCCGCTGCGGGGCCCTTCTGGAAAGTGAAGGCACGGATGTCCGATGATAACCGCTGGCAGCCTGATTTTATCTTGGTGGGTGCAATGAAGTGCGGCACTAGTACATTGGCCAAGCAGCTCGACGCGCAAGACGGGGTTTTCATGGCGATGCCAAAGGAGCCGAACTACTTCTCCGATGACGCGGTCTATGCTAGGGGCGACGCGTGGTATAGAAGCCTCTTTAACCCGGCCCTCGAGGGCGATCTGAAGGGCGAGGCGAGCACACACTACACCAAGTTGCCGACCTACCCGCAGACGGTCACCCGGATGGCTCGTGTTCTGGACAGGCCGCGAATTCTCTACATGATCCGCAACCCGATGAACCGAGCGGTATCCCATTACATTCACGAATGGTCCGAGAGTCGCATGTCCAACCGGCCAGAACACGCCTTCGCAACTCATTCCGAAATTGTTGATTATGGCCGTTATGGCATGCAGATCCGGCCCTACATCGACTCGTTCGGCGCAGAAAATGTCATGCTTACAAGCCTTGAACAGATCAATCGGGACGCCGATGCGGCATTTGCCCGGATTTGCGAATTTCTTGGCATGCCACAAGGCGCAGCGTGGCAATACGCTATAGATGCGCAGAACGTGTCCAGCAGGCGCGTGCGCAAGATACCGATGCAGGCCTTGCTACTCGACAATCCTGCTGCGCAGGCGTTGCGCCGCACGCTGGTGCCAAAGGGTGTGCGCCGTTGGGTTCGCGAAAGGCGCAGCATGACAACGCGTCCCGAGATACCAGCAAGTTTGAAAGCGCGCATGCAAGATCATTTCTTGCAGGACCGCGAACAATTGGCGGAACTTTTTCCAGGACACCCCGCGCTGCGCTTGTGCTATCCATTTGCCGTGCAATGACCGCCACGGCCCCTTTGACGGATTGCGCCGCTGTCGTAATCGGACGCAACGAGGGTGAACGCCTGATCGCCTGTCTTGACTCGTTAAGGGCGCAATTTTCGCATATCGTCTATGTTGACAGCGGTTCGACCGATGGCAGCAGGGCTGCTGCCGCGATCCGTGGTGCGGATGTGATCGTTCTTGATACCCGTGCCTCCTTCACCGCGGCCCGAGCGCGGAATGCGGGGTTTTTCCATTTGCTGGATTACGGCCACGCACTGTCTTTCGTTCAGTTTCTGGACGGAGACTGCGTGTTGCAACCGAACTGGGCGCAAAAGGCCCGGTCTTTCCTGCTAGGGGCGCCGCAGGTAGCCGCAGTGTGCGGGCGTCGCCGCGAACTTTATCCCGAGCGTTCTGTCTATAACCGGCTGATCGATGCGGAATGGGACACGCCGGTGGGGCAGACCAAGGCGTGTGGAGGCGATGTGATGATACGGGTGACGGCTCTGCAGGCTATGGGCGGTTTCAATCCCGACCTGATCGCCGGTGAGGAACCGGAGCTTTGTGTCCGGTTGCGCGCCACGGGCTGGATCATCTGGCGGCTGGATGCTGAGATGACATTGCATGATGCGGCCCTGACACGTTTCAGCCAGTGGTGGCAGCGTGCCCGGCGGGCAGGCTTTGCCTATGCTGAAGGGGTGGCGATGCATGGAAAAGCTCCTGAGCGGCATAATCTTCGTCGGTTGCAGCGCGCCTTGGTCTGGGGTGGTCTTCTCCCGGTGATGATCCCGCTTGCATCGGTGTTCCTGACGCCTTGGGCCTTGCTTGGCATCGGGCTGTGGTTCCTGCAGGTGCTGCGCCTGTCGATAAAGGGCATGGAGACTTTGCAAGCGATGTTTCTGACACTCGCCAAGTTTCCCGAAGCCCAGGGGGCTGTGACATATCTCTGGCGCCGATGGCGCGGAACAAACCCGCAGCTCATCGAATACAAGAAGCCGGAATAAAGCATGCGTGTCCTTCTTTATGCTGACGCGATGAACCCGGATTTGCCCTCCGAGCCCGGGGTGATCTTTAATACCGCCCGCTCGCTGGTCGATCAGGTGGACGAGGCTGTCGTCGTCACCCAGATCCGCAATCGCGAGGCGATCGATCGCGCAGGCTTCAGTCATGCCGAAATCGTTTATCTCGACACCGAATACATCGCGCGCCCGGTGTGGAAAATCAGTTCCGCGCTGCGACTGAACACGGCGAATCTGGCTGCCGTCAAATACCCGGTGCAGTTCGCTTTCGAGAGGGAATTATGGAAACGCTTCGGCTCGGATCTGAAGACCGGGCGTTTCGACATTTTGCATCGCGTCGGCCCCATCAGCTCAGCCCTGCCCAGCCCGCTAGCGCGCTGGTCGCCAGTGCCCTTCGTGATCGGTCCGGTGAACGGGGGCCTACAGTATCCTGAGAGTTTCAAGGATGTGATGCGCCGCGAGGGCGAGTGGCTGCGCTACATACGCAACTCCTACAAAATTCTTCCCTATGCTAGGACAACCTATACCCAGGCCGCAGCCATTCTTGCCGCTTTCGATCACACCATCGAAACCCTGCCCGCTGGCAACGAAGACAGGATCTTTGACTTTCCCGAAGTAGGAGCCGACCCGGATGTTTTTGGGAGCAACGCGGAGATCCGGCATTCGACAGCGGAAAGGCTTACATTCCTTTTTGCCGGCAGACTGGTGCCTTTCAAATGCGCGGATGTCGCCGTTCAGGCCTTCGCTCAAAGCCCTCTTTTACAAAAACACAGGCTTGTTATCGCCGGCGACGGCCCCGAGCGATCTGCACTGGAACAGCTGGTAGCGCGGCATAGTCTGCAAGAGTGTGTTGAATTCCTGGGCTGGACAGAGAAGCATGTCGTTGCGCAGTACATGCAGTCGGCGAATGTGTTCGTGTTTCCTTCGATCCGCGATGCGGGGGCGGGGGTGATCGCCGAAGCGATGATGGCCGGGCTGCCATCGGTGGTGGTGGGATACGGGCCCGGGCGTCACCTTCTGGACGATCGAAGCGGAATACGTGTGCCCTTGGGCACTCGGGGAGATCATATCGAAGGCTTCAAGACGGCGATGGAAACCCTTGCGCAGGATAAGGACTTGTGCGCGGCCATGGGACATGCGGCCCGGCTCCGGGCACTGGAAAATCTGACCTGGGATGTTCGGGCGCAACGGATCGCTGAAGTGTATCGCTGGGTCACGGGCGCGTGCGACAAACGTCCGGCCGGTCTGCTGCGGTGACACCTTACAGGAACAGGTAAAGACCAAGGGTCGCGGCAATGGATCCAACGCCGAATGCAGTGTCATATGCCGTCTGCTTTGGTCCGAAAATGGCCAATGTCTTGATGAGAAGATAGGGCAGGGAAACAAAACGGGCGAGCATCATGCCCGTAATGGCCGCTTCAAGCCCCCCGACGTAAAGACCCAAGTTTAGGAAGGCGAGTGTCGCGACGGCCACCAGCGTCGCGATCCAGAACAATGCTCGGGAATCGCCGCCAGCCACGAGAACATTTGTCAGTTGATCGAAGCGGACTGCCAGTAAAAGAGGCGCCAGGAGCTGGATCAGATATCCTGCATCTTCGTAGACGGGCGTATAGAGCAAGGAGATCAGGGCCGGACCCAGCAGAACGAGTAAACAAAAACCGATCAGACAGAATATGTCCAGGGCTGTTTGATACTTCCGCATGAGCCTGCGCGCTTCATCTGGCCGATCCCGCATGAGCTCAGCAACAAGTGGAAATCCCAGTGATTGCACGAAGATGTTTGCCACGCGCTGCCCTGCCCCAATCCAGATGAAGGCGATGACATAAAGCCCCATTGAGACGCTCGACAGATAAGCCCCGAACACCAGCTTGTCGGAGTTCCTGATAAAAAAGGACATCAGGGACGAACCCATGATCCACTTGCCGTAGGACCACAAACTTGCGGCGATCGTCTTCTCCCATGTCAGCCGCATCCTGGGACCTTGAAGGAACAAGTGGGACAGCAGGGCCTTGGCGATGCCGCCAACAAGCATGCCTACGAGCAGGGCCCAGACCGTGGGGCTGATGAGGGCAAAGGCAATCTGGCTGGCGATACGGATGAGGCTGCTGCCGATCTCAAGAAACGCGATAGGCCTGAATTGCATGTTTCGGAGACAGACGGTCCAGTTGGTGGAAACCAGACCTTCGAGAAGCGGTGCCAACGCCGTCAGGGCAATGAGCAAGGGCATTTCCGGATGCGCCATAACGGATCCCGGTTGCGCGAACTTCGGGCCGATGAAGCTCAAACCGAAGGACAACCCTAGCACGCCAAGCGAGATGACCAGCGAACGCACGATCTTCACGGTCCACGCTGTCCGAAGGAATCGCGGGCCCATCTGGTCCTTTTCCCTGACGATGCTTTGGTGAATCCCCAGATCGGTCAGCAATGTGACCGCTGTGGCAAACGTCATTGCAAAAGCCAGCAGCCCAAAGGCGTCGGGCATCAGTAGACGTGTCATAATTAGGTTGCTGGCCAGGCGCAGTGCAAAGGTCACGCCAATATTCGTGAAGTTCCAGCCGACCGCGCCTGTCATGCGTGCTGTCAACGATTTGCCCGAGGGTCGGAATTTGGCGTATGCGAACTTCAAGTAATGACCTTCAATGACATAACGTTTCGTGCCTCAGGAAAAATGAGATTGCTAGTGGGCGCATCACTTTTTGTTGGGCTTGCCGTGTCAAGACGAAGGCGCTCAGCAAACCCGGCATTAGAGATGCAGCGTGACTTAGTCGAATGATGTGATCGAAGCTTTATCAAAATATTAACACAATAGCGTGTGGATGCCTCGGTTACCGGGAGTGAATACAAAGCCCTAGAACGGTTGATCGGGTTCAATCATGTATCCGGCCTCTGGTGTGCCGCAACACTCGCGGCGGGCCCTTATGGGGATGCGAGGCTTGGGTCAAAATCACCTTAGCGGGCTCAAAGGCCGCTTTGTTATCCTGGCCTCCCCATTGCCGATCTCATGATCGTCGTGTTCCACAGCTTTTCTTTCGCCCTCTCAGTCCTATCGGTATCCGGGCCGTACTGGTAAGTGGAGGCCTAAATCTGGTAATCTCGCTCTTTCGTCATCATCGTCCAAAGCCGCTCGGCCATTCGGGCCGTCAGGGCGGCGGCGGCAACCATGTGCGGTCGCTTCGCAAGCATATTCGCAAGCCACGGATTATCGCAACGACCTTTACGTTCACTGGCACTGATGACCGACATCGCGCCAATGACTTGAAGCTTGCGCACGTCGCATTGGCCCATCTTGGTTATGCGTCCGACCCGATCCGTGGCATAGTCTGTAGTCGCCGGGCCTGTGCATTGTGCAGCGCGCCTCGTTTATCATGGTGTCTGGTTCAGCGACCTCACGATCGACGGCCTCAATCTGCAGCAGATAGACGTCGGCCATAGAAAAGATGACCTCGGGTGCGGTACTAATCTCAGAACGGCAGCGCGGGGCAAACTGGTCAAAAATTCAGGACCACCTCTAGCGCCAAGTACGACCGTACGGCATTGATGGGCTGAATTCGCAGCCGAGCGAACATTTCACGCGTGCAAAACAGCATAGCCCGGGTCTGCTGATTGATGTCTTTCGCGGCAACCGTGCGCATGGACGGGCAAGAGGCTGCCTCGATAATGGCTTCCGCGACGAGCGCATCGTTCTTGCGGCGTTTCACGAATGGTTTGATATAGAGTGCCGGAATAGGCCGGACTTCATGACCTGCGGCTTGCGTGATAGGGTCTCAGTGATGAGCGGATCCGCAAGCTTCTATGGCGACAATGCAAGGCGGTAGTTCTCAGAGCATTTTCTGAAGCTGCAGGCGCGTCAGCTTTTTCTAAAAATTAACATAATCTTTATTATCAGACTATAAACTGCGAGCGGGCACATTCTGAACCGGGTTGCGACAAATCCCCTATCTTGCTGAAAAGAAAGGAGAACGGACATGGCCCATACAGAGCTGGGGTTGCAGACGAGTCCGCCCGTGCTATCGCGACACGATGGGCGATACCCTGGCCACCAAGGCCGATCTAAAGATGCTTGAGCAACGGCTGACGATCCGGCTTGCGGTTATAGTGGTGGCCGCGTTGGGCTTGTTCCGGGCGCTGGAGTCCTTCCTATGAACCGGCGCGGCTTTATAGCGGGCGCATTGGCCGCCCCTGCCGTGGTGGTGACGCCCGGCTTGCTAATGCCCGTGCGGCCATTCACCCCGACGGCACGGCCATTCGGGGAAGGTTTACGCCTAGTCTGGCCATATCTGACAAATCCCGATCAAGCGGCTGGGCAGGCGCTTTACTCTCTGCAACTGTCAATGGAACGTGAGGCCGCGATAGCCCTTGGCGTGCCCTATCATAAGCTCTGGACGGGCTGACCGGGTGCGGCTTCTCTTTCTAGGCGTGTGCCTCTGGGCCGGGCTTTCGGGCGGATCGTTTGCGTTTTTCGTTCTGTGCCTGTGCCTCTACTGGCTTTTGTCCTGTATGATCTAACCTAACACAATGCAGCGGCCCGCCGGGAAGGCGGGCAAGGGGAAGCCCGGGCCATGCGCCCGGGTTTTTCGTTTGTGCGTTTTCGATCTGAGAAATTGACCCGGCCCCTACCCCGGCCTTGCCGGGCGCGTAGGCTTGGCAGGGTGGCCGGGCTATCGCTGGCCCTTGCC
>JBCCTK010000046.1:0-20668 GCA_039198685.1 Pseudomonadota bacterium | reverse complement strand
TTCCCGCCTTGCGCCGGCCGATCACTCCGACGGGGAGAGGCAACCATGATCGGCTTTTCAGCCTTTTGGGGCGGCGAACGCATGGCCAGTGCCCGGGTCCGGCTTGTTTCTGGCTTCATGGGCGTTCTGTTTGTCGCCGTGGCGCTGAAAGGCGGCACCCTGGCACTGCAACCGACTGGAAATCGAACCGGCGTGTCTGCGGCGTTTGCAGATGCACCGCATCGGGCCGACATTCTGGATCGGAATGGAGAGCTGCTGGCGACGTCTGTCACCGTGTATTCCCTGTTTGCTGACCCCCGCGCCATTTGGAACGCGAAGGACGTGGCTGAGAGTCTCTCCGAGGTCTTCGAAGACCTCGATGCGGGCGTCTTGGAGGCGCGCCTCTCGAATCGAGAGCGCGCCTTTGCCTGGGTCCGCAGGGGCTTGACGCCACGCCAGCGCCAGGCGGTGTTTGACCTTGGGCTTGAAGGGCTGGGCTTTCGTGAAGAGCGCCGCAGGGCTTATCCGCGCGGCCCTCTGGCGGGCCATGTCCTCGGCTTTACCGGAATGGATGGAAACGGTCTTGGCGGTGTCGAACTCGCATTGGACGAGCGACTTTCGGGGTCGAATGAACCATTGCGCCTGACAATCGATTCCGGCCTGCAATTCGCGCTTGAGGCTGAACTGAATGCAGCGGCGATCGAACATCGTGTTGAAGGGGGTGCCGGTGTTCTCATCGAGGCGAGCAGCGGGGATGTCCTGGCGATGGCGAGTTGGCCACCCATCAACCCGAACCGCGTGGGCGCCATGCCGGACGGTGACCCTGCGCGCTTAGACCGGGCAGCCCTTGCAGTTTACGAACTGGGATCTGTCTATAAGCCGTTTACCGTCGCCTTGGCACTGGATGCGGGATTGATGTCGCCTGGCGAGGTGTTTGATGTCAGCCAACCGATCGAGATCCGCGGGCACCTTATTTCAGATGATCACCCTATTCCAGGCGGGCAAGCGAGCGTCACCACGATCGTATCGGAAAGCTCTAATGTTGGCACGGTCAAGATCGCCCAGCGTGCGGGGCCAAGTCGCCTCAGCGCGTTTTACCAAAGCCTTGGTTTGTTTGAGCGCGCGCCGGTGGAACTGGCTGGGAGCGCTTCACCGCTTCTGCCCGCCAAATGGGATGAACTGTCGATGGCGACCGCGAGCTATGGCCACGGTATCGCCGTTTCCCCGCTGTCATTCACATCGGCCTTTGCAAGCCTTGCCAATGGCGGGGAATGGGTTGCGCCGGGGCTTATCGCCGAGCCCAACGCAAATCGCACGCGCCGCCGGGTGATGGCGCAGCCAACCGTTGCCCAGATCACTGACATGTTGCGTGCAACGGTTTTGGAGGGCACCGGATCGAACGCCGCCGTGGCCGGGTATCGCGTGGCCGGTAAAACGGGCACGGCGGAAAAGCCGATTGTTGGCGGTTATTCGGAAACCGACAATATTTCCAGCTTCGCTGCAATCTTCCCCGCGGACCGCCCTGAATATGCCCTACTGATCGTCCTGGATACGCCAAAGGTCTCCGATGAGCGAGAGATCAACGGAGTGGTGATGGGTAGAACGGCGGCCTGGAATGCTGCGCTTGCGGCGGGCCGGGTGATAGAGCGCATAGCCCCGCTTATGGGGATCACGCCACGGTTTGATGAAGCCGGCGGTGCGAGCGTGCCGAGAGACTCCACGTCCGAGACAAGGAGTACGCTGTGAAAGTCGACAGACTACTGGGCCATCTCACGCCAAAGGATGTGGCAGGGCGAACCGTAACGGGGCTGACGTGCGACAGCCGCTGCGTGAAGCCGGGTCACATCTTTGTTGCGCTCGAAGGGCATGCCGCTGACGGGCATGACTACGTTCCGTCCGCCATTGAGGCCGGTGCAATGGCCGTTGTCGCCGAACGTGCAGTCGACACGGGCGAAGTTCCCCTGGTGATTCATCCATCCGCGCGGCGTTGGCTCGCTGGCGCCGCGGCGCGCTTCTATGCGAGCCAGCCGGAGGCCGTGGTCGCGATCACCGGCACAAATGGCAAAAGCTCCAGCGTCGATTTTCTCCGCCAGATTTGGCAGGGCGGTGGCCTCAAGGCGGCATCGATGGGCACACTGGGTGCCATTGGGCCCGATGGTGCAATCGAGCTGGGGCATACCACACCCGACCCTGTCGCCATCCACGAGACCATGGCCCGCCTTGCTCGCAGCGGTATCTCACATATGGCCATGGAGGCGTCTTCCCATGGTTTGGAACAATTCCGGCTCGATGGCGTAAAACTCAAGGCCGTAGCCTTTACCAATTTCACCCAGGATCACCTCGATTATCACGAGACCATGGACGCATACCGGGATGCCAAGACGCGCCTGTTCGCCGAATTGGCGCCCAAAGGCTGCCCCGCAATCATCAATGCTGATAGTGCCCATTGCGAGCATTTCGAGAGTGCGGCAATGCAGGCTGGGCTGACGGTGTTTTCAGTGGGATGGCGCGGGCGAGATCTCAAGATCGCTGAACTGAGCCCTAAGGCCACCGGCCAGGAGCTGACCCTCAAATGGGACAACTTGGAATACAGGCTCCTATTGCCGCTGATTGGCGAATTTCAAGCGTTGAACGCCCTGACGGCCGCCGGGTGCGCGCTCGCGATGGGCCTGGATTTCGATACGGTGGCCAAAGGGCTCTCGCGCTTGAGCCCGGTCAAGGGGCGGCTTGAATTTGTTGGCCAGACTGCGGCTGGGGCCGGCGTGTTCGTGGACTATGCACATACGCCAGATGGGCTCGATACGCTGTTGCGGGCGGCCCGACCCCATACCGCCGGTGCACTGACTGTCGTGTTTGGCTGCGGCGGTGACAGGGACGCGCTAAAACGTCCGCTCATGGGCGAGGCGGCCCAAAGACATGCGGACCGTGTCATCATAACCGATGACAATCCCCGCTCTGAGAACCCGGCGGCCATACGCAAGGCGATCCTCCAGGGGGCGCCAGGGGCCGAGGAGATTGGCGACCGCGGCGAAGCCATTCGGGCAGCCATAGGTGCCCTCGGTGCCGGCGATACGCTGCTCATCGCAGGCAAGGGCCACGAGACGGGCCAGGTGGTCGGCAACGCAGTTATTCCCTTTTCAGACCAGGATGAGGCCGGGTGCGCGCTCAAGGAGCTTGCCAATGCCTGATATCTTGTGGACTTCCAAAGATATTGAAGTGGCAACGGGTGGTCTGGCCAGCGCGCCATTTGCTTGCTCAGGGCTTTCCATTGATACGCGCTCGCTCAAGCCGGGTGATTTGTTCGTGGCGCTCGAAGATATTCGTGACGGACATGATTTTGTCGCAGCTGGATTTGAGCGCGGTTCGACCGGCGCGCTCGTCAGCCGCGATCTGGACGGGCGTGGGCCGTTTCTGAAAGTCGGAAATGTTCTGCAGGCGCTTGAAGCCTTGGCTGTTGCGGCGCGGGCCCGCTCCGAAGCAACCCGCACAGCGGTGACCGGTTCAGTGGGGAAGACCAGCGTCAAGGAGATGCTGGCGCAAATCTTCAGCGCGGTCGGCCCGGCCCACTGGCCAGAAAAAAGCTTCAACAACCATTGGGGCGTGCCGCTGACCCTTGCGCGGATGCCCGAGGCGACATCGAGAGCCGTTTTCGAGATCGGTATGTCGACTCCGGGAGAGATCGCGCCGCGGTCGAAACTCGTACGCCCACACCATGCGCTGATTACCAAGATCGCCCCGGCCCACCTTGAAGGGCTAGGCTCGATTGAGGCCGTTGCCGAGGAAAAATCCAATATCTTTGCCGGCCTTGAGGCTGGAGGCACGGTCATTGTTCCAGAAGACGATGCGTTCCGAGACTATTTGGCCGATCGGGGACGATCCTATTGCCCGACATCCACGGTCGAGAGCTTCGGCACAGCAGACGGCGCGACGGCGCGGCTTGTCGACGCCAAGACGGACGGTTCGACCTCACGCTTTGAAATCGAGATCGCAGGCCGGCGCGCGTCCGTCATGTTGAACGCCGTTGGCAACCATTGGGGGGTCAACGCAGCAGCGGCTCTTCTCCTGGCCACGCTCACAGGGATTTCAATCAACGATGCGGCCGATGCCTTGTCCGGGTTTGGTCCTCCTCCGGGCCGCGGCACCCTAGAAACGCTTCGGTTGCCCGGCGGTGGAACGTTCACCCTGGTGGATGACGCCTACAATGCAAATCCGGAGAGCATGCGTGCGGCGCTTGCTGCGCTGGTGTCGCGTCCGGCAACACAAAAATTTATTGCCCTTGGAGAGATGTTGGAGATTGGCGAGGGAAGCGAATTGGCCCATTCGGAGTTGGCTAGGCCGGTTTTGGCCACAGGCGCGGAAAGAATTTTCCTCGCAGGCACCGCCATGGGCGCGCTTGAATCCGCCTTGTCCGGAAAAATCGAGACTGAGTCAGAAAGTCGCGCGCTGGACCTGCTGGAAAAGGTGAAAAACGCATTAACAGACGGCTGCGTCCTCTTGATCAAAGGTTCGAATGCCTCCGGGATGTTTCGGCTGGCAGATGCGTTGCGCGAGTGGGGCGCTGTTGAATCTGCAAACGTGATGGGTGCCCAAGCAGAAAGCGATGGGCGGGTATAAATGCTGTATGAAGTCTTTGCCGCTGATAGCGGCGTATTCAACTTGCTGAATTATATCACGTTTCGCACTGGCGGAGCGATCGTCACTGCATTCCTGATCGCCGTGATCTTGGGTCAGCCCATTATTGATTCCTTGCGCGCACGTCAGGGGTCCGGCCAGCCAATTCGTGACCTAAGCTTTGAGGATCAGATGGCCAAGCGTGGCACACCGACCATGGGTGGTTTTATCATCTGGCTCGGCCTGTTCACGGCAGCATTGCTCTGGGCAAACCTTTCCAACCCCTACACCTGGGCGATCCTGTTCGTAACGGGCGCCTTTGCCTTCATTGGTTATCTGGATGATGCAGCCAAGGTCGCGAAACAAACCGATGCCGGTGTTTCGGCGCGGGTACGCCTTCTCATGGAGTTCCTGATCGCGGCCATTGCGGTGGCCTTTATTATGGGAATTCATGGCGCCCATACGCCGCTTGGACACGCAGACTGGGGTCCGCTTAACGCTCTGGCGCAGCAGATCGCTGCCCTGGCACCGCCGACGTCCGTAGAGCCCAATGACCAGGCCTTCTCTGGTGGCGTCGCCGTGCCTTTCATCAATGACTACTTCTTGCCCTTGGGTGCACTCTTCGTCGTCTTTGGAACGGTGGTCATCGTCGGTTCGGCCAATGCCGTGAACTTCACAGACGGCCTGGACGGTCTTGCGATCGTTCCCATGACGTTTGCGTGCGCGTCCTATGCGATGATTGCTTATCTGACGGGCAATTTCGTCTTTGCTGGCTATCTCGGGATCCAATTCGCGCCGGGCGCTGGGGAAATTGCCGTTGTGCTTGGCTCCATGATGGGTGCCGGCATGGGTTTTCTCTGGTTCAACGCTTACCCGGCCCAAGTGTTCATGGGTGACACGGGCTCACTCGGCCTCGGCGCTTTACTGGGGGTGGTTGCCGTGGCTGTGAAGCACGAGTTCGCGCTGGTCGTGATTGGTGGGCTGTTTGTGCTGGAGGCTCTGTCGGTGATCCTCCAGGTCTCTTGGTTTAAAGTCACGCGCAAACTGACGGGGGAAGGCAAGCGAATCTTCGCGATGGCCCCGCTCCACCATCATTTTCAGAAGAAGAATTGGCCCGAAACCCGGGTCGTCGTCCGCTTCTGGATCCTATCGGTTTTGTTCTCACTCGCCGGCCTGGCGACCCTGAAGCTGAGGTAGTCGGCACTTTATGATCCCCGTCACCGAATATTCCGGGCGCGATGTCGCCGTTTTTGGACTGGGCCGCACGGGTCTCAGCGCCGCAAAAGCCCTGTTGGCTGGCGGCGCGCGCGTGCACGCTTGGGACGATAATGACGATATTCGGGCCAATGCGGAGGCGGCGGGCGTCTCTCTCACCGATATCAACAAACGCGATTGGCAGGGCTTCGCGGCGCTCGTCCTTTCACCCGGTGTACCTTATCGCTATCCCCAGCCGCACAGATTAGTGCGAATGGCGCAGGCCGTCGGCGTGCCGGTTGTCGGCGACATGGAATTGTTCGCGCGCGCCGTTCAGTCGCTACCAGAACCTGGTCGCCCGAAAGTGGTTGGTATCACCGGGACAAATGGGAAATCGACGACCACCGCGCTGGTCGGTCACATCCTGCGCCAAGCGGGCGTGGATGCGCGGGTGGGCGGAAACATTGGCCGAGGGGTGCTTGATATGGCAGCGCTCCACGCCAATGCCGTTTATGTCCTGGAATTGTCTTCTTACCAGCTGGACCTTGTGAAGTCGCTCCACTGCAATGTTGCTGTATTTCTGAACCTGTCACCAGATCACCTGGAGCGTCACGGTGGGATTGACGGGTACATCGCGGCGAAAAAACGTGTGTTTGCGGGCCAACAGGCCGGCGACACGGCCGTGATCGGTATCGATGATGTCCATACCCAGTCTCTGTCCCTTGAGCTAAAGCGCTCGAAGGCCCGCGTTTGGCAAGTGTCCTCGGACTTTGCCTTGGGCAAGGGCGTGAGTGCCGTCGGCGGCCATCTCTTCGATAGTCTTTCAGGCAAGGCCATCTGCGTTGGCGACCTCGGCGCGGCCCCGGCTCTTCGCGGTGCACACAATCACCAGAATATCGCGGCAGCCTATGCCGCATGCCGCGCCCTGGGCGTTGACGGGAAAACAATTCTTGCTGGCATTGAATCCTTTCCGGGGTTGCCACATCGCCTTGAGGTGGTTGGGACAAAGGCGGGCGTGACTTTCATCAATGATAGCAAGGCAACCAATGCCCAGGCGGCGGAACAGGCCCTGAAAACTTTCGACCGTGTCTATTGGATCGCTGGAGGCCGGGCGAAGGCCGAAGGGATCGCCCCCCTAGAGGCTCATTTTCCCAGGGTTGCGAAAGCCTACCTGGTGGGCGAGGCGGAAGAAGCATTCTCCAAAACCCTAAAGGGCAAGGCACCCATTCGCAAATGTGGCATGATCCAGACCGCCGTCGCGGAGGCCTTTGAGGATGCCCGCGCCAGCGGAGAGGAAAATCCGATCGTCTTGTTGTCGCCAGCCTGTGCCAGCTTTGACCAATTTCCGAACTTTGAGACCCGGGGTGAGGCCTTCCGCGCGTCGGTGCAAGCTCTATCACTGGAAGCCGCGCAGGTAGAGATCGTATGACCTCACTCGTTGCTCCAGGATTGTCCAGGGCGGACATGTCCTGGACCACCGAATGGCGCCGGACCGTCGACTGGCCGATCATACTCGCAGCGCTTTGCCTTCTCGGCTTTGGTCTTTTGCTCTCCCTTGCTGCGGGTCCACCGGCGGCAGAGCGCATGGGATATGAGGATCGCTATTTCTTCGTTTTCCGACAGGCCATGTTCACGGGCGGCGCCTTGGTTATTCTATTAGGGGCATCCCTGATGGATCGGCACATGGCGCGCCGCGCGGCGGCCCTTGTATTCTTTGGGGCCTTTGCCTTGATGGCTGTGATCTTGCTGGCAGGGCATGAGGCGAAGGGCGCCCAGCGCTGGATCCGTCTGTTTGGATTTTCGCTCCAGCCCTCAGAAATGGTCAAGCCTGCCCTGATCATTCTTGTGGGATGGCTTTTGGCCCAGCGCCAGCTTTTTCCGGCCGGGCCATGGGCCATACTGGCGTTTGGCTGTTATGCCTTGACCTTGATCCTGCTCGTGCTGCAGCCAGATGTCGGCCAGGCTGCGCTTTTATCTGCAGCGTTCGTGATCACTTTCTTTGTTGCCGGTTTACCCCTTCGGTGGGCGGCTGGGTTTGCCACGCTCGGCACGGTGCTCGCCACTGGGCTATACGCGGCGCTGCCCCATGTTCGCCAGCGGGTAAACAGTTTCATCGACCCAAGCGCCTACGACACCTACCAGATTGATAAAGCCGCCGAGGCAATCTCGCGGGGTGGTGTCCTTGGGGCCGGTCCCGGGGAGGGCACCGTCAAATCCAGTTTGCCCGATGCCCATACCGATTTTGTTTATGCGGTCATGGGGGAAGAGTTCGGCTTTGTCGCTGCGCTTGTGGTGATGTGCTTCTACGCGTTCATAACACTGCGCGGCCTGGGGCTTGCCGCGCGGATCGAAGACCCTTATCCGCGTGCGGCTGCGACGGGCTTGTTTGTCCTCTTCGGCCTCCACACGGTCATCAATATTGGTGTGAACGTCGCATTGATCCCGCCCAAGGGGATGACGCTGCCTTTCATATCCTATGGCGGTTCATCGCTGGCGGGTACCGCGTTGACCCTGGGGTTCGCCCTCGCGCTTGTGCGCAGGCCACCCCTGATGCGGAGACGGATATGACGGACCAGCCTGTGTTGATCATCGCAGCCGGCGGGACAGGCGGGCATATGTTTCCTGCCGCGGCCTTCGCTGGGGAAATGCGCGCCCGTGGCTGGCAGGTCGGCCTGATCAGCGATGACCGGGGCTTGCGCTATGGATCGAAATTTCCAGCTGACTGGAAAGTTGAGGTCCAGGCGGCCAGTCCTAATGTTCGAAAGCCCTGGACCTTGCCCAGTACGGCGCTGAAACTGTCTCGTGGTGTGTCCATGGCCAAGCAGCGATTCCGCGCGCAGCGACCCAGCCTGATTGCAGGTTTTGGCGGCTATCCGGCTTATCCTGCCCTCGCCGCAGGCCGACAGATGGGTATTCCTTTGGTCATCCACGAACAGAATGCCGTCCTGGGCCGCGTGAACCGGCGCTTTGCGTCCCATGCCTCGGTCGTCGCAAGTGGTTTCCCCCGCCTGGACCGCCTGCCGTCTGGCGCGGAGCATCTTCCCCTCGGCAATCCCGTGCGTGCGCCGATTGCAGCGCTAAGGCACCAACCCTATCCCGATCCTGGCGGAGAGTTGCACATCCTGATCACCGGCGGCAGCCAGGGCTCGCGCATTCTTGGCGAAGCGATTCCGCTGGCCATTTGCAACCACCTTCCGGAGGACTTGAAGGCCCGTTTGGTGGTCACCCAACAGGTGCGAGAGGAGCAAGTTGTCGATGTGGTAAAGCTCTACGCCAATGCGGGTGTCACAGCCGAAATCGACACGTTTTTTGATGACATGGCGAACCGGCTGGCGGCAGCTCATTTCGTCATCGCTCGATCCGGCGCAGGCACGGTCAGCGAGATTGCCGCGGTAGGCCGGCCTTCGATTCTTATCCCGCTCGCGATCGCCATGGACGACCACCAGACCGCCAATGCCGCCGCCCTCACTGATGTCGGTGCCGCCGACTTGATGCTGGAAGCAAATCTCTATCCCAACTTGCTGGGTGAGCTGTTAGCGGTTCGTTTGGGCAATAGCAAAGAATTGGCCGAACGTGCCGCCGCCGCGCGCGCCGCAGGCAGCGTCACAGCGGCAAGAGATCTGGCAGATTTGGCAGAGCGGGTGGCGAGAGCTGCAGCTTAAGGCGGGCGTTGCAATTGGTTGTCACCTTCCCGAGAAGCCCCGCATCCACAAGCATTCGCACAACTCGCATTGGCGTACGTCGCGCGGTACGGCGCTGATAACCGCTGAATACGGCGCACAGGTCTTGTCTATCTGGCTATGCTTACCAAACTCGATCCACGATTCCTGGGGTGTCGCCGCCCAATTCGCTAAAGGGTCAGAGCGATATTCCATGGGGCGAAACTCCGGGTTGACCTGAACATAAACGATGCAGAAATAGCGTCGGCTTGAAATAATGCTGCTTTCAGCGAAGGCCCGTTCGAGCGCAGTTCGTCCAATCTCTGATTCGCGTACAGAAGATGCGTCGCTCTGGCATCCTGCCAACGTGGTGGCGATGACCATCAATAAAGTGTCTCATTGCCTGAGGGCTCCCCTTATGTTTGGTGCAATTTCGCTATCAGGCTATTCTATAGCGCGCTGACAACGATGCTAATGTTTGGGAAGTTGGAGGGTGTTAGCTTGTCGTTGAATTCGCGTCTTTGGACTGTGCTATAAGACTCGCTGTCGCGGACCGGCGCGCGCGCCGCGTCCACCTGGCGCGCGTCTAAATCGATCAGCCAGACCTCTGGAACGCCCGCAGCAGCGTAGACCGGAAGCTTTTCGACCCGGTCACGCTGGTGGCTGGATTTCATGATTTCGGCGATGAGGAAGATGTCGTCGCCCGTCATCTCATTCGTGCCGACATCGGCTCGGTATATGATCAGGTCCGGGCGCAGTCCAGTGTCCCTGGAAAAATAGATCGAGCCTTCCGTGCTGATGAGTACGTCGCTTCGACGCCCCATTTGGAGAGTCATCTCCCTGAGGATCCGTGTGCGCAGATCCATATGTTCGAAACCTTCGCTGCCCATGTCGTACCAAGCCCCCCGGATCAGTTCCCACCGGTCGTCTGGGTCGATCAAGCCCTGCTCGACCATGCGCGCCATGTCGCTATTTGTGAAATAGCGCTGGCCGTCGGGGCGGGTGTGATAGCTGATGAAGCCGTCTTCCATGGCTTGATTTTACCGCATTTGCCGGGTGAATGCCACACGATGAGAAATCCTTCCCCCTTTGATCTTGGCCCGGCCCATCTTGTGGGCATTGGCGGTATTGGCATGTCCGGCATCGCCGAAGTAATGATGACGCTCGGCTATGAGGTCCAAGGCTCGGATATACGCGCCAGTGATATCGTGGAGCGCCTCCGCGAGAAGGGCGCGAACATCCATATCGGCCATGCGCCGGAGAATGTGCACGGGGCGGGTGCTGTTATCGTCTCCACGGCGATCAAGGGCGATAATCCTGAAGTGGTCGCGGCCCGTGCTCTGGGCATCCCGGTGGTCCGCCGAGCCAATATGCTGGCTGAACTTGTACGCCTGAAATGGACGGTCTGCGTGGCGGGGACCCATGGCAAAACCACCACCACCAGCATGGTGGCCGCTCTGCTGGATGGCTGCGGGATCGACCCGACCGTGATCAATGGCGGCATCGTCAATGCCTATGGCTCAAATGCGAAGGCCGGTGCAGGGGACTGGATGGTTGTGGAGGCTGACGAAAGCGACGGCACGTTCATCAAGCTGTCTCCGACGGCAGCAATCGTGACCAATATCGACGCAGAGCACATGGACCATTACGGGAGCATGGACGCCCTGCGCGATGCCTTTGACACCTTTGTCGAAAATATCCCCTTCTACGGTTTCGCCGTGCTCTGTACCGACCATGCTGAGGTGCAGGCCCTTGCGGCGCGAGTGACCGACAGGCGGCGAATCACCTATGGCTTCAACCGCCAGGCCGACGTTCGCGCTGTCAATGTCACGACTGATTTGAATGGGTCCCATTTTGATGTGGCCTTACGCCGACCGGGTTCGGCCCAGCCGATGATGATTGAACAGCTCAGCCTGCCAATGGCGGGCGATCACAATGTGCAAAACGCCTTGGCGGCAATCACCGTGGCCCTTGAACTTGGCGCGACGGATACGCAGTTGCGCGATGCGCTTGCTGGCTTTGGCGGCGTCAAGCGGCGGTTTACCCCCGTGGGCGAATGGCGTCCGGTCAAGGATCAACCGCCCATTCGGATCATCGATGATTATGGCCACCATCCCGTGGAGATCGAAGCGGTATTGAAAGCAGCCAGGGCCATGGTTGGAACCGGCCAGTTGATCGCGGTGCACCAGCCACATCGCTATACGCGGTTGCGCGATCTGTTCGATGCGTTCTCTGGATGCTTCCATGCTGCCGACCATGTGCTGATCTCGCCGGTCTATCCTGCCGGTGAAGCGCCGATCGATGACATCAACCATGAGACCCTCGTTGCCAGCATCCAGCGCCACGGCCATCGCAAAGCAGACGTTTTGGACGATCTGAATACCCTGCCCGCAACAGTCGCCAAGCTGGCCCAACCAGGTGGCATGGTGGTTTGCCTGGGCGCAGGCAATATTTCTGTCCACACGGGACACCTTGCAGAGGCATTGAAGAGCGCTTAGCAAAATTTTTGCAAAACAGAATAAACGGGTGCGGGGGCATTCATGAAGACATGGGGTGTAATCCTTATTGCGATTGTCGCTTCAGTGGTGACCGTTATGGGAGCGATCGCCGCGATGCGCTATCAGGGGTGGCAGGGCAACTTTATCCTCGATGAGACGACCGTACAGCCAGGCAGCGATCTCTCGGATAATCGCCGCGACTGGTTGCTTGAAAACGACCTGTTAACGCCAGACGAAACGGTTCTCGAATTCTACGCAGACGGCGTTATTTTATTCGAGACGGGCGGCGTGTTGCTCACCGACCAGTATGTGGGGTTCTGGGACAAGCAGGATGGCGAGCTCAGCTCACACTGGTTTCGCCTTGGCGAGCTGTGCAGCATCGAAACAGTTCAGGAGGGGCACTATTTCCTAGACGAGACCTATCTGCTGACCCGCGCGGGGCCTGATGACTGGATGCGCTTTTCCCTCTCAGTTGAGGAAGGCGGTCATGACCGGTTCATGGCCCAACTGCGGCGGCTGAATGAAGACGCCCAAACGGAAATGCAGCGCGAAGCGTGTCGGCGGAATATTCGATTTGACGGTGCTTCGGGGCTCTATCCGCTTCCCGTATCCGGAGACGAGATTGCCGCCGAGGATCTGGCCCTCTTGAAATCGCGCGAGTGGCGTTCTGAAGAGGAAACGATCCTTGCGCTCGTTTCATATGCCAGAGAAGACCTTAAGGACACCGGAACGATTCTAACGGACCAAGTGTTTGGAACGTGGTGGACCGAAAACGAGGAAATCAGAGTGTTCTGGTTCCCGTTTGACCAGGTCTGCGCCCTCGTCGCCTTGGAATCGGACGAGGCCGAGGGTTTTCTTTGGTATGAAACGCGTAGCTCGAAAGCTTGGGCTTCTTTTTCACTGCCTGTCTGGGACGGCGAAGGCGAGGCCATGATGGATGCCCTGCGCGCCGAGATTGCCGAGGCCGGCGGAGATATATCAAAGCCTTGCCCACGATTCGATCAAAAACCCAAAGCCGCGTCGGGAAAACCCAGGTAAAGCCCAAACCCACGGGAGTGACACCGATTTCATCGCATCAGACGCGCTCACAACGGCCCGCAACAGGCGCCGGACACCCCCTCCCCAGTAATTCATTCTTCGGACAGGGTAATGCACGCACCTTGCGCAACGCATGGCCGTGCACGACCGCGTTGGAAAGGGCGAGGTGATACGCCCTCGCGACCGGTTGCAAGGCTGGCTCCTCATTAAGGTTAATATTTTTGTAACCAGGCTGACCCGATCGAGCGATATATTCGTATACACAGCCGTGACGTTCGGTTCACGACATCGGGGAAACCTATGACCAATACACTCAAAATGAGCTTTGCAGCGATTTTGCTTGGAGCGACGGCTCTGTCTGCCTGCGAGACAGCCGATGATACCCTACCGGCCGGTGAAGAGCCGGCAGCGGTTACGGAAGCTGTGGCCGAGGCGCCGCCTCTAGACGAGGTTGTCGAGGCCGCGGAAGCTGAAGCGCCTTCTCTAGATGAGGTTGTCGAGGCCGCGGAAGCTGAAGCGCCTTCTCTAGACGAGGTTGTCGAGGCCGTAGAAGCTGAAGCGACAATCGTTGCCGTTGCCGTTGCAACGGAAGACCTGTCTACGCTGGTTGCCGCTGTTACTGCCGCCGGTCTGGTGGATACGCTCAATAGCGAAGGGCCTTTCACCGTTTTCGCGCCACCAAACAGCGCCTTCGACAAATTGCCGGATGGTACGGTGGCAAGCCTGCTTGAACCGGATCAGAAGGATGCCCTGACCGGTGTTCTTACATACCACGTTGTTTCTGGTGAGGTGATGGCTGCAGACTTGGTCGCCGCAATCCAAGGTGAAGACGATGGCACCTTTGAGATCACGACCGTGAATGGCGCGACATTGGTTGCTTCGATCGTAGAGGGTGCACCGATCCTGACAGATGCTGCTGGGAATACCGCTGCCATTATCGCAACGGACATCGACGCATCAAATGGTGTCGTGCACCTTATCGACACCGTTGTGATGCCCGGTTAAGCGGCCCGATCAATTCAGTAGAACACGGAAGCCCCGGACACGTGTTCCGGGGCTTCTTGTTTCATCTCGGGTGAGCGTATGACCCATTCGGGACCTCAAAGATCATCTTGCGACAGGCTCGAAAAGCCATTCACAATCAATTCGGGCAGGGGGCACCAGCGCTGTGGTTCACGTGCATCATGCCCTGGGCGAATGGACGACCGTTTTGGCCAATCAGTGTCACTTGAATATGGCATTGGCCATCGAAGCGCAGCTGAACCCCGTTCTGCATGGGGCGACCATTTTGGCCTGGGGTCATCGCAACACCCTGTCCTGACATGCCACTGAACTGGCCCTGGATTGTGGTGTTGTTGCTGCGTGCCATAAACCGTCCGGTCGCATCGACCTGGGCTTGAAACACTTCCGCACCTCGACCGTTGGGGATTGTGTAGTTCCACGTGCCACTCAGTTTGGACAGGTTCGCAGCGCCGGGAGGCGTGAAGCCGCGCTGGCTGTAGCCGCCATACGGTTGGGTCAGGCCCATTCCAAATTGTTGCTGTTGGCCCTGTCCCATACCCGGCATCTGGGCGGACGCGGCACCGGTAAAAGCAATGGTGGCGGCGAGAAGGGTGGTGAGGCGTTTCATGGGTCTGGTTCCTTGTTGAGTTGTCTTCGCTCCATCAGCGACACGATCACCATGCCAAGACGGCGCGGGTGGGGATGTGAGCTGGGTCACAGGGGCAAAAATTTTCTCCGGTGCGCCCAATGGCACGCGAAAAAACAGCCCGGCTTTGCGCCGGGCTGTTCACGTTGACTGCAAGGTTTCGGGCCGGTGGCTATTCCCAGATCATTTCCAGGAATTTGTCGTGGGAGTCTGTCGCTCCGGCATAGGGGTTCGTGTTGTAGTAGCTGGAGCTGTCGGTCGATCCCCAGGTCGAGGTATTGTCCTGCCAGGCCGGCGTCAGGTCATACATGCCCAGCGTATCGTCCATCTGGTAGCCGTAGCTTGAGACGACATTGCCGTATGCGTCGACCTGGGAGTCAGAGGCCCATGGGTCTACTGTGTAGACGTTGCCATAGGGGTCGACCATTTCCAGGCCACCTGGGGCCATGCTGGACCAGTCCATATAGTCTTGGGCTGATGCGGTGGTTGCGGTTGTGGCTGCCACCAGGGCAAGGGCGGAGAGGGCGATCTTTGATGCGATGTTCATTTTCAGGTTCCTTTCAGGCTGGTCGGCGGGGTGTTTGTGTTCCGCCGATGAACCCGTTTTGCCAGTGCCGGCCCGAAGCCGCTGTAAGCTGGCTCACACCTCCAAAGTTTTTCTCTTTTGCCGCCTTCAGTCCCCGCTCGGGCACCCCCTGCCCGCTGCGGCGTAATCCGCGGAAAACGCCCTAAAGGCCAGACTGTCAGGGTCTCACCGTATCATAGGGGAAAGTGTTGTGGCGGGACGACTCCGGTCGGATGTCGTCGCCCAAATCCCGATCATGAAGCGACGCCGCAAACGACCCGGTGTCCTGGTTGGGGCGCGTTTAAGCCGCCCGTGGCGTTACAGTGCACGAAACAAAACGAAAGCATCTACATAGCCAGCCGATGGGTGTTTGAAGGATTTGGGAAGGCGTCCGACAGTCTCAAATCCAAACTTTTGCCACAGCCTGATCGCGCCCACGTTTGTGCCAACGACAAAATTGTACTGCATCCCTCGGAACCCGATGGACTTTGCATATTCCAACGAATGTGCGCACATTACACTGGCTACGCCGCGACGGGTGGCGTTCGCATGAGTCATATATCCGCAGTTGCAAATGTGACTCCCGCCGCCCGCTTGATTGGGCCGTAAGTAGTATGTGCCAAGAATGTCGCCTTCAACCTCAGCGACAAATGTCTTTTTGTCATTACCAGTCCAATACGCGATTGCATCGGATTCGCTGATCTTTGGATCAATGGTGTACGTTTCACCATTGCGAAAGACCGGAAGGATTATTTCGGAAATCGCCGCGTAATCATCTGGAGTGGCATGTCGTATCAACATCAAGGTCGCCTAACAGTTCGGGACAACTTCACAAGCCGAAATCCATCGATGAATGCAGCAAACATTGCCAACGACCGGTTTGGGGCGACTTAGGCTGTTGGGTAACTGTTTGGCTCTATACCTCTAACTCAGCCCTGCGCCCCCAGCCGTACATAGCCCTGAGTCTTTTCAATTGCGGCTTCGGCCTCTTCCAGCAGTGATGTCACAATCTCTGCAACCGGGCGCACATCTGTGATGCCGCCGGCGCTTTGGCCCATGGCAAAACAGCTCTTGTCTGGGTCCAGTCGGGCTTCGTCGGTGACGCCGCCTATGCCGCCGATGACATCGGCCTGGACGCTGAGGGCCGCTTGCAACGGGAAGGGCTGGATGTCGCCGGGGCGCGCCTCCCAGTCCTGGATGTAGGTATTCGTGCGACAGCGCATGGGCTTGCCGGAATAACATCGCGTGCGCGTTGTGTCCGTGTCACCCGCGCCAATCACGGCTTGCTTATAGCTTTGGGCGGCATGGGCCTCTTCGGAGGCGATGAAACGGGTGCCCATCCAGACGCCAACGGCGCCGAGGCTGAGGGCGGCGGCCAGGCCCCGGCCATCATAGATCCCGCCTGCCGCAATCACCGGGATGTCCACGCTTTCCACGGCTTGCGCAACCAGGGGCAGCGTGCCGACCAGGCCTGTATGTCCACCGCCCTCACCGCCTTGCAAGATCACGGCGTCGCAGCCAGCCTGCTCGGCCTTGATCGCATGCTTCACCGCGCCGCCGACGACCATGACTTTTACCCCGGCAGTCTTTAGCTTTTCCATGATGGGCATCGGCACGCCAAGACCGGCCACGAAACTGTCCGCGCCATTCGCGATGATCACATCGACGCTCGCCTCCAGGCTCGCGGGGTCGGCGGCGAGCAGGTCAACGCCGAAGGGTTTATCGGTCAGCTCACGGGTGCGCTGCATCTGACGTTCGATAAAGTCCGGGCCTGTACCCGCCATACCGAGGACGCCATAGCCGCCGGCATTGGACATGGCCGCCGCAAGCTCGGCATAGGAGACCCCGCCCATGCCGGCCAGCATGATGGGATGGTCCACGCCGAGGAGGTCGCAAAGGGGGGTGTGCAGGGGCATCGTTTGATCCTTTTTTGGTTTGTAGGGTGCGCGCTTCGGCGCGGTCCCGTCCCCACCGCCCGGTCCAATTCTGGGCACTCCGGTGTGGCGGTGGGGGTAGCTGGCGGCTCTGGTTTGTTAGAAAATAGCGTAGCCGCCATCTATGATCAGCGTTGTGCCGGAATGATACTTGGAGGCGTCTGAAGCGAGATAGACGGCCATGCCACCAAAGTCCTCAGGCTCGCCCCAGCGCCGGATCGGCACGCGGGAGATGACCTTGGCCGTGAACGTATCAGATGCCTGGGCCATCGATGTCATGTCCGTGGCGATCCAGCCTGGCAGGATGGAATTGGCGCGGATGCCATAGCGGCCATGCTCGACCGCGATGCTGCGGATCATGGCGGGCAAACCGCCCTTGGTCGCCGAATAGGCCTGGTTTCGCGCGGCGCCTTCTACGCCAGCCAGCGATGCCACACCGACCACTGAGCCGCCGGGATCGCCTGCTTTGGCCCGCTCCACCATGTGTTTCACGCTTTCCCGAAGGGTCCAGAAGGCGCCTTCCAGATTCACCGACATGTTCTTACGCCAGATCTCCGTGGTCATTTCGGAAAAACTCGGTGCGCCGAAGCCAACCCCCGCATTGGCAAAACAGCTGTCGATACGGCCCATGGACGAAATGACATCCGTGGTGGCATCGACCACGGCCTGTTCGTCGGCAACATCCACCTGCCAGGACCTGACGTCGCCCGTGCCGAGTTTGGACAGCGTTTCGACCGCGGCGGCATTCGCGTCGGCTTTGCGTCCCCATATGGCGAGATTGGCGTTTGAAGCCGCCATCGCTTCGGCCATGCCCAAGCCAATACCGCGATTACCGCCGGTCACAAGAACGGTTTTTCCGCTTAAATCAAAGGGCGTGAATGTCATTGGGGTGCCTCTGCGATGTAATCCTCAGGTCCACCAATACTGACTCATATCCATCGCCGCGTCATCGGTCGTTGGCCCGGGCGCTCTCGCCCCGCGCTGCCAATAGGTGGAGTAGGGCTTGCTGCACCCCAAGGGGTAAGCGAGCAAAACAGGCGTTCTGGCAACATAATGCCCGACGATGAAGATCGTCCGCAGCACCAAGAAGGCCCTCGTATCGATTAAATCGGCCTTTCCGGCTTCTGGAATCCTGAGGAGCCAAATGTTTGCGATGTCCTCGGATTCCATGATTAGGGCCCTTTCCGGCCTATTTTCACCGTTTGGTCGTTTGATTTTTTCGTCAGGGCCAGGAGCGTGGCGTTCGGCGATGCGTGCATCGTCGCACGGTGCGCGACGACGAGCCTGGCGGAAAAGGCAAGCGGCCCGCAGGGCGCACGACTGCCAGCACATTGCTAGTGCTTGTGAACTTTCAGCCAGCACCGGGGCGTCTCGTCCGCGCTGGACGTCGTCGCAATCCTCCCGGCATGCCCGCATGTCGGTCCGGTGTGCTTCTAGCCAGCACGAACGATACACCCCGCCAAACGATGCAAATTGACCGGAAAGGGCCCTGGCCGATCGACGATCTCCTCGGATGTGCGCCCGCGAATGCGAACGCCAGGCGCCTTGATCTCCTCAGCGAGGCGTACTTTATTTTTGCGCGCCTTTGGGCGATTCTGGTCCATATGCAGCGTTGATTTGTAAGGATCAGTGAGCACAACAAAGTCGACTCGCCCTTCGGGCCCGATTTGGATGTCGTCGACCATCCCCGTGTAAACAAGATGTTCGTTCGAAACCTCATGAGTCGATAGGACAGCCGCTTCGATCAAAGGCGGAACCAGTCCACGCTGGAGCTTTGCCAGCGGGGCGACCGAAGATACCAGGGTTTCGGGACGCCATGACCTGATTTTGCCAACCAAGTATCCCGAAAAAAAGCCGAAAGCCAAAGTTGCACAAGCGGTTTTGAAGATGGCGACCAGGCTCGACGTTTCTGATTGCAATGCGGGATTCCGGAATGCATCGAGCGCCAGATTGGCAGCACCCCCTGCGATCAGATTGGTCAGTATGAATGCTGGATAGGCTAAGATTAGCGACAATATGATAACGGAGCGCAGGACCTGAAGAATATCCCCTTCGAAGCGTTGGGATACCCGACTGGCCTGGCTCTGGCCCTGCTGAAAAGCAAAGCCTGGAAGCGATAGGATCAGCAAGACGAGAACAGTTTGGCTCATGGACGCAACCGGCAGACGCGACCACTTTGATCAGCAATTTGAGTGCCAAACGACCGGCTCATCGATCTGCCCCAGAGTCAAATCCGACCGGCGATTATTAGAATGCTATTTCTGCATATGTCGTCAAAGGTCAGGCCAACTGCGCGAGGCCCTTATTCTTCGAGGCTTGCCGCGGGCGCGCTCTTGGCCTTGGCTTCACGGATATGCTTTGGCTTGACCGTGACGATGAAGGGGTTGTTTTCGCGCACCGCTTCGATCAGGCCGATCAAAGTGTTCACGTCTCCGCCAGCCTCCCTGAGGAGGGCTGCACCATGGGCGCCTGAGAATGAGGCATGTCCTGACATGGCAAGAACACAGTGCAAACAGAGCGCATTTGCAAGCATACGCTCAATCTATGGCGCACTGCCGATGCCTAATCCTGGCGGTATTTACAAATCGGCCAACTCAATTGCGCGCCAACGCACAATGACCCATTTTGCACCCGTGCTGAAATCTGCTAGTCATGTTGCGGTGCACAAAAGGGCTGGGACTGGCACGCCCGCTGCAGAACGGACCGTATGGCCAAGCTCAAACCTATCAGTCTTGCCCTCCAGGGCGGCGGCGCCCACGGCGCGTTTACCTGGGGTGTTCTGGATCGTCTCCTCGAATGCGGATTGCTCGACATCAAGGCGATCACGGCAACGTCTGCCGGCGCGCTTAATGCCCTGGCCATGGCTTCGGGTATGGCGGAGAATGGACCGGACGGCGCACGCGCAGCCCTTGAGTTTTTCTGGCGGGAGGTTTCGCGCCGCTCTGCCTCATTGGCCGTTGCCTCACCGCCCACAGGCATGGAAGCAATGAACCCTTTCACCGCCTGGACCCCGTTTAGCTTCGCCACGGTGCTGGCCAATTTTGCCAGTCCCTACGACCTTAACCCCTTTGACTTTAATCCCCTCAAGGATGCGTTGGAGAAGTCCATCAATTTCGAAGCCCTGCCTGATAGCGGGATCGAATTGCACGTGGCTGCGACAAACGTCGAAACGGGACGCGTGAAGATCTTCAATGGAGATGAGATTACAATTGATGCAGCCTTGGCATCGGCTTGCCTTCCCCAAACATTCAAGGCCGTTGAAATCGAGGGTGTGCCTTATTGGGACGGCGGTTATATGGGCAACCCGGCCTTGTTCCCGCTGATTTATTCCAAGGCGCCCGGTGATATCCTGCTGGTGCTGCTCAATCCGTTGGTGCGGGAGGGAACGCCAAAGTCTGCCGGAGCGATCCAAGACAGGCTGAACGAAATCAGCTTCAACTCAGCTCTGATGAGTGAACTGCGCGCGATCAGTTTCGTGCGGAAATTGCTTGACGAAAACTGGTTGGCAGATCGAACGCGAAAGGATTATCGGCGGATCAACC
>JBCCTK010000045.1:0-21018 GCA_039198685.1 Pseudomonadota bacterium | reverse complement strand
GACCGTCGTGAATGCCATGGTTGAGCCCCAGATAACTGGTTACCATTGCCCCCCAGTCTCCCCCCTGGGCGAGATATGTGTCATATCCCAGCACATCGCACATAAGCGTGTCCCAAAGCGCCGCCGTCGCACGTTGACCCAGTGGCGCTTCTGGCTTCCCGCTCCAGCCATATCCGGGCAAGGACGGAATGATTAGGTCAAAGGCATCGGCCGCGTCTCCTCCATGCTGCCCTGGAAACGCCAATTTCGGAATCGCCTCCCAAAATTCAAAGACCGACCCCGGCCAACCATGGGTCAAAACAAGTGGACGTTTGCCCTGCGCTTCTCCAATCACATGGACAAAATGGATATCGAGGCCACCCACCTGCGCTGTGAAATGGGAATACTGGTTCAGGTGATCCTCCGCGGCGCGCCAATCATAGGTTTCGAGCCAATAGGCCTGCAAATCTCGCAGAGTTGGACCATCCATTCCATAAGCCCATCCGGACCCTGCCACTTCAGGGGGCCAACGATAAGCCGCCACACGCTCGCGAATTCGCAATAGGACGGCCTCTTCAACGGCAATTTTAAAGGGTCTTGCTTGCGCCATGACAGTGTTTCTATCCTCACTTTCACGCTATTAGGCTGTGAGAGCCCAGGTGGGTCAACCGACGCAAAAATTGCTGCAACGCACTCGCGCTCTATCTCCGTGGAACGATGCTGCCAGGCAGCGATACAGGAACCTGCCATGGCCGCTGTAGATCCAGCTCCGCAGAAGAGAGCCCGAGCACCACAATGGTGGCGCTATCTCATGTTGCTGCGTCGGCGCTTGGCGCGGCCCATCGATCACCGGGAGGTGGTCGATCATGTGCGCGAAGAAGGCCATGTCACGGGCCGGTACATTTTCATGACAGTCATGAGTTGCGGCGTGGCGACCCTTGGCCTGCTTCTATCGTCTCCCGCTGTTATTATCGGAGCAATGCTGATCTCACCACTCATGGGCCCGATCATGGCGCTTGGGTTTTCTTTGACTATTCTGGAATGGTCGTCGCTTCGTCGGGCGCTTGTTGCCCAGGTAAGCGGTGTAGTGGCGGCTGTGACAATCGCCTTTTTGCTGGTCTGGATTTCGCCGCTCAAGGAAGTGACCCAGGAAATCGTAGCCCGGTCGGCACCAAACCTGTTTGATCTTGGCGTAGCCGTGTTTTCCGGACTGGCAGGTGGCTATGCCGTAATCCATCGCAAGGGCGAAACAATCGTTGGCGTCGCAATCGCAACAGCTTTGATGCCACCCCTCGCTGTCGTTGGCTATGGCCTGGCGGTAGGCAATTGGAGTATCGCGGGGGGAGCGTTTTTCCTCTTCATGACCAACCTGCTGGCCATCGCTTTTTGTGTGGTCGGCCTTTCGAAACTCTACGGATTTGGTGAGGAACACAGCCCCCGCCACACCCTTTGGCAGTCAACCTTGATCTTGACAGTATTCGGCGCTCTGTCCGTGCCCCTCGGTTTGGCGCTAAGCGACATTGCCTATCAAACAACCGTGGCAAGTCAGATACGCGCCCGTGTGCTCGAACCCTTTCCGGCCGATGATGCCCGGCTGTCGGAGTTCAATATCGTCTTCCCACCCGGAGAAATCCGCGTGACTGCAACGGTAATGACCCATCAGCCGGTATCGGAAGCAAACGAGCAATTGGAAGTGCTTCTGAATGACCGGTTTGACCGTCCCGTTTCAGTGCGTCTTGACCAGTTGATCATGAATGAGGGTCGATCTCTGGAAGCAGAGCAGCTTTTAGCCATGGCCGACAATTCTCTCGCTGAGCCCTTGCGGGCTGAAATCCAGCGTGTGGAAACCTTGGCGACACGATATGCAACGGACCGCGCCCTTGCCGCCGCCATCCCATTTTCCATGAAAGCCAAGGAAATCGACAACGAACTGAAAATTGCCGTTTTCGTTGCTGCTCGCTCAGAAGCCTACTCGCTAAGGGCATATCGCGAAATTGAAGCGAGCCTGACACGCAACTTCAATGATTGGAACCTGACGGTGATTCCCCCCGTCACAAACTTACCCAATGTTCCGTTTGCGCCCGGCTCAGCAGACTTGGACCCGCAATCCATCGAAGTCCTCGAAGATATCGATTGGACTCTCGCACGCTGGCAAGTGGCGGGCGCCGATGTTTCTGGCCACATAGACCTTTCAGACCTGGAAAGTGCCGGACTCGCAAAACAACGCGCAGAAGCCGCCGCACTGTGGCTTCTTGATCACGGACAGGAAGCCCGCGCGACTGGCCATCTGAAAGCACTGGAAAATCAGCTTTCCCAGGGCGCAGATTTCGAAGATTTACTCAATTCCGTCAGTGTCTTGCCACGCGGCGGCACCGCGCCTTCTCCGACCTTTCGCATAATAGACTAGGATCGCAGTGTTCCTTGCATGCCGCTTGCACCTGAAAGGGGAAGTGCGTTGATTTTTTAATAGGTACTGCATATTGTGCGGCGCAGCAAACAAGAGACTGGGGCTTAAAAATAAAATGCTTTATACGCTTGTAGAATTGAACCGCGCAGCCATGGCCCCCCTGCGTATGGCCGCCAAGGCCAGCCGGCTGGCAGCGCAGAGTCCGCTGAATCCGTTTGGAAAAACGGACTATGGCCGCGCGCTCGGCGCGATGACTGACGTGTTCGAAAGCGCTACCCGGTTTTACGGAAAGCCAGACTGGCAAATAAACACAACACGGATTAATTCCGTTGACGTTGCGATTACGCCGGAAACGGCCTGGTCGTCACCTTGGTGCAAACTGATCCATTTCAAGCGCGATGAGCGCTCCATGGCATTTGCATGGGGTGATGATGCGCCGGCTCAACCTCGGTTGATGATTGTGGCGCCCCTGTCTGGCCATTATGCTACTCTCTTGCGCGGAACCGTTGAAGCCTTTCTGCCAACCCATGAGGTTTACATAACCGATTGGGCCGATGCGCGCTTGGCGCCGATCTGGTTGGGTCGCTTCGACGTCGATGATTATATTGATCATATCCAGATCATGCTGCGGGAAGTTGGCGCTGGAGCGAACCTACTTGCAGTCTGCCAACCCGGCCCGCCATCGTTAGCGGCCATCTCACTGATGGCAGAGGACGAAAGTGATCACCTTCCAGCGACCATGACATTTATGGGATCTCCAATCGATTGCCGCCAGTCTCCAACGGTCCCAAATCTGCTGGCCGAGGAGCGCGATTTTTCCTGGTTTGAGGAGAACATGATTTATACGGTACCCGCTCCCTATCCGGGTATGGGGCGGCGCGTTTATCCTGGATTTGTGCAACTTTCGAGTTTCATGAACATGAATTGGGGCCGCCATGTGGATGCCCACTGGCGCTTCTTCAATCACTTGGTCGAAGGCGATGGCGACGGGATCGAAAAACACCGAGGTTTTTACGATGAGTACTTGTCGGTGTTGGAACTCACGGAAGAATTCTATCTCCAGACGATCCAGCGCATCTTCCAGGAACACCATTTGGCGCGCGGCATATTCCGCCACAGAGGCCGCCTAGTGAAACCGGAAATGATCAAATCCGTCGCCTTGATGACTGTCGAAGGTGAATTGGATGATATTTCAGGTATCGGTCAAACTCAGGCTGCTCACACGCTTTGTACCAATATTCCCGATCACATGCAGCTTGACTATATCCAGCCTGGTGTTGGCCACTATGGTGTGTTCAATGGATCGCGTTTTCGGTCTGAGATCGTGCCCCGCGTGAACGAATTCATTACGCGATTTGCTCCTGAAACAGCCCGTGCCAAAGCAAAGGCAGGCAAACCAAGTCTGCGCCGGGTCGTTTGATTGAATTGTGGCCGAAGGCTTCGAGGCTTTAGGCTCGAACTCGCCAAATACGTTGATACTCTGGAAAACTCCCCTGGGAGTTGAAATTATTCGATATTTATGTTGCTCCGCACAAATTTGTGCTCTGACCCCAAAAGAGAGTGGGGATCAAGCACATGGGCAGTTGGGCCGCAGCACCCAACTTTGGAATACAGAATGCGCATTTGTGCGTACTCATAATGGTTGCAGTTGCAATCGCCGCCCTCTGCGGCATCAGTCACAATCACAGCTTCTATTCCCAACACTGGCAGTTGCTGCTTGATGCCGCAAACCCCTGGGAAAGAGAGCATCAGGGCCAGTCGATAGACTTCAATGCTTACGGCCCTGGCAATTTGATCCTCGCACCCTTGCTTTCGATCCATGACCTGGCACCAAAAATAAGTCTGACCCTTGCGATGTTTCTCGTCGCCCTGATTTTGTCCCAACAAACTGAAGCGCAAGGGACACGGGGCCGCGATGGAATATTGTCGGCTGCGGTACTCTTTGTTCTTTGTCCGCTGACAGCCTTTTATGTTTAGGGGTTTGGATCGAATGATGCCCTTTCAGCCCTATCAGTGGCTCTCGCTTTTCGGATGCGAAGCCAAAACAAATTTGCCCTTGCCGGCGCGGCTTTGGCCTTAGGCGCTCTTGTGAAGTTTTATCCCATTCTTTTTGTACCGCTGTTTGCTTTCTCCGACAGCGGGCGTGTGCAGCTACGCATCTTTGTCACCGCAGCAATGGTCTTTTTGGTTTCGATGATCGCAGCATTTCTGCTCTGGGGGGCGGAAGTATTTTCGCCGTTTATGTTCGCCACAGAACGCCCGCCAAAGATGCTATCTATTCTCAGACTGCTTGAACCCTTATCAGCCTATTTCCATGGCGAAACACTCATTGATCTATTGATAGACCATAATTCAATCATGGTTGTGGCTGTTGCGAGCGCCTTTGGGCTCTATTGCATCTTGTCGCGCCTGGACTGGCGCGTGGCGGCCAGCACTGGTATTCTCTTGATTCTGATGACCTACAAAGTTGGCCATCCCCATTTTTTCCTGCCATGGCTCGCCGCCTACGCTTGGCTCGGCACTCAGTCTAAACCGGAACTGCGAAAGCTATATACCAGAGCCTTCGCGCCACTGGCGGGTTTTCTTAGCGGGTTTGCAATGATCGTCTTGGCCAGTGGGTTCATTGGTGGACAACCTTGGTATCTGTCAGGACCTTGGGCTATTCTACGCCCTCTCGGCGCCGGTTTTTTCATGCTTTTCGCCCTATGAGGACTCTGGCAAGCACGTTTCGTCCTTATACGGGCGCCGAATAAAGGGCTCAGGCTCAGCTTGTAGGATCACCATCCTCGAAGAGTCCTGCCTGAACGTCTCCAGAAGGCTTTACCCCAATCCGTTCATAGGCCAACGGTGCAGCGACCCGGCCTCTAGGAGTTCGCGCCACATAGCCTTTTTGCATGAGGAACGGCTCGATAACGTCTTCCACACTGTCTCGCGCCTCCGATAGCACCGCAGCAAGGGTATCCACACCCACAGGACCGCCCGCATAGGTTTTCACCAAGGCCTCAAGATAACGTCTGTCGAGGGCATCCAAACCTTCTTCATCGACTTCGAGACGTGCCAGTGCCCGGTCCGCTGCGCCCCGATCAATCACGCTGCCCTCGGCATCGGCAAAGTCGCGCACCCTTCGTAAGAGGCGTAGCGCGATCCGAGGCGTGCCCCGAGCCCGACGGGCAATTTCGACAGCACCATCCCCGGTGATCGGCGCCTGCAGTTTCGCAGCGGCCGCCCGGACGATGAGTGCGAGCTGCTCAGGCTCATAGAATTGGAGGCGAACGGGTATGCCGAACCGGTCCCGGAGTGGTGTAGCTAATAAGCCTGCGCGGGTCGTCGCGCCGACCAATGTAAAAGGCTGCAGATCGAGACGAACCGAGCGCGCAGACGGCCCTTCTCCTATTACGATATCGACCGCATAGTCTTCCATCGCCGGATAAAGGATCTCCTCGACGGCCGGTGGAAGGCGATGGATCTCATCAATGAATAGCACATCATTGGCTTCGAGATTCGTAAGGATCGCTACGAGGTCTCCAGCCTTGGCAATGACGGGTCCCGACGTGGCGCGGAAGCCCACGCCCATTTCGCGGCTGAGGATCTGTGCCAACGTTGTCTTACCCAGCCCGGGCGGGCCAAACAGCAAGACATGGTCAAGCGCCTCTTGCCGACCGCGGGCGGCATCCACATAGACTTTAAGATTAGATTTGGCCGTATCCTGGCCAATATAATCGGCAAATGATTGGGGTCGCAGCGCCCGGTCCAACGCCTCGCCAATTTGGGCTTCCGGGTCGGTGATAGATCCCTCTCGGCTCATGACGGACTAAGCGCCTTCAATGCCGCTTTGATCAGGGTGGCGGTGTCGACGTCCCCGTCTGCTTGCACCGCCGTCGCCACGGCACGCGCTGCATCTGAAGGGCCATAGCCGAGATTTTGAAGTGCGGAGATGGCTTCTTGTCTCAGGCCACTGGCGGGCTCGGCCCCTTTGGTTACGCTTCCTTGGACTGCCTTGATACCGAAGCTGCCAAATCGGCCAAGCGGTGGGGCCTTGCCCGCCAGCTCGCCAACGATCCGCTCTGCCAGTTTTTTGCCAACCCCTTTTGCGCGGGTCACGCTCGCGACATCTCCCAGCGCGATCGCATCCATCAATTCCCCCGGTGTGAGCGTATCCATAAGCGCGATGGCCGCTTTCCCCCCAACGCCTGGCACATCCTGCAACCGCGCAAACCATGCGCGCGCCTCATCGGTCTCAAAGGCATAGAGCGTGATTGAACCTTCGGTCACCTTGGTCTCAATATGCAACTCGGCGGCGCCGCCAACACTCAGTTTGGAAAGCAGACGTGATCCGGCCTGGGCCACATAACCCACACCGCCCACGTCCATCAGCAGCGTATCAGTGCCCACAGCGGCCACTTCGCCGCGAAGCCGACCGATGATCATGCGACTCTCCCAGCTGCACTGTGGAAGTGAGCTGCACATATCGCGCATGCCAAGGCATCGGCGGCGTCAGACGTGACACGGCCCGCACGCGGCAGGAGCCGTTGCACCATGAATGCGACCTGGTCCTTGTCCGCCCCCCCTGTCCCAACGACGGCGAGCTTGATTTGGCGGGGTGCATGTTCAGAAACGCCTACGCCTTCGCGCGCCAAGGCCGCCATGGCGGCGCCCCGGGCCTGGCCCAGCTTCAACGCACTTCGCGGCCCTGCATTAACCAGAGTTTCTTCAACTCCAGCCACATTAGGACGATGGGTCATCACGAGCGCAGACACTTCTGAGAAGATCCCGGCCAAGCGGACCGCCAAGGGTGCAGCGGGGTCCACCTTTATCACACCATGGGCGACGTGGATCAGTCTCGCCCCAGTTTGGTCAACAATGCCCCAACCCGTCGCGCGCAGGCCAGGGTCTATTCCAAGAACGCGATTCGTTTGTGTCATAGCGATATAGTCTATCGGGACTGCTTAACGGCGTCTTGCTATTTTCGCGGTTTGTTCGCATCCAGTGGCGAAATAACGAACCTCTTGGTAATGGCACATGATAGCAGGCACTCGCCTATCCGGACGCTGACGGTAGGCACGCCTACAAAGAATCGGAGTCGGGCCCGGTTAATTGTGAACAATGGAGGCTTCAGCCATAAATCACGGAAGTATCTCCGGTTTCCAAATAGACGCTGAAGACCGGGCGAAAGGTGACTTAAGCGACCCGTTCCACCATCATGTGCTTGATCTTCGAAATCGCCTTGGCGGGGTTCAGACCCTTTGGACAGACCTGTGCACAGTTCATGATTGTATGGCAGCGATAGAGCTTGAAAGGGTCCTCAAGGTCATCGAGGCGCTCTCCCGTGGCCTCATCGCGGGAATCGATGAGCCAACGATATGCCTGGAGCAGTGCGGCCGGCCCAAGGTATTTATCACCATTCCACCAGTATGATGGACACGACGTTGAGCAAGACGCACAGAGAATGCATTCATAAAGCCCATCGAGTTCTTCACGGTCGGATTCCGACTGCTTCCATTCGGTTTCCGGTTCCGGCGTATCGGTTTTCAGGAAAGGCTGCACATAGGCATGCTGGGCATAGAAATTTGTTAGGTCTGGCACCAGGTCGCGAACAACGGGAAGGTGTGGTAGCGGCGCAATCGTAATGGTTGACCCGGCAACTTCATCCCAGCCGCGTGTGCAGGCGATAGTATTGTGCCCGCCAATGTTCATCGCGCACGACCCGCACACGCCTTCTCGACACGAACGGCGAAAGGCTAGAGTCGGGTCCACCTTGTTCTTGATATAGAGCAAGACGTCGAGGATCATCGGACCACATTTGGAAAGATCGACCCAATATGTATCCCAACGAGGGTTTCCTCCTTCCTCTGGATTATACCGATAGATCTTGAATTTCTTTAGCTTTGTCGCGCCCTCTGGCTTGGGCCACGTCTTGCCTTTGGTAAGTTTCGAATTTCGCGGAAGCGTCAGCTGAACCATGGCGGAGCCCTGTTCCTTATTTTCTCCTGTTTGACTTATCGACTTAGGAACAAAACACTACGGTGCGGCACGGCTCTGGACGCTATGCCGCACCGTTTGGGCGCCAATGCGCCAAGCGCCTGCCTGTAAAACTTGGGCCAAATGCAACGGCGCTCTAAAAATCCCTAGCGTCAGCGAAGCAAATCCATAGATTGCAAGCAGATGGGCAAAGGAGGGTTTTCCCATGGGTTCAGTCTTCAATTATCTCTTCAATCCGAATGGCCGCATCAGCCGGTCATCCTACTGGCTCCAGTTTATCCTACCGTATATCGGGATTTCGGTTGCGGCATCTGTTATTGATATGATCATCACGCCAGACCTCGCCGCCGCAGGCGGGGGCATCGTCGGTACGATCGTCGCCCTGTTTTACTTTTGGCCATCGATCGCCATTCCTGTGAAACGCTTTCATGATCGCGGTATGACAGGATGGTGGGTGCTGTTTTTTGCACTGATGTTGATTGCTGCAATCGCGGTCGCAGCCATTGGTTTCGCCGCGTTGGGTGGCCTAGACGAAAACCCGGCCGGCATTGCGGTTGGAGCCGTCGGCATCATTGCCGCACTGGTTGTCGGCATCTGGCAATTGGTGATCTTGGGCTTTCTGCCGGGCCAGAAGATGCCCAACCAATATGGTCCCGATCCACTCAATCCGAATGCCGGCACCGCTGAAACGTTTGCATAACGATTTTGGCGTTGCCCTAAACACCAAAAGCGGCTGTCAGAAAGGACAGCCGCTTTTTTTGTTTTGCGACGATGGAGGGATTGAGCAGTCGCCCAGCCGGAGTGGACTTTTCTAGTAGACCCGCGCCTTTGGCTCAATGTAACCAACATCGTTGGACATGGTGTAATCGTGGATCGGGCGGTAGTCGATGCTGACGCGTCCCCCATCATCCACCCATGCCAGTGTATGCTTCATCCAGTTCTTGTCGTCCCGGTCGCCAAAGTCTTCGCGCGCATGGGCTCCGCGGCTTTCTTCACGGTTCGCAGCCGAGTTCACAGTGACGGCCGCCTGGGCAATCAGATTGTCAAACTCAAGGGCCTCAACAAGGTCGGTGTTCCAGATCATGCCCCGATCCTGGACATCAATGCCAGGGAGCTTTTCGAACACGGTATCGATCCGCTCAACGCCTTCTCTAAGGATTTCGCCTGTTCGGAAAACCGCGCAATTCTCCTGCATGGCCTTCTGCATTTCCAGACGAAGATCCGCGACCGGCTGGTCGCCCGAAGCGTTCCGCAATTTATCAAAACGCCCCGTATGTTTCTCGGTCCACGTATCTGAGACCTCGGGCTGTCCAGCGCCAGCCTCAACCGTACGGCCACAATGGAGACCAGCAGCGCGGCCAAAGACCACGAGATCGATAAGGGAGTTTGAGCCTAGTCTGTTCGCACCGTGAACCGACACACATGCCGCCTCACCAACAGCCATGAGACCGGGCACAACGCTGTCTGGGTCGCCATTGGCCTTTGTCAGGACTTCGCCATGATAATTGGTCGGGATTCCCCCCATGTTGTAGTGGACTGTCGGCAAAACAGGGATCGGCTCTGAGTTCACATCCACGCCGGAAAATACGCGAGCTGTTTCTGAAATGCCCGGAAGGCGTTCGGCCAAGGTTTCTGGCGGCAGGTGGTCGAGATGGAGATAAATGTGATCTTTATTCTCGCCGACGCCTCGCCCTTCCCGGACCTCGATGGTCATGGATCGCGAGACCATGTCCCGCGGCGCAAGATCTTTCACGCTGGGCGCATAACGCTCCATAAAGCGCTCGCCTTCTCCATTGGTAAGGTATCCGCCCTCACCGCGCGCGCCCTCCGTGATGAGGCAACCAGCGCCGTAAATTCCTGTCGGGTGGAACTGAATGAACTCCATATCCTGCAGCGGCAAACCCGCGCGCAGAACCATAGCGTTGCCATCGCCCGTACAGGTGTGTGCTGATGTGCATGAGAAATAAGCGCGGCCGTAGCCACCGGTGGCGAGCACGGTTTTCTGGGCACGGAAGCGATGCATCGTGCCATCATCCAGTTTCCAGGCCGTCACGCCCCGGCAAACGCCTTCATCATCCATGATGAGGTCCATCGCAAAATACTCGATAAAGAACTCGGTCTCATTCTTAACGCACTGTCCATACAGCGTGTGAAGCATGGCATGGCCGGTCCGGTCGGCCGCTGCGCAGGTGCGCTGCACCGGCGGGCCGGCACCCATCTCCGTCGTGTGGCCGCCAAACGGACGTTGATAGATCTTGCCTTCAGGGTTGCGCGAAAAAGGCATTCCCCAGTGTTCTAATTCATAGACGGCGGCAGGCGCTTCGCGGCAGAGGTATTCAATTGCGTCTTGATCTCCGAGCCAATCAGATCCCTTTACCGTATCGTACATATGCCAACGCCAGTCATCAGGTCCCATGTTTCCGAGGCTCGCGGCAATGCCCCCCTGGGCTGCAACGGTGTGCGAGCGGGTCGGAAAGACCTTCGAAATACAAGCGGTGCGAAGGCCAGCCTGTGCGGCACCGAGGGCAGCCCGCAGGCCAGAGCCGCCAGCGCCCACCACCACCACGTCATAAGTATGGTCTGTCCACTCGTATTCGCTCATATTGACTTACCTCTCGTCGAGCCGGACCCATTAGGCGCCAGCCGAAATCCAGATGTTCAGCACGCTGAGCGCTGTAACCGCGAATAAAATCACACATGCGAATGTGTTCATGATCAGCAGTGCGCCCTTCATACCACTCTTATGTATGTAATCCTCGATGACCACCTGCATACCGAGGCGCATGTGGTAGAAGGCCGCGCCAAACGTTAAAATGAGCAAGATTGCATTCCATGGTTGCGCGACCCAGGACTGGGCACCCGCAAAGCCTGCCTGGCTGGCCCGGATAACTGAAAACAAGAACCAGGGAACCAGAAATATGAGGGCGATGGCCGAAACGCGCTGATGGATGTGATGATCTGTTCCAGCCTTGGCCGACCCCAAGCCCCGTGCACGAGAGGCGGGCGTGACAAAATCGTTTGATGAGGCGATGTCGATCTCTCCTAAATAAAGCTAGCAGCAGCCCACAAGCCAATTGCCCCGAAAACCGCAAATAAGAAGTTGAAGGCAGACCAGGTGCTCGCCGTCTTCGGATCGAAACCGATACGGGGACCATCCCACAGCAGGTGGCGAATTCCATTGGCGAGGTGGAACAGCACCGCCGCGGCCCACAGGACGAGAATGATTTGGCCCGGGATGGACGTGATCACCATCTCGATGAGCCAAAAAAAACTCGGGGCATCACCATCGGCTTGCGGCGATAGTGTGAGCGCGAAGATCCAGGCTGCAATCAACGCACTGCCGAAATAGAGCGCAGACCCAGTGATCCGATGCATGATTGACGCGTGCATGGTGAGGTGGAAGCGCCAAACCTGCAGGTGAGGCGATAAGGGCCGCGGATCTGTCCGATCACCACTTGACATGCTGACACCTCACTTGCGTTCGTCGATGACCGATGTTCTTAGAGAGGGATGGATAGCTGTCAACGCGCGCTTCAGCTTATGCGCATGCGCCACATTGTCGTGGCGTTTTGCATTGTTTTGTTTGGAACTCCGGTGTGGGCCTCGCCACCGGTCCCACACGTACAGACCCCGTCTCTACAATCTGACTCCCTGGATGCGATTATCGCAGACTATGGAGCGTTCCGAAGGAGAACCGATCCCAGCGCCGCCGCCAGAGGCACAGGCACGGGGCCAACGGCCTGGCCAGACCCTTCAGGAGAAGCCGCGGTACAAAGGGCGCGTGAAGCCGAGGCCCTCTTAAATCGCCTTGAGGGTGTTCCCAATGACCGTCCCGTCGATAAGGCGATCCTAAATCACCTTCTGGGCGCGGTGGTCATGCGCGCAAATCTGGATTCGGCACGCATCCCTTTCACAGGCGATAGCGGATTCCATTCTGCACCGATATTTGCAGCCGCGCGCGCGCGGATCCGAAAGGTGGAAGACGCAGAGGCCTACATCGCTCGGCTGAACGACACGCCACGGTATTTTGCAGCCAATATCGAAAATATGCGTCGAGGATTGTCCTCCCAATGGGTCGCCCATGTCGATCCACTCATGACTGTCATCGAGCAAGTCGAAGAACAAATTGAAGCGAGCGCTGAAACCTCAGACCTTTATGCCCCGATCACGAACTTGCCGGATCGCATTCCAGCGGCTGATCGCGTGCGATTAGAGCGTGAAGGTCTCGATGCCGTCGCCGTGGCATTGGATGCCTATCGCACACTGGCCGATTTTCTAACGACTGAATATGCACCGGCAGCACGTATGGCCCCTGGCCTTGCAAGTCTGCGTGGAGGGCGTCAGGCCTATGCGAAAGAGGTTGAATTTCATACTGCCGGCGCGGGTCTCAGCCCTGAAGACATCCATGCTATTGGGCAGGGCGAAGTCACACGGATCCGCGAAGAGATGAAAGCGATCATCACCGAGGTCGGTTTCGAGGGCGACTTCCAAGGATTCCTGGCATTCTTAAGAGAAGATTCCCGCTTTTATGCGCGTTCATCCCAAGACCTGCTGGAAAAAGCATCGACGATTTCAAAACGACTCGATGCGAGCTTACCCCAATTTTTTGGCCGTCTGCCCCGACTGCCCTATGGCGTCTCACCTGTCCCAGCCTCAATCGCACCGGGATACACAACAGGACGGTACGCACAGGGGGACCCTGAAACCGGACGTTCCGGAACCTATCTCGTCAACACGTTCCGTCTGGACCAGAGACCCTTGTATGAGTTGCCAGCCCTCACTGCCCATGAAGCGGTCCCAGGCCACCACCTCCAGATTGCCCTGGCTCAGGAAATGCGCGGCGTGGCGGAGTTCAGGCGATCGTTTTATGCAACTGCCTTTGGCGAAGGGTGGGCGCTTTATGCCGAAAAGCTGGCGGGTGAAGCCGGCATCTACGCCACCCCCTATGAACGGTTTGGCGCCTTGTCTTACGAAATGTGGCGCGCATGCCGACTGGTCACCGACACAGGGTTGCACTGGTACGGATGGTCGCGCGCACAGGCCGAGGCATGTTTTATTGAAAACACGGCACTCAGTCCTCTGAATATAAAGACTGAAGTTACCCGCTATATCGGTTGGCCGGGTCAGGCCGTAGCCTACAAAGTCGGCGAGCTGAAGATCTTGGAATTGCGCCGAGAAGCCGAGGGCGTTCTGGGCGGAGATTTTGATCTGCGCGCCTTCCATGACCATCTGCTTGGCGAAGGCTCCATGCCATTATCCACCCTGCAGGCGCGCATGCGAAAATGGATCGAAGACCAAAAAAAACAATTCCCACCCGCGTCCGAAACTCACACGCCCTAACATGAAAATAACCGTAATTGAAACCGGACGGCCAATGGGCTCCCTGTGGACGCGGTTCCCAGACTATCCTGAAATGTTTGCGAATCTCATCGGGCAAGCCAACTCAAGGCTGAGCTTTGACAGCGTCACCCTTGTTGACGGCGCGCCACTCCCTGACCCAGGCACACTTGATGGCGTGCTTATCACGGGATCTCCTTCAGGCGTTTATGATCCAGAGCCCTGGATACCGCCACTTATGGATTTCATCCGCTGGACGGCCGCGTCCCGCATTCCGCAGGTCGGCATTTGCTTTGGTCACCAGGCCATGGCTCAGGCCCTGGGTGGCAAGGTGGTCAAGTCGGAAAAGGGCTGGGGCATCGGGCGACACACATACGCCATCGAGAATCAACAGGCCTGGATGGGTGAAGTGGTGCCCCCGGAATTCTCGCTTGCCGTCAGTCATCAAGACCAAGTGACCCTGCCGCCGCCCAGCGCCGAGGTCACGGCTCGGTCTGAATTCTGTCCGTTTGCCGGGCTAAGCTATGCCCAAGGGTCAGCGATCAGTTTTCAGGGTCATCCGGAATATTCCGATGCCTTTGCATCGGCACTTTATGAAAGCCGACGGTCAGCGCCGCTGTCGAACGAAGAGGTGGATGGCGCCAAGAGATCCCTCTCACAGCCCCATGACAATGCCCTACTCGGCCAATGGATCGCGAACTTCTTCGCGCCAGCCACAGAGCCTGGATAGGAGTGCTTGGGCCCAAAGGTCACGCTCCATAGGGCCAAGCCCGCTTAGACGATCTAATACACAAAAAGAGCGACCCCATGGGCCGCCCTTTCCCGGTGTGTTGGAAGACTTGGCTACCAGGACTTGGCGACGGTGATCCCATAAGTCGCTGGCTCGTTCAGGAAAGCATTCGTAAACAGGCCAGAGCTGTCATCGGTCAGAAAGGAGCCTGTGATGACTTCTTCGTCAGTGATGTTCTTGCCGAACACCTCAACACTGAGACCGCTGGAATTATTGTAAAGACCCGCACTCAGGTTTAGGTTGGTCCAGCTGTCGAGTCTGTCACGTTCGGTGTTCCAGATGCGCGAAAAGCTGCTCGCCTGGTAGTAGAAATCACTCCGAACGCGCAGATCCCAATCAGAATTCCGCAGAGCTTCCCAAGTATATTCGGCTCCCAAGCTAAAGGTCGTATCTGGCGTGCCCGGTAACGCGTTACCATCAAGGTCCTTTGTGTCGCCATCAAACGGCTCGAATGCCGTTGCGGTTTGTTCCACGCCATTTCCGTCGGTATACTGGACAGTCACACCACCGAGACCGAACAGCGCTTCTGCCCCGACAAGTGCGCCGGAACACAGGCCAAGCGTGTCACCAGGAGAGGCGAGCCCACCCTGAATCGCGCCAAGGAGCGTTGCATATCCCTGCGCCGAAACCACACAATTGGAGGCGTCTCCAAAGTTCTTCAGTGTAACGAGGTCTGCACGGCCATTTGTTCGGTCAAGCACATCGATCCCGAACGTATCGACGACCTGAGCATCCAACAGACCCAGATTGGCGTTCACCACAAAGGTGGAAGCGGGGTTCCAGATCGTCTCCAATTCGAAACCGGTGATTTCGGCATCAACATTGAAGTTGGCCGAGGTCCGGTTGACGATCGCACTGATCTGATAGCCTTCATAATCGTAGTAGAACGCTGTTGCATTTGCCTGTAACGCACCACCGGCAAGAGTATTCTTGGTCCCAATTTCATAGGAATCCACGAATTCTGGATCAAAAGTCTGTGGCACGCCAGTCGTGTTATTCGCTGGCTGTGGCGGGTTGATTCCACCGCCTTTGTAACCGCGCGAATAGAATGCGTAGAACAGGGAGTCCTCCGACCAGCTCAAATCGGGAGACCAGTCAAAACCGATCCGGCCGGTTACTTCTTCGAATTGCGCGTTTGTCGTGCCATCACCGGCCGCATCATTATCGGCGCCAGGATTAATCACAAAGGCAAGGGGATCAGGCCGGGCAGCGTCTGGGACTGCAAGGAAGGTGGGAATGTTACCGACTTCTTTTTTGTCATCGGTATAGCGAAGACCCAATGTGAACTGGAGATCATCTGTGACATCGAAGTAGCCCTCGCCAAACACAGCGAAGCTATCGAGTTCGTAAGGCGTTATTGACCGGAAATAATTCCGATCCGTCCCGTTACCGAGATTATCGAGTGCTGTGGCCCCAGCATCCGCTGGGTTTGCAATCGAGAAGACCGGGTCGCCGCCCGCCAAAACGGAGGCCGCATTGTTGGCTTGAATGAAGGCAGATCCTGTATTGAAGAAAACGTAGTAGCTCTCTTCAACGGCTGGGCCCTGGTTGGTCTCGAAATCAAGCTTGATGGCACCCAAGTTGAAATTGAACGGGCCATCGAAATCCGATTGCAGGCGCAGCTCATGGGAAAACTGCTCTGATTCGGACCCGGAAAGGTCAGCTTGCTCGTTGAAGTTAGCTTGGCCGAGCTGTGGATCACTCACCACACCACCAGGGAAGAGTGTCGGGTAGGCAGCTGTGATAAGCGGCGCCGTTGCGCCATTCAACGCAACAAACGGACCCGCGGTTGTGTTGAATTCGAAGGCAGGCGTCGTCTCGTTATAGTCTTCTTGCGATGCAATAGAACGCTCATTGTATCCGCCCAGATAGGTTACCGTTAGCGAGTCTGTCAGATCGTACTCACCCCGCCACATCAGGAAGGTCTGATCGGACTCGAATGTGGGATCGAAGGAGCTTTCAATTGTGCGAAAGTCTGGATTGTAGGCGCCCGGCTCATTGAGGTTGAACAAGTTACCATTCTCATCAATGTCGCCGGTGACGCCCGCCAAGACCCCAAACACGCCTGCGCCTAGAGTTGATGCTGCGTTAATACCACCCAGCGACGCTGGGTCATCAAGGGCGGCATCAACACAGCCTTGCGAGGTAATCAACTGGTCAAATGCCGAAATTGGAATGCCGGAGAAGGACGTATTGGTTGGGTCCGTCGCACAGAACTGCTTGCCTGAACGAAGCCGCGAATCGTCTTCTTCGAAATGCTCAACCATGAAAAGGGTGCGGAGCCGCTCAGTTGGCTCCCAAGCAAGAGACCCTCGGATTGAGAAAAGGTCGCGATCGTCAATGTCATTGCCGGTGGTGAGATTATCGACAAAGCCATCCCGAGTGAGATACGAGCCAGCAATGCGCAAGGCGGCCGTTTCGCCGAGTGGCAAGTTGACCATTCCTTTCGCTTTAACCGTATTAAAATTTCCATAGGTAAAACGGGCATTCGCCTGGAATTCTTCCAGCACAGGCTTTGCCGTGATGATATTGACCACACCCCCGGTGGCGTTCCGGCCATACAGTGTGCCCTGCGGGCCGCGCAGCGTCTCTACACGCTCGACATCGTAGAACTCCGCCTCAAACAAGCTGTTGCTGGTCAGCGGAACATCATTGAGGTGAACACCAACCCCCTCATCGGCAGACGTCGAGACGGCATCAACGCCAACCCCACGAATCCTGAAATTGAAGCCTGTGAAGTTACCTTTCGTGAAGTTCACATTCGGAATCGATTTAACCAGGTCGGGCCCGCCGGCCAGCTGCAGCTTCTCAAGCGCGCCTTCATCAAACGCCGACACGGCGATCGGCACGTCCTGTATCGATTCTTCCTGTTTCTGTGTGGTCACCACAACCGTGCCCAACGTGCGCGCGGAGCTACTCTCCTCGGCTTGCTGCGCGAGTGCCGCCGGGTCGCTAAGCACCAACGCCATTGCGGACGCGCCCAGAAAAAGGGCGGACTTCGAGTCCAGTGTCGTTTTCATATTCTTCCTCCCAGCCATGCCCAGTTTTCCTGGTCTAGGCCATTGCGTTTCCTCGTTGGGCCTCCCTCTTTCGGGGAGCACCTCACTTTACATGACACAGTGACGCGGTGTCGATTGTCAACGGCTTATGTTCTGCAAGGCTTATTCCGATAGACAACGTGTCATAGAAGTGACGCATAATTGGGTTTATCGAAACTTGATACAGGTCTTAAGGCACAAAGGGAAAGGAACTTTATGTCTGGCGGAAACTCCAGCGCTTTGGTGCTCTTCTCGGGCGGGCAGGACTCAACAGTATGTCTTGCCTGGGCATTGTCTCGTTTCGACCATGTGGAAACCGTTGGGTTTGACTATGGCCAAAGGCATGTTGTCGAACTGGAAAGTCGCGTTCGCATTCGCAGCCACATGCGGGACGGCTTTGCCAATTGGGCAGAAAGACTGGGCCCTGATCATATGCTTGATGCAGGTGGGTTGCGGGAAGTGGGTGAGACCGCCATGACCCACGAAACCAAAATCGAGATGACTGCCTCGGGTCTGCCCAACACATTCGTGCCAGGGCGCAATCTGATGTTCATCGTACTCGCTGCCGCGCTCGCTTACCGAAGGGCTATTCCAAACCTTATTGGCGGCATGTGTGAGACTGACTATTCAGGCTATCCAGACTGTCGTCGCGAAACGCTAGATGCCCAAATGCGGGCGATCTTTCTTGGCATGGAGTATCCCCTCAAACTGCTCACCCCGCTGATGGAACTCGACAAGACAGCCACATGGGCCTTGGGCCAGTCGCTTGGCGGGGAGGAACTTACCCAGATTATCATCGAAGACAGTCACACCTGTTATAGAGGCGACCGTGAACACCGCCATGAATGGGGCTATGGATGTGGAACATGTCCGGCGTGTGACCTGCGCGCCAAGGGATACAAGCGTTGGAAAGCTGGCGGAGCATGATGCGCCATGTGGTGGACAGGCCCCCTTACCATTCGCTAACGATGCCTCTCTGAATTGGAACGAGTAACCCCATGGCTTCCGACCTCGCTGCACCCAAGACAAAAAGCGCCCTTGCCACACCCTCGGCGAAGACCTTGCGCCTATCCAAGACGGCGACTTTCGAAGCTGCCCATTACATGGATTACAAGCCCGAGGGACACCCTTACAAACATGTTCACGGGCATTCGTTCCGCATCGAAATCACAGTTGCCGGCGTGGTGGTTCCTGGAGAGGAATGGGTTCAGGATTTCGGGGATATCACAACCGCCCTTGAAGCCGTCGCTGCACGTCTCGACCATAAACTGCTCAATGAAATCCCGGGTCTTGAAGTGCCCACATTGGAGCGGCTTTGCCTCTGGATTGCAGCGGCGTTGAAACCATCATTACCTAATTTGGCTGGCGTGGAAGTTTCCCGGCCTAGCTTGGGCGAACGCGTTTTCCTGGAGCTTTAAACCGCTTTCACTAGGCCTGAGAGGTTACCCACAGCCTGGGTGAGAGTGCGTACCAATATGCGGGTTTCATCTTGTGGGCCGGGCAAAACCAGTTTGCCACGTGGGGCCACTTCAAATCCGATTTCTCCGAAGTAAGCCGGCGCCCCGACAAGAATGGCGCAGCCCCAACCCGCAGCAACCCCCGCTTCCAACGCTTCGCCCGTTACCGTGAGGCCCAAGCGCTGCCCCTGATGGTCTGGAATGACCGCCACCGGCCCATAAAACAAAGCGGGCGTCTTACCCACGCGGATCGGCCAAACCCGGCACACAGCAATGAGCTTGCCTTGGAGTCTGGCAACCCGTGTGATTTCTGGCAGAGACCGATTATACTCGCGCAAGCGCTCGGCTGTCTTGGCAAAGTGGCCTGGCCCAAAGGTCACATCGAACAGGGCCTCAATCGCATTGGCATCACGCAACGGATCTTCCGCGACGATCTCGAGTTGGGGCGAATCCTGGTCAACTCGAAGCATGGGTGGCTTTCACGGCAAGCGCATCGCGCAGTGTGATGTCCGGAAAGTCTGGATCAGCGCTTCTCGGATCGAAATATTTCCAGCTGCGGGCACATTTCACGCCCTTGGCGCGCTCAAAAGCAACGCCAACGCCTTCCACATCGTCTAGCGTGAAGCATTCGACCGGGGGGGAGCCCTCAATAAGCCGGGCGCCGGACGTGATGAAGATATCCGCTGCGTCTTCACCCGCAAAAGCGCCTAAGAGCGTCCTGTCACTGATATACACCTTCGGTGAGGCCTCAAGCGACGAGCCGATGACTTTCTCTCGGCGCTGTACTTCAAGAGCGCCGGTCACTACGCGTCGAACCCGGAAGATCTTCTCCCAACGTCCTGCGAGGGCGGAGTCTTGCCAGGCCTCAGGGGTCTTTGGAAACGTCTTCAGGTGCACGCTGTCGCCCTCAAGACCAGAATTCCAAAATGCATCTTCAGTCGTAAATGGCATGATTGGCGCGAGCCAGACCATCAATCGTTCCAGCACAACGTGCATGACCGTGCGCGCGGCGCGGCGGCGATTGCCATAGGCGGCGGTCGCCTCGTCCCAGTGGTCAGCGGTCGCCGCTACCGGGTCGCAATAAAGGCTGTCTTTGCGGATGTCGAAATAGACCGCTGACAGGTCCACGGCGCAGAAATTCACCAGCGCCGCCATGACCTTCTTGAAGTCATAGACGTCATAGGACCCACGGACGAGTACATCCAGTTCGCTCAGTCGGTGCAACACCCAGCGTTCCAGACTGGGCATGTCTACCGGATCCAACGCCTCATCGCCGGTGAAGCCCGAGGTTGCGCCGAGCAAATACTTCAGCGTGTTACGCAGGCGCCGATAGGTGTCGGCGGTGCGTTTCAGGATCTCTTTCGAGATGCGCAGATCCTCGGTGAAGTCCGCGCTGGCCGCCCAGATGCGCAGGATCTCGATGCCATACTGTTTCTGGATCTGCTCAGGCTCGACCGTGTTGCCGATGGATTTCGACATCTTCTTGCCGTCAGCATCCACAATGAAGCCGTGGGTGAGCACACCTTTATAAGGCGCCATGCCGCGGGTCGCGCAGCATTCCAAGAGGGACGACTGGAACCAGCCGCGATGCTGGTCTGAGCCTTCGAGATAGAGATTGGCCCGGCCTTTTGCTTCATCGATGATGCCGCGCTTGCGCAGAGCGAAGGCGTGGGTCGTCCCGCTGTCGAACCAAACATCCAGTACGTCGGTCACCTTCTCCCAGTCGGCGGCATTGCCCGCATCGCCGAGCAGCTCTTCCACCGACGTATCGAACCAGGCTTCCACCCCCCGGGCAGCGATGGCGGCCTTGATGCGTTCGTTCACAGCCTCGGCCTGCTCGGTTGGCAGGGCGGCGGTGTGGGGTTTCCCATCCTTGTTCACCAAGATGGTCAGCGGCACGCCCCAGTTGCGCTGGCGGGAGACCAGCCAATCTGGCCGGTCAGCGACCATGGCTTCGAGCCGGTTGCGACCCGTGGCGGGGTAGAAATCCACCGCCTTCAGGGCGTCAATGACAAGCTCGCGCAGCGGCGG
>JBCCTK010000044.1:0-21055 GCA_039198685.1 Pseudomonadota bacterium | reverse complement strand
TGGACAGGCGCGAAGGGGGCAAAGACACCTTTTGCCATATCGCTGCGCAATCGACGCTGGTTCTGCATCGCCGGGCTCTGGGATCGGGCGATGATTGACGGTTCGGAGATAGACAGTTTCACCGTCGTCACAACAACACCAAATGATCTCATGGCCGGACTGCACACGCGTATGCCCGTCATCTTGCGCCCTGAAGATTATGCCCGATGGCTCGACCCTGGATCAGGCCCGGTTGAAGATCTCTTTGAACCCTTTGCGACCGAAGACATGCAAGCATGGGTCGTAGGTCCTGATGTGGGAAATGTCAGAAACAACCATCCGGGGCTCATCGAGGAAACCTGAGAAACCGGAATTGGCGGCACGGTTTCAACTCAAGCACTTCGGGTGCGTAAGCAGGGCGCCCAAACAGCCCTCAAAGCCCTGAACATCAATAAATTGAATAAAAATAAGTCATGGAGCGACGCATGGTTCAGCCCAAAACAGTTAGGTCAACTGCCCACGCCCGGTGCCGTGATGGAGGGCACAGATCAGGGTGAAGAGGCGCCGGGCGGTGTCGAAGTCGACCTCGACTTTGCCTTTGAGGCGCTCGGCAACGAGTTCAGATCCTTCATTGTGCACGCCGCGCCGGGCCATATCGATGGCTTCGATCTGGTGGGGCGACTGGGTGCGAATGGCGTCGTAGTAGCTCTCGCAGATCATGAAATAGTCACGGATCACACTCCGAAACGGCGTCATAGAAAGGATAAAGGTATGGACCCCGTCACCCGGCTCATCCTTGATTTCAAAGACAAGTTTACGCTCCTTAAGCGAAAGCGACAGGCGGTAAGGCCCGGTCTCGTGGCCTTCTACGCCGAAGGCATTGTCCTCGATGATATCGAAGATCGCCACGCGACGTTCATGTTCGGCTTCTGGCCCCGAAGCGGCCAGCGTCGAATCATCAATATCTATTGAAATCAAACGATTATTGGTCATTGCCCTCACCAATTTATGGCCGATGGTGGCAGAGCCCTCGAAGCTGGGCAAGCCCCGGTATGGAGCACGACAAAACCATCAGGACCGCGTTTGCCCATGGTTGGGTGCCTTGCGCGTGGGCCAGGCGATATCCGAATCCAAAAGACTCACATCGAGGGCTTCGACATCCAGTGCAATCTCACCGTCGCCTGCCAGCAGAATGATCAACTGACCCGATGGCTCGGATTCACCAGGTTCGAATCGAACCTGCAAGACCGAAAAAATCAGCTCCGGGTCGTCTTGAGGCAGACCACGCACGCGCGCAGCAAGCACGCCATCAACCCCAAGGATTGTTCGAACCCGCAACTTGGGCGTGCCCTCATACTCCCAACGGAACCGGTTCAATTCCAACGTAAATCGCCGCTGCCGAGCCTTGTAGGACAGGTTCCCCACCTGGCTGACGGCATCCTGAACGGCAGCGGAAATCACTTCCAGGTCGCTGGTATCGTGCGCCATGAGTCGCAAAGGCTTGGACGTCGACATGTTCAAAGGCCCCGCTTGGCTCAATCTGACTGGCGAGACACGTCCGCCCCGCACGCTGTTAGCTTTCGATCGAGGCCGTCAAAGCCCCTGTCGAGATGATAGATCCGGTTGACCACAGTCTCCCCCTCAGCGGCAAGTCCTGCAATGACAAGCGACACCGACGCCCGCAGGTCTGTCGCCATAACAGGCGCGCCCTCCAAATGATCAACGCCTTTCACAACCGCTTCCCGGCCTCGAACCGTAATATTCGCGCCCAGTCGGGAGAGTTCGGGCGCATGCATGAACCGGTTTTCGAATATATTTTCTCGAATAATGGATGTGCCCTCTGCAAGAGAGATAAGCGCCATGAACTGCGCCTGGAGATCCGTTGGAAATCCGGGGTGGGGCTGGGTATCAATATCCACCGCCTTCAATCGGTTCCCATCGCGTTTCACCCGAATCGTGCCCGCCCCTGCATTGGTTTCCATGGTGACACCAGCTTTGCGCAAGGCAGAGACCGCTGCTCCGAGTGCCTCAACAGGCGCATGGGTCAGGGTTACATCGCCCCCAGCGGCGGCGGCTGCCATCGCATAGGTGCCCGCCTCAATCCTGTCGGGCATGACATCATGGTCTGCGCCACCAAGCCTTTCGACACCGGTAATCCTGATCGTATCACTGCCAGCATCTCGTATACGGGCGCCCATTTTGTTCAAGCAGTCTGCCAGGTCGGCGATTTCCGGCTCGCGCGCAGCATTCTCCAGGATTGTCTCTCCTTTCGCCAAGGTCGCGGCGAGCATCGCGTGTTCGGTTGCGCCGACTGATGGAAACGGAAAGTTCACATGGGCACCTTGCAGCCCGTGAATCGCTGCAGCTTTCACATAGCCCCCTTCCACCAGCAAGTCCGCGCCCATCGCCTCAAAGGCCTTCAGGTGCAAGTCCACCGGTCGCGCACCAATCGCGCAGCCACCCGGCAGCGAGACCGTGGCATGGCCGGAACGCGCCAAAAGCGGGCCGAGAACATTGAAACTCGCCCGCATCTTTCGAACCTGGTCATAGGGCGCGATGGTGCTCTTCAGTTCAGCGGCGTTGAGATGGCATGTCGCGCCACCTTTGGGCCAATACACCTCGACCCCGAGGGTCGCGAGTAACTCTCCCAGAAAACGCGTGTCGCTCAAATCTGGCATATTCGACAAGGTGAGCGGTCGGTCGGTCAAAAGACTCGCAACCATCAGCTTCAAGGCAGAGTTCTTTGCCCCTGAGATTCGGATCTCGCCAGCAAGCGGGGCACCCCCGCGAATATTCAGTCTTTCCATCCGCGCTGGTTACTCTGGTCCGGCGGCGAGGAAAAGACCGCAATGCGGCGCGCCTATGATGATATGGAGAATCTAGGCTTTTTGACGCTGAAAGCGCCAGATTCGCAAAAAGCCAGCGGCCCACCGGCGCTCCTGAAAAATTAAAGTTTTTTGCACTGCACCACAGGCAAGAAAGCCCGTTTTTACCATTATGTCTGGCGCCTCACCCTCGATTGAGCGGCTATCAACCTCGCAAAGATTCTGCCTCCAACGGGCATAGGTATCGATCGCAGATGCCAGTATTTGTTCATCTTCTGGGCGTTTGAGCCCTAAATTCACCACCACATCATTCATTGTGGTCCCCTTAATCAACTAATATACCGTGCACCGACGATTTTAATTTAGCAACCATTCGACGGGTGTTTTTTGTGCGCATGCAATCGCCGGTCGGGCGAAAGTGATGCGGCGAAACCACACTGGCCATTGCGAGGCGTTCTCAAAGAGTCTAGGTGTGCGGAGATCTAAGGAGTAGACCCATGCGCCATCGTCTCGCTTTTATTTCAACGCTTTGTCTTGCTGTCACGATCAGCGGCTGCGGTGAGTCCTCGAGCCCATCGGCAACCGTTGAAAATGGCGCCGCCGAACCGCAAATCCTGACCGTCTACTCTGCCCGGCACTATGATGGCGACCAGGCGATTTACGATGCTTTCCAAGCCAAGACGGGAATTGAGATTCGGGCGCGGGAGTCTCGCGCCCCTCAATTGTTGGAGACGCTTAGAGCAGAAGGTGACGCCAGCCCGGCAGACATCGTTATCGCGGCAGATGCCGGTGCCCTATGGCGCTTCAAAGATGCCGGCCTCACCCAGCCAGTCACCTCTGAAACGCTCGAATCGGTCGTGCCAGCGGCATTGCGCGATCCCGAGGGCCATTGGTTTGGCCTCGCCAAGCGCTACCGCGTAGTGGCCTACGACAAAGCACGGGTACAGGCCGATGCGGTGGACACCTTCCCGAAACTCGCTGATCCAGCCCTGGATGGCGAAATCTGCGCGCGTTCCAGCGCCAACATCTATAATCTCTCATTGCTGGGTCACTTGATTGAAACCCAGGGTGCAGACAGCGCGGAAGCATGGGCCGATCAGGTGTCCAACAGTTTTGCCCGCGACCCGGCAGGCGGGGACACAGATCAGATCAAGGCCGTGGCCGCCGGTGCCTGCAGCGTCGCCATAGCCAATCATTATTACTGGGTCAGGTTGGCCACAAGCGAGTCAGATGCTGATCGCGAAGTCGCGGAAAAAACGGCGATCGTGTTTGCCGATGCCGGCGATGGCCCTCATGTGAATGTCACAGCCGGAGCCGTGACGGCCAATGCACCCAACCGGGAGGGCGCCATCGCATTCCTCGAATTCCTTGCTACGCCGGAAGGCCAGGCCATGCTGATCGCGGAGACCAAGGAATATCCGGTCCGCGATGGCATAACACTCCCCAATGGGTTGCCAACGCCGCCCAGCGCAAAGCCTGCAACCAATCTTGCAAGTCTGGGCGAGAACCAAACGGAAGCCCAGCGGATCTATGACCGTGCCGGCTGGCCGTAACCCCTTTAGAAGTCACTATTTGTGAGCATCTACAGGGCTACGCCCATTCTCCGCCAGATCCCGATGGGGCTCGCAACATTCGTGTTGGCAATCCCACTTGTAGCGGCTGGCGGGAGTGGATTGTTTGCGGGCGGCGGGGAAGCCTGGGACCACATCGTGGCCACGGATCTTTGGCGTTTTACTGCGACCACCTTCGCCCTGTTGGTGCTGACCGGGGGCATTATTCTTGCGACGGCCATTCCAGCCGCCTGGCTGGTAACAATGCACAGCTTTCCTGGCCGTGGTGTGTTTGAGTGGTTGCTGATCTTGCCCCTTGCGGCGCCGGGCTACGTCATCGCATTCGCGTATGCCGACCTTCTGGGTGTGTCGGGTCCACTTCAAAATGCCCTTAGGGATGCCACAGGTCTTGGCGCCCGCGACTATTGGTTCCCTAACATCAATTCGGCACCAGGCCTCGCATTCGTTTTGGCCGGAGCCCTTTACCCCTATGTCTATCTGACGGCTCGCTCTGCGTTTACCACAACATCACTGTGCGCTATTGATGCCGCCAGGACGCTCGGCTCTTCACCGCTCAGTACGATTTGGCGTGTCGCGCTACCATCAGCGCGCCCAGCGATTGTCGCCGGCCTTGCACTCGCACTCATGGAAGCGGCCGCAGACTTCGGAGCAGCAGATTTCCTCGGGGTTCGCACGCTCACAGTCGGGCTCTTCAGGGCGTGGTCCAGCTTTGGAGATGCCGGAGCGGCTGCGCGCATGGCACTCGTCCTACTGGCGCTGGCTATCGCGCTACAATGGTTGGAACGGCGCCAACGCGGTAGAGCCGGAAGCCAAGCGACATCCAAACGCTGGCAGGCATTGGCACGCCCTGCCCTGAGTCCGATTTCCGGGTGGCTTGCGGCGGCTTTTTGTATGGCTGTTTTTGCTTGGGGGTTTGGTGTCCCGGTCCTAAGGCTGAGCTGGATCGCGCTGGAGACAGGCGACCGAGGCGCGGCAAGCCTTTGGGCACCCTTGCGCACTTCGCTTGCTCTGGCGAGCGCAGGAGCTTTGATATGTTTTGTTCTGGGCGTCACGGTCGCTCTCGGCCTGAGGCAGGGCGGCTGGATCGCAGGTGCTGCCCGCCTGGTCATGTCCGGTGGGTACGCTGTCCCCGGCGCTGTGCTCGCGCTTGGTGGAATCGTAGCGCTGGCTTCGTTTGGACTGAATTTAGCCGGACCGGTCGCGGTCATTGTTCTGGTCTGGATTTATGCATGCCGTTTCACGGCGGCAGGCGCAGAGCCATTGCAGGCGGCGCTGGCTCGGGCACCGGTTTCCATAAATGACGCGGCGCGCGCCCTGGGCGCGTCTCCGATCCAAAAGCTTTGGCGGGTCGATCTTCCCATCGCCCTGTCCGGCGCAATGGTGGCAGCGCTGATCCTTTTCGTGGAAGTGCTCAAAGAGCTGCCAGCCACACTAATGCTGCGCCCGGCCAATTGGGACACGCTCGCCGTCAGGGGCTATGACTATGCGTCGGATGAGCGCCTGGCCGCTGCTGCACTGCCTTGTCTCCTGATCACCGCTGCGGGGCTATTGCCCGTTTTGGTCTTGTCGTGGAGATTATCGCGGGCGCGGCCGGGATCGGAGTCATGACCCAAACAAAAGAAGCACTTGTTGCTCGCGGCCTCGTCAAAAGCCTTGGCGCCCGCAAGGTTGTCAACGGTATCGACCTCACAGTGTCCCCCAACACCGTAACCGCACTACTTGGCGCGTCCGGTGCGGGGAAATCGACGGTTCTTCGCCTCCTTGCGGGCCTTGAATCTGCCGATTCGGGAACGGTCCAAATCGGTGACCGAATACTGTCTGGCCCAAAGGTCAATATCGCACCAGAAAAGCGCAATACAGGACTGATATTCCAGGACTTTGCCCTGTTCCCTCACTTGAAAGCGATCGATAATGTCGCTTTCGGGCTGAAAGGTTTCTCCAAGTCGGCTCGCGGAGCTGAAGCTTTGAAATGGCTTGATCGGATGGGCCTTGCTCAAAGGGCGCAAGCCTTCCCCCACGAACTCTCAGGCGGTGAACAACAAAGGGTGGCGATCGCTCGCGCATTAGCGCCAGGGCCCGACGCAATCCTCATGGATGAGCCCTTCTCCGGACTGGATCCTGCCCTTCGCGATGACGTGGCTGACATCACATTGTCGGCCATTCGCGAAACGGGCGTACCAGCCGTGTTTGTCAGCCATGATGCCAATTCCGCAATGGCGCGGGCAGACACGCTTGCCATCATGCGAAGCGGCAAATTGTTGCAGACCGGAACGGCTGAGGCATTGTTTGAAGCGCCAGCATCACTGGATGTTGCCGCAGCGCTTGGGCCAATCAACACATTTCACATCGACTCCCTTCCAGACGGACTTTGGGGAACCGAACTCCGGCCAAGCCAAATCCTCGCTGTTCGTCAGACCGCCTTTCGGATCGATCCAACAAGCCCTTGCGCCGCACAAGTTCAGCATGTGGCGAGGGTAGGCGAAGAGGTGCAGCTGTCGGTTCGCGCAGGCCATTCGGACTTCACCTTTCGTCTACCCCACTATCAGAGACCGCGCGTGGGTGACCAAATCAACCTATCGCTCCACCCTGACGGCGCCTTCATTTTCGATTATGACGCGACGGAGATAGACACCTGACCCGTTTGAGCCCTGTGTGTTCAGGCTCTAGTCATGCCCTTGCCATTTTTCTACGTTAAGAAAACCGCGCTAAGATTGGAATTGCCGATGTCTTTCTCCTTATGTCGTTTTGTTAGCGCCGCCCTATTATCGGTCTGCCTTGCTGCAACGGCCACGGCACAGGGTCTGATTAGGGACACGGAAATCGAGGAGACTCTCCGCAATTGGACCGATCCGATCCTGGAAGTTGCGGGGCTGGAGCCAAACGATGTCGGACTGTATATTATCAACGATCCGACGCTGAACGCTTTTGTTGCGAATGGGCAACGTATCCACCTGCACACTGGCCTCATCATAGCGGCAGAAAACCCAGGTCAAATCAAAGGCGTAATCGGTCACGAGACTTGTCATATTGCTTGCGGCCATACCGTTAGTCGCGCACGGGCCGCACAGGTATCTTCTCGCCCGGCACTCGTTTCCATCGGTTTAGGAATCTTGGCTATTGCCGCTGGCGCCGGTGATGCTGGAGCGGCCTTGATCGCAAGTTCCCAACAGTTTGCGGCGCTGAATTTCTTCCGCCACACCCGCGCTGAGGAAGCTGCTGCCGACCAGGCCGCGATCGCCTACATGGAAGCTTTGGGCCAGTCGCCAGCGGGGATCGTCGAGTTTTTCGAGAATTACCGCTATCAGGAAGTGCTCTCCGACAGGCGGCGTGATCCCTATTTCCGAGCCCACCCTTTAGCATCGGACAGGATCAATCGCTCCCGCCAACTGGCAGAAGAAACAGGTTTATGGGGGGTTCCCCCAGAACCCCGAGTCGTCCGAGAGTTCGAATTTATGCAGGCCAAGCTTGTTGGCTTTCTCCATCCGCCAACCCAGGTGTTTCGCAGATATCCACTGAGCGACACGAGTATGCCCGCACGCTATGCCCGCTCTGTGGCATACATGCAGGCCGCTGATAATGGCGCCGCGGTCGCAGAAATTGACTCTCTCATCGTCGATGAGCCGGAAAACCCTTACTTCCATGAGTTACGCGGTGACATCCTTTTTGATGGCGGCCGATTTGATGAAGCGGTCGCATCCCATGCCGCTTCGGTGGAATTAAAGCCCAATCAACCGCTGCTTCTCATCCGCTTGGCGCAATCGCTATCAGCGCGAAACCAAGAAGGAGATCAGGCTCTCGCTGAGGATGCTCTTCGACAGGCACTTTTGATTGAGCAGGATAATGCCTATGCTTGGCGCCAACTCGCCACGTCCGTAGCGGCCCAAGGACGAACCGCTGAAGCACAACTCGCAACCGCAGAGTCAGCCTATTACATTGGCGATATATCGCGGGCAAACCGGTTTGCCGGCCGCGCACGCCTGGATCTAGAATCAGGAACACCGCTTTACCGACGCGCATCTGACATATTGGCGATTACCGACCCACGACTTCCTGAAAACCAGGACTTTTATCGACGCAGTCGCCGCTAACGGCGCGTAGTGATAACATAAACGTCAGGTCTGTGCGCGCGTCGCCAGTATGGACGGTCTTCCCAATCGCTGGCAATGCCTCCATGTATTGAGAAGCGTATCAACAGATCACAGGTTTCCGATGTTCCAGAAGTTTCCCTTTGCCGCAGCGGCGATGTCTTCATTGATCCTCTTGCCCGCCTGCGCACAGGACTCGGCTGCGGCGGATACGTCCAGTGCGATGTCGCGTGCTGAAGTCCAGGAGATCATCCGCGACTACCTTATGGAAAACCCCGAAATCATCGAAGAAGCGCTGGTGGAGCTGAGCGCACGCCAGAAAGCGGAAGAAGACCGACTGGCTCGCGAGGCGCTGACGGCAAATTTTGAGAGTTTGTATGAGAATGAAGCCGACTTCACCATTGGTCCTGATGATGCCGAAGTGACCGTGGTCGAGTTTTTTGATTACCGTTGCGGTTATTGTAAACGCTCAGTGGATTATGTGGCCGGTCTGCCGGCTTCTTATGAAGGAAATGTCCGGGTGGTATTCAAAGAACACCCAATCCTGTCCCCGGAAAGTCGCCAGGCCGCGCTGGCTGCCTTGGCCGCCGGCAAGCAAGGCAAATATTTTGAAATGCACATCGCACTGATGGAGCACCGGGGTAATTTCACCGCTCCTGAAATCAACGCCCTGGCCGCAGATGTGGGCCTAGACGTGGACCAGATGCGCGCCGACATGGACTCTGACGACGTAAAGAAACAACTGGCAGACAGCTCGGCGCTGGCCCGGGAGCTCGGTATCAACGGAACGCCAGCATTTTTCGTTGGTGAAACGAGTGTTCCAGGCGCCAACACACCGGCTGTAACCCGCGCCATTGAAGCGGCTCTGCAGGGCTAAAGATTTAAATCAGCCCGGCGAGTGGAGAAGATGGATCGGCGTAGCGCCGCTTTGCCATTCGCCCGGCAAGATAGGCGTCGCGGCCGGCTATGACAGCATGTTTCATGGCGCGCGCCATCCGAATGGGGTCACGCGCTTCGGCAATAGCTGTGTTCAGCATCACACCGTCACATCCCAATTCCATGGCAATGGCCGCGTCAGAGGCTGTGCCTACCCCAGCATCAATGATGACTGGCACCTCCGATTGTTCAATGATCAGACGAATATTGACAGGATTCTGAATCCCCAGTCCCGAGCCAATGAGCGCGCCCAGGGGCATGATCGCCGCGCAGCCCACATCTTCGAGTTTGCGGGCGAAGATCGGATCATCAGAACAGTAGACCATGACCTGAAACCCTTCGCGGACCAGAATATCGGCGGCACGCAGGGTTTCCTCCATGTCCGGGTAAAGCGTTTTTTGATCGCTCAGCACTTCCAGTTTCACCAAATCCCAGCCGCCTGCTTCGCGTGCCAGTCTGAGGGTGCGCAGCGCCTCTTTGGCGGTGTAGCATCCTGACGTATTCGGAAGGTAGGTGAATTCGTGCGGAGACAGGTGGTCGGTAAGACGCTCCTCATTGGGGTTCGAAAGGTTCACCCTTCTCAGTGCGACAGTTACAATTTCAGCGCCGGAAGCACGCGCAGCATCGGCGTTCTGGGCGTAGGAAACATATTTTCCCGTACCTACGATCAGGCGAGACTGGAACGTGCGCCCCGCGATTGTGAGGGGGTCATTAGACATTGTCATAGTTTGGATTAGCCGCCCCGAAAGCCACCCACAAGCCTTTCAAAGGTGCGCAATGGAATTATCGCTGGTGCATGTATATCAACGGATTCACACGGGCATCCGATTGCCACCCATAGATATGCCCAGGCAGTTGCGAGAGGTCTGTTTCCTTCGTGGTAAAGAGCGTGAGCGTCCTGAGATTGTCTGGCGCGAAACCCAATTGGTGCGTCATGTAATTACGCCAGAGAACGGATGTATCTCCAGTTCGAGAATAATCATCAATAAAAAGGATGCGCGCATTGCGCGGCAATTCCGAGAGCGCCGGTGGAATATAGAGCTCCCAACGCTTTGAATAAATCACGGAACAGGCATCAAAAAGCGGGCTCTGGTTTCCAGAGCTGTCACGTCGGCGCAGGCCATCACGCTTGAGACGGAAACCGACGTACAGCGGAGGATTAATACGCGCGACTTGCTTGATAGACATCGCCCACTGGCCACCGCGCGCATCAAATGAAAACAGGGAGTCAGGTGCAAAATCAGCGACCTCGGGCGCACACCGCCTCACCATCTCTTCGAGATCTGAATAGCGCCACAGGCGCTTTGCGCGTTCTCCGGTTTCAATATGGGGGCGCTCTGCATTGCGCAAGAACAAGCAATATCTCATCTCACTCAGCGCGCCGAGCACGCGATAACACGCCCGCAACAAATCCCAGAATCCGCGAGAATTGTCACTCGCCGCAAGTCTCTTCAGGCGCTCTGACTGTTGGTTTTTGGTTTGACCCACAGACTGAAGCCAGCTGAGGTCGCCAGCTTGGCTCTCTGACCAGGGAGCGACGATCACAGCACCCGGTAAAGCGGCATGAATTTGGGTGCTCTCTGCGTCTGAATTGGGCAGCAACTGGCCAGGACACCGCACATCGCTCACCGATGCAGACCAGAGGCAAAGTGTTGGTTCAACCACCGAAGGAGGAGCACTATCACCATCATCGGCGTGCACGATCCGGGTTTCGATATTGCTGATCCGCCCCGGGCGGCCGTCATTGTCTGTGAAGACGGACTCGAGATTGTTAAGAATACTGGCAAGCCTCTCAGCAGCGCCGTGGTCTTCCGGCAGACAGCGCAAGGTGAGACTGGGCCTTTGGGCAATCTCACTCCTAGTCATTCAGCTCAACCATGTCATAGAAGAGTACGAGGTCCCTTGCAGCTGATATCTTACCCATTCTGAAGCGCGAGCCCACCATGTCTTCATGCCCAACCAATCCGATAAATCGAATGTTTTCAGCCGCAAAGCCAAATTCCGATTGGAGGACGTTGTCTAGTGTGAAGCAATGGTGATCGCGGGTGATCCTATCGCATACGACGAGTACGCGCTCATTAGGCCGCTTCAGTTTTAGCAGGTTCGGGATCATGTCGTTGCCCGCAAGAGTATACCCGGAAAGGTTTCCGTCCGCCGCCAAAGAGCCGATCACCACCGGAACGCGGTACTGCAGGAAATCAAAAAAGATCTCTGCCCAGATTCCGCTGCGCGCGTGCGGCGCAAAAATAACATCTGGATCAAACCCCCGCACCTCATCGCGCAAGGCATCGCAGCACGCCGACAATTCAGAATAGTCAAAATACTCAATCGTGTTCGCGTTATCTGAATCCTGGTGGGCTAGAATTTCCTGAATGGCATACTGTTCCAAGGCACCGTCGCGAAGAACTTCGGCGACCTTCCTGAGTAAATCCCACTTTCCTATGTCCTCGGGATTAACCCGCCAGCCGGTGAGATCGACCACGCCACGCTGGCCAAAGGGCAGCGGTATTTCGCACGGCGAAAGCAGTGCATCAATTTGTTTGGCTTCATTCAGGGCTTGAGACGCCTCAGAAAGGATAAACTTGGATTCGGTGGCTTTAGGCGACCATAGTGTGACCTGACAACTCGCCTCGGAAAGCTGTCGCGATAAAACAGCCCGCCAAGTATTTTCGATTTCCAAAGATGTGTCGAACCACGGTCTCAGGAACGGTTTCAAATCGTCAAACAGCCGCCTCGCAAAGTCTCTTTCCTCGCGTTTGTATGAGATGAATAAGTCGATCATGTCTCCACTTGGTGTCATTATCCGCCACCAACGAACTGCACGATTTCCAACTGATCGCCTTCCATCAGTACGGTTTTGCCATGCTCGCTCTTGGGGACAATCTCCAGATTACGCTCAATGGCGATTCCCCTTGGGTCACCACCGAGCGATAAGACCAGTTCCGCAATCGTCGTGTTTTCGGTTAACTCGCGGTTTTCGCCATTCAACACAATTTGCATCTTTGTCTCCGGTGACCCGCAAAGCCCAAACTGAGCTTGCCATGGCCCTCAATTGCAGCCAAACGGTGGCGTTATGTCATATCCTATTTATGTGCTCGGCGGCCCGAATCTCAACCTGCTTGGTACGCGCGAGCCGGAAATCTACGGCACCGCGACCCTTGAGGACCTGGAACGCCTCGTTCGCGCGCATTCCGGTGGCGAAGAGATTGTGTTTCGCCAATCGAACCACGAGGGCGAACTCGTCGATTGGATCCAAGAGGCCGGCAAGGCCGGCTCTGTACTTATCATCAACGCAGCGGCCTACACGCATACGTCTATCGCACTTCACGATGCCCTGAAATCCATCACCATACCGATTATTGAAGTCCACCTCTCCAATCCAACAGCGCGCGAAGACTTCCGCCACACCAATTTTGTGGCACCGCTTGCAAGCGCAACGATTGCGGGCCTCGGCGCCCATGGTTATGTGCTGGCGATGGATGCGGCGCGTCACCTCATCAGCCTCGGAGGCAAAAGCCCAAAATGAGCAGCGGCAAAACGAAACTCGACACTGGCGTAATTCGCGAATTGGCTGCGATCCTGCGCGAGGCAGACCTTGGCGAGCTTGAAGTTGAGCATGAAGGCTTGCGGGTGCGGGTGACCAAACCCCTGCCTGCCCCAATTCAAACCCTGACCCAAGCGCCGATCGCCGCGCCCACCGCTGCGCCGGCACCGATTGCTGCACCACCGCCGCCCGCACCAAGTGTTTCTTCAGATACCGGCGTTGTGACGATCGACGAAAACACCGTTACCTCACCCATGGTGGGCACGGTGTATTTGTCCCCTGAACCCGGGGCCAAAATCTTCGTGACCGTCGGCGACAAAGTAAAGAAGGGTGACACGCTCATGCTGGTCGAGGCGATGAAGACCTTCAATCCCGTTGATGCCCCGCGCTCAGGCACAGTCACAAAAATTATCGTTGAGGATGCCCAACCGGTCGAGTTCGGCGAGCCCCTGATGGTTATCACCTAGGCACGCAAGGATCTTAAGTCACATGATCGAGAAAGTCCTCATTGCAAACCGGGGCGAAATCGCTCTTCGGATTCATCGCGCCTGTAAGGAAATGGGTCTAAGCACCGTTGCGGTACACTCCGAGGCGGACGCCGATGCGATGGCCGTTCGTTTAGCAGATGAGAGTGTTTGCATCGGCCCGGCTCCTTCTGCACAGTCGTACTTGAAAAAATCCCAGATCATTGCCGCTGCAGAAATTACGGGCGCCGACGCAGTTCATCCAGGCTACGGGTTTCTTTCAGAAAACGCCCAATTCGCGGAGATGGTCGAAGCCCACGGACTGATTTTTATCGGCCCGAAGCCCGAACATATCCGTGTGATGGGCGACAAAATCGCCGCCAAGCAGGCCATGATCGACGCCGGCGTGCCCGTTGTTCCAGGCTCAGATGGCGGCGTCGAATCGATCAGCGCCGCCAAACGTGCCGGCAAGAAAATCGGGTACCCCGTATTGGTAAAAGCGGCAGCGGGCGGCGGCGGGCGCGGCATGAAAGTGGCCCGGTCGGAGAAAGAGCTGGAAACCGCTGTTAAAACCGCAAAGACGGAGGCCAAGGCAGCCTTTGGCGATGACGCCGTCTATCTTGAGAAATATCTGGAGCGTCCACGCCATATAGAAATTCAGGTCATCGCCGATGAGCACGGCAATGTCTGCCACCTCTGGGAGCGCGATTGCTCGCTGCAGCGCCGCCACCAGAAAGTGTTCGAGGAAGCCCCTTCCCCGGCGCTGAACCAAGCCCAGCGCGATGATATCGGTATGATCGTTGCGCGGGCGGTGGCCAAGCTTGGCTATCGCGGCGCGGGCACCATGGAGTTCCTGTATGAAGATGGTCATTTCTACTTCATCGAGATGAACACCCGTATCCAGGTAGAGCACCCGGTCACGGAGATGATTACCGGGATTGACCTCGTGCGCGAGCAGATCCGGGTGGCCGACGGCGCAAAGCTCTCCTTCACGCAGGACGAAGTGATGTTGGTGGGCCACGCGATCGAGTGCAGGATCAATGCAGAGCATCCAGAGACATTTGTCCCCAGCCCAGGCACGATTACAGGCTTCCACCCGCCAGGCGGACCGGATGTGCGTCTCGATAGTGCCGCCTATGCCGGCTATCGGATTCCGCCACACTATGACAGCCTGATCGGCAAGCTGATCGTCCATGGTCGCACGCGCAATGAGTGCGTCATGCGTCTGCGCCGCGCCTTATCGGAAATGGTCGTGGATGGCGTAGAGACAACGCTCCCATTACACCGTCGTTTAGTGGAAGAGAAAGACGTGGTGGACGGCAATTACGACATTCACTGGCTGGAGCGGATGCTAGAGCGAGGGTAGTCTGTCGTCGATGAGCCTGCGTCTCGATACAGCGCAACTGCTCAAATGCTATCGCCGCGGGATATTTCCCATGGCGGAAAGCCATGATGATCCTCGACTTTTTCTTGTCGATCCCGATTTGAGGGGCATCCTTCCGCTTGATGCCTTCCACGTCCCCAAACGCCTCGCACGGACAGTGCGTCAAGACAGATTTGAAGTGTCGATCAATCGAGCCTTCAGTCGCGTCATCGAGGGCTGCGCGGCGCCTATGCCGGGTCGGGAATCGACCTGGATCAATCCTTTGATCCACAATCTTTACAGTACCCTTCACCGCATGGGCCAGGCCCATTCAGTCGAGGTGTGGGACGAAGGACGCCTCGTTGGCGGGCTCTATGGTGTATCGCTGGGGGGAACATTCTTTGGCGAGAGCATGTTTTCCAGGGCCACCGATGCTTCAAAGGTCGCACTGGTTCATCTTGTCGGTCGCCTTATCCGGCAGGGTTACAGCTTGCTAGACGCGCAATTTCACAATCCCCATCTTGAGCAGTTCGGCCTGGTCGAAATAATCCGGGCTGACTTTAAAGACCTTCTCGCGGACGCCCTGAAACTTGACTGCCAATTCGATGCGCCGCCGATCACGATCACAGGCGCGGACGCGCTGAACCTTATTGTTCGGCACTGACTGGAAATTCCACCCGGGCGCAGTTGATGACCCAAACGTCATAGACAGAATGCTCAAGCGCATTCAAACCGGGCGACGAAGCAAACATCCATCCTGAGAACAAAAGTGGTTCCGGCTCAAGCCCGGCTTGAGTCTCCATCGGCTGAAGGCTGTTGACACGAATGAAGGCAGCGCTTTCCGGCGCCAGGTCGGGAGGCGTTTGGAAGCAAGTCTGAACCTCGACCCTAAGCGTCCCGAATTGCACCGCCTGTCCGACCCGTGCGTCAATATCGGTGAAGCGACCGGTGATCTTGTCCAGTCCACGCAGTGTTGCTGTCTCAAACTGGTTCCAGCGCAAAGGGGTACGAACATCTTCCTCCTCCTCGCCCTCCTCTCCAGATGCCTTGTCACCATTGGCCGTTTCGCCGTCCTCGTCATCGGCAGAAACGTCTTCATCGGCACGCACGTCTAAAGCCGGTTCGATTGGCTCGGAATTTAAAGTGGTAGACGGCGCAGGCCCTAATTCAATCGGCGCTGCTGGCGTCCGATTGTCATTCGGCTCAGGCTCCGGATTAAAAAGGGCGTCAAAGTCTTCTTCCAACTGCTGAGTCTCATCACCGGGGGGTTGTTCCGGCTGGGGCGCATCCTGGGCAATGGCAACGGTTCCCAGGATTGCCCAGGATGCCAGTATCACACCCGGGCGCAAAATCATTCGGGGTAGCCGCCAAAGTCATCTTCCGCAGAGGTCTCAGAGCTGCCACCATCACCACCGCTGGCGAACGAGGCGAAGAGCGTGAGAAGATCAACGCTGCCTTGAGTGTTCGCAATCATAGAACACCCGGTACCATCAAAGAGAGATTCGCCTGCACCGCATGCAGGAATAGGCCCGAGTTCAAACGCATCATAGCCCGGATCCAGGGCTATATACGAACCGCCAAGCAAACCATCGGTTTGAATCCGGGCGACAGCGTCATCGAAGACTTCAATACCACTATCCACGCCCATCGTCAGCAATGCCTCATTGGTCTCCCAGTCGAGACGAATGGACTGAACCACGCCCACTTTCACACCAGCAATTCTCACGTCTGCGCCACGGTCGACGCCGGATACGGAACTAAAGCGCGCTCCAACTTCGAGGTCTGCGCTGCCAGTCGACACATCACCCCCGCGCGCCAAAGCGAACCAGAGAAAGGCAGCAGCAACAGCAACGACCGCGACACCAATCAGCGTCTCAACAATCGATTCACGCATCGGGACTCCATGATTCATAATCTGCGTAGGTTTCCTGGCGTGCAGCATCTTTATTCGACATCGAGCCCTTTGGCTTCGACGCATAGAGCGTTCCGGTCAGGTTTGGTTTGTGGTCTAGCTCCCATGGGCGCCGTGAGAGCGGCACTTCCGTAGGAGGCGTATCAATGACATGATGGAGCCATCCGTGCCAGTCAGGAGGCACCTTTGAAGGCTCCGCAAGTCCTTCGTAAACAACGTAGCGGCGATGGAAATTATCGGTACCAAGGGAAGGCCGACGGTCTTCGAAATACCGGTTGCCGAACGCGTCCTCGCCAATAAATGCAGAACGGCGCTTAATGTCAAAAAGCGCGCCGAAGGTGGACCCATTCCACCAGGTGAAGAGTTTTGCAATCACAACCGTGTCCTGACGCTTCAATCTGTCATCAATATGACTGTGGAGATGGATTAGTCACCCTTGCGCGCGCTGGCAACACCAATGCCACATCACGGTATGCCACGCCACATCGGCACTTCGTCTCCAGCACGACTCGGGGCAGGATTGCAGAATGGATCTGAAAGCCAAGTCTATGGAGCCCCTGTCGGTGAAAAGCACGTCTGATTACACCCTTGATTCAAAGGCCTCAGTGTCGACCGTGAACACACTTGGGGCTATCAGTGCAGTCGCGCTTGCCGCGCCTTTGGTCAACACTTCCAGCGAGCTGGACGCCGCCAATGACGCGCTTCACCAGTCTCTGACCGCAAACGCAGGTCTCCTTAGCCTGAGCGAGCAACTTGAAGCGCTCGGCGACGCACCAAACGATAGCGAACTCGCGAGAGCGATCTCTGAAGGGGTCTCTATCGAACTCATAGAAGCCGCCTTGAGACACCCTGGTGGTTTCCCTTGTGTCGCCCGGTCTCTGCGTAAACAAGCCAGCACGGACACACGATCAACACTGAGATTGCGCGAAACCGATCTGTTGAACCCGCCTGTGATGTCTCAGTTTCTCGCTGCTGGTGGAGAAGTCCTCCTGGATGGCGGTTTCGACTGGCCAGTCGATACACCTGCGGTTGCCATCGATCTTGTCAGCCTCATCGATTCGGACGGCATCGACAGCCTCGCTCTGGATGCAAACTGCACCATGGCCATTGAGCGGGTTGGTCTGGGCGGCGTCGTTGTGGCAGCCGGATTGGGTGCCGCGTTGCTTGCCCTTGGAAAACCCAATGATGCCGAGATGGCATCGGCCTTGCTCGCGGCGGTGCGCCATAGTCTGCGGGGCACTGGAATTAAGAAGCGAGAGTCAGACACGCTTGGATTGCCTGCCAAACGCGCAAACCCAAAAGAGGGTCCGCGTCTGATGGTGCTTCCCGCTTCACCATCCACAACCGCGGAAATCGGCCTGGAGAGCCAGGGCATATCCATGCCCTCCGCCCTGGTGCTGGAAACCGATATGGGACCGATTTTGTCTCGCTCGACACGGCTGGCGTTGGAAAAAGTAGCGCCGGAGAAACTGACCCTACTTTTGGAGCAACTCAGCCGCCGCGGCGCGCTTGAAGATGCAGCGGCGATTACGCCTGAAAAACTGCGGGCCCGTGGATTTACAGTAGAAGCAATCCAACGGATCCGCAGCGCCCTTGGCGAGGGTTTGCCGCTCAGTGCCGCCTTTTCCCGCTGGGTGCTGGGAGACGAAATCATCGCGCGAGACTTGAAACTGGCTCCAGACCTGTTTGATGCCGACGGACATGGACTGCTTTCAGCGATCGGGTTCTCGCGCCGCGATATCGAAGCGGCTGAAGCAGACCTTGACGGCCAGGCCGAACGCCTTGCGCGAAGCGCTCTTCAATCTTCGGGCATCGAACTGGACGAATGCGCCAGTGCCTGCGAAAGTCTTGCGTACGCGATCGCCAGCCAACTCGATGCCCCGCCCATACTGAGCGCTACAATACCAACCGACCTCAATTCAAACCCAATCCAAACCAAAATCGCTTATAGCTTTGGTGGCGCACGCGCAGGGCCATCTTGTCTGATCCAAAGTCGGCTGGATTCAATAGCGCAATTGGCCGTCGAATTGAAGGTGGAGCCGATTGACTCTGATGGGGTGGATGAAACGGACATCACCCAGAATGCCCATCGCACGCGCCTGCCTGACCGGCGAAAGGGCTATATTCAAAAATCCACGGTGGGAGGCCACAAAGTTTATCTCCACACGGGGGAATTCGATGATGGATCGCTCGGAGAAATTTTCATCGATATGCACAAAGAGGGCGCGGCCTTCCGCTCGATGATGAACAATTTTGCGATCTCGGTATCCCTTGGCTTACAATATGGTGTGCCACTGGAAGAATATGTGGACGCCTTTGTGTTTACGCGTTTCGAACCCGCTGGAGAAGTGACTGGTAATGATCGCATCACAAAAGCGACCTCGATCCTGGACTATATTTTTCGTGAGCTGGCCGTGTCTTATCTTGGGCGCGAAGATCTCGCCGAAGACCACGATGATGTCACCCATGATGGGCTAGGCCGAGGCGTTCGGGGAGACGGAACCCGAGACGCAGCAAACCAGACCTTTACTGAAGAAGCAGCGCAAATCATCTCGCGCGGGTTTTCCCGCGGGCAACTGCCCGACAACATCGTCATCCTCGACAAACGCAGACCCAGCCCGGATGAAGCGCTCACTGAAGCGGTTGATCAAACCGAGCCGGTCTATCTTGGCGAGGCCTGTCCGCGCTGCGGCAGCTTTACATTGGTCGCAGGCGAAGATGGCGCTCCAGTTACCTGTGAGACCTGTGGTCAAAGTCTCGCAAACGTCTGATTGGCAAGACACCCATGGGGAGGGATTAGCGCCACGCCCGCTGGCGCGCGATTTGCCAGACTGGGGGCTATTAATCTGTAATTAGCTGGCGGATCGCCCCATGATGAAACAGCTTCTCGCCTTTATCTTGTCTGCATCCGTGATGTGCACCCTCCCTGCTCTTGCCCAAAGCGCCGAAGAAATTGCCCGCGTCAAAGCCGGCGAGCCTTGCCAGGGGTGCAACTTGTTCCAGGCCGATTTGGCTTACGAAGACCTGGCTGGCGCCAATATCGCCAATGCACGCCTTCGGCAGGCGAATCTTTCCCTGTCGACCATGGATCGGGCCAGCCTTCGCAATTCCAATCTTTCTCTGGCAAACCTCTTTGGCGCACGGCTGACAGGCGCCGATCTGGAACGCGCCAATCTGGAGCGCGCCACCCTTGTTGGTGCCTATTTCGGCGGCGCGGATCTATCCGGCGCAAACCTGCAAGGCGCGAATATCTCTGGCGCAAACCTCACCACGGCCAAAGGTCTCACACAGGAACAGCTCAACGCAGCCTGCGGTGACGCATCGACAAAACTGCCCACCGCGTTCTCCGTGCCACAGTGTCATTAGGAAAGCGCCGTTATTAAAAGAAATTCAGTTCACAGTCGTATGTTCGCGGCCTAGGGAAAAACGATGTATGGAGAGCGTTTTTCAATCTGTGTAGCACTGGGCGCGCTCTTGCTCGCAACCGAAGCCAGCGCCCAGGGCGCTGAAAAAGTGGGTTGGGAGCCTGCTTATTCCTCAGTTTGCAGTCCTTGCGATCTCGATCAGAAACGTCTGACGGGCTGGCATCTGGACTCAGGCCAATTTCAGCACTCCAAGTTTACCGGCGCCAATCTCCGAAGTGTTTCGGCGCAAGAGGCTAACTTTTCCGGGGCCGACCTGACCGCTGCCAATCTGGTCGATGCCAAACTGAATGGCGCGCATTTCGAGGACGCAACGCTGGACCAAGCTAAAATGCAACGTGTTTCAGCAACAGGGTTGAACGCAACGGGCGCGCGGCTAATCGGCGCAAACTTGCGCGCCGCGAAATTCGTCGGTGCCACCTTTCGGGACGCAGATTTGAGTGGTGCCTCAGCCATTGACGCCGTTTTTGCCACCGCCAGTTTGAGAGGCGCACGCGCGGAAAAGACAAATTTCTCCAGGGCCAATTTCAACGGTGCCAATTTGACGAACGCCTCCTTCCTGGGAGCAAATTTGGAGAACGCGACCTTCCTGGATGCACAACTTGGCGGCGCTGATTTCTCCGGTGCTTTGTCCCTCGAAACGGCGAATTTTACCGGCGCTTGCATTTCCACGTCCACCAGGCTCCCACCCGCAATCACAATCCCGGACTGTCCCCCTGCGCCATTGGCTGCGATTTTGGATTAAAGATTATTCGGAAGACCAGGTGCGCGATGTCTACCTTTTCCCGTATCCAGCCCTGCGCCTGTGTCCGCGATCCCGGTGGGATGCGGCGGCGGTCCGGGTTTGATCGGAAAGGGCGCCGTCAGCTCGAATTGAAATGACCCGGCTCGGCGAAACAGCCCGCATTGGGCCCGGCCCCAAAAGTCCGCAGGCCCCAGCGCAGGCTGGGGTCC
>JBCCTK010000043.1:0-21099 GCA_039198685.1 Pseudomonadota bacterium | reverse complement strand
TCACCATGATGGCCGTGATCACATCGGTGGCAGGCCTGGTGCATCTCTATAGCTGGGGATACATGAGTGAAGACCCGCACAAGGCGCGGTTCTTTGCCTACCTCTCGCTCTTTACCTTTGCGATGTTAATGCTCGTTGTGGCAGATAACTTCATCCAGCTCTTTTTCGGCTGGGAAGGCGTAGGGCTTGCATCCTATTTGCTGATCGGCTTCTGGTATCAGAAGAATGCGCCAAATGATGCCGCCATCAAGGCGTTCGTCACCAACCGCGTGGGTGACTTTGGTTTGGCCCTTGGCATCATGGCGATCTTCTTCACGTTTGGCACGGTCGAGTTTGAACCGATTTTCGACGCGATCCGAGCCAATTCCTTTAATGTTCTAGACGCAGCAGGCAATCGGATCGTGCAGCCGATAGCAACCTTTGCCGAAGGGGCCGTGCCGACAACAGCCGCGTTCAATTTTCTCGGCTATGACGTCAACGCCTTTGAGGTGGCAGGTGTCCTGCTCTTTATCGGGGCCATGGGTAAGTCCGCCCAGTTCTTTCTGCATGTCTGGCTGCCCGATGCCATGGAAGGCCCGACACCGGTTTCAGCGCTCATCCATGCCGCGACCATGGTGACGGCTGGTGTCTATCTCGTCTGCCTCTTGTCACCGATCTATGAGCATACCGTGTTTGCAGCGGGTATGATCACGCTCATTGGCGCGGTCACAGCGCTTTATGCAGCGACGGTTGGGCTGGCGCAGAACGACATCAAGCGCGTCATTGCCTACTCAACATGTTCACAACTCGGATACATGTTCTTTGCAGCCGGCGTTGGCGCTTATGAAGGCGCAATGTTCCATCTGTTCACCCACGCCTTTTTCAAGGCGCTTTTGTTCCTTGGTGCGGGTTCGGTGATCCACGGCATGCATCATGAGCAGGACATGCGGAATATGGGTGGTATCAGGCGATTCATGCCGATCACTTATGCCGCGATGATGATCGGAACGATTGCCATTATCGGCATTGGTATCCCGTTGGTGGACATGCCTTTTGCCGGATTCTCTGGCTTCTATTCCAAGGATGGCATCCTGGAGAGCGCCTTTGTGGCGGGGCAACAGGACGTGGCGTTTGGAATGATTGCATTCTGGTTCGGCATCTTTGCAGCCCTGCTGACCAGCTTTTACTCCTGGCGGCTCATTTATATGACGTTCCATGGCCCTTATACTGGTGCGCACCATCTCCACGCTGAGGAAAGCCACGGCACTGGGGGTGATCACGGTCACCATGATCATGAGCACCACGATCCCCATGAAAGTCCTTGGGTGATGCTGGTCCCGTTAATCTTGCTTTCAATCGGCGCCATCGCAGCCGGCGTTACTTTCTATGATCCGATGTTCCACCATGGCGAAGCGTTTTGGGGGGACGCAATCTACCGCGCCGAAGGCAATCATATCATACACGATATTGATGATCTTAAGAAAGATGGTGGTTTCGCCTGGGTCTTCCTGGCTCCGGTCATTGTGACCATTGCAGGATTCCTGATTGCGACGTCCACATACTTTTTCAATCGCGGCGTTGGCAAACGCATGGCCGACAGTGGTGGCCCGCTCCACGCCATGTTGCAGAACAAGTGGTATTTTGACGAAGTCTATCAGTTCCTGATTGTGCGTCCCCTCGCTTGGTCAGGTGATTTGTTTTGGAAGGGCGGCGATGGCCGGATCATCGACGGGTTAGGCCCCGATGGCGTTACGGCAGCCAGCCGCTGGGGTGCGCGCAGGCTTTCAGCCATGCATACCGGGTATCTCTACCACTACGCTTTCGTTGTGATTTGTGCCGCGCTTGTGTTTGGCGGTGTCCTGTACTGGCGCTCTGGAGGGGCAAGCTGATGCAGGGCTTTCCAATCCTGACGGCAATGACACTGATGCCTCTTGCCGGCGCATTCTTAATCATGCTTGTCCGCTCGGCCATCGGCAGCGGGCCCAATGAAACAGACGGCTCCAAGGCTTTGACCGCCGGGCTGGTGATCTCCATTGCCACTTTTCTGGTCTCGGTTGTTGCGCTGACAGCCTACCGGCCCGGTGTTGAAGGCTATCAGCTTGTCGAGCAGGTCGCATGGTATGGTGAAGTACAATACAAAATGGGCGTCGATGGCCTGTCCATCCTGCTCGTGGTTTTGACGACTCTCTTGATGCCGTTTTGCTTCCTGGCGAGCTATGGCTCGGTCAAAACGCGCGTCACCGAATATGTGGTTGCGTTTCTGATTTTGGAGACGTTTATCATCGGTGCGTTCTGCGCGCTGGACTTGGTGCTTTTCTACATATTCTTCGAAGCCGGGCTCATTCCGATGTTCATCATTATCGGTGTTTGGGGGGGTAAGAACCGGATCTACGCATCGTTCAAATTCTTCCTTTACACCTTGCTGGGCTCGCTATTCATGCTGGCGGCGCTGATCTACATGGTGATCGAAGCCGGGTCGTCTGATTTCGAAATTCTGGAGACCCATGCGTTTGCACCGGGCGCCCAGACTTGGCTTTGGCTGGCCTTCTTTGCGAGTTTTGCCGTGAAGCTGCCGATGTTCCCGGTCCATACTTGGCTGCCGGATGCCCATGTTCAGGCACCCACGGCCGGATCGGTCCTTCTGGCGGGCATCCTTCTCAAGCTGGGTGGTTATGGCTTTATGCGTTTTTCACTGCCCATGTTTCCCGAAGCGAGCCTCTATTTTCAACCCTTCATGTTCACCCTTTCTGTGGTGGCCATTGTCTATGCCTCGCTTGTGGCCTGGCGACAGACTGATATGAAAAAACTGGTGGCGTACAGCTCTGTCGCGCACATGGGTTTTGTAACACTCGGCCTCTTCAGCTTCACTGAGATAGGCCTTCAGGGCGCTGTGTTTCAGATGCTGTCCCACGGGCTTATCTCCGGCGCGCTCTTCCTGATCGTGGGCGTAATTTATGACCGTGCCCACACCCGGGAAATCGCCGCCTTTGGCGGGCTTGTCGGCAAGATGCCGGTCTACGCGGTGCTATTCATGTTGTTCACAATGGCGAATGTGGGTTTGCCTGGAACATCCGGTTTTGTTGGCGAAATACTCACCATGATCGGCGCTTTTCAGGCCTCAACCTGGGCCGCTTTCGGTGCGGCGCTTGGAGTGATCTTTTCGGCGGTCTATATGCTCACGCTATATCGCCGAGCCGTCTTTGGGCAATTGAATCCAGCGCTTAGCGAAAAGATCGATCGCGGTGAAATTGTAATGTCCGATGTCAATGCCCGCGAGTTAACCTGCCTCGTGCCTTTGGCTGTGGGGGTCATCATTCTCGGCGTGAAGCCGGACCTTATCTTTGACATTACCGAAGGTGCAACCCAGCGCGTGCTCACCCTTATGGCTGGAGGCTGATCGCTGATGTTGGACTGGATCGCCATCGTTGAGACTCTTGCGCCAGAGCTCTGGCTGGTCAGTGTGGGTCTGCTTGGCACGTTTGCCGGGGCATTGGTTGGCCAACGCAGCGCCCGGATCTTCTTCAAGCTCGGCGCCATGGCGCTCTTCATTGCCGCAGGATTGGCCTATTTCCATCTACCAGGTGGCGAGGCTTTTGGGGGGCTTGTTGTCTCTAACCCCTTTGTGAATTTCGCCAAGATTGTAAGCTTTGGCTTGGCAGGTGTTGCACTTTGGATTGCCGACGGCTTTTTTGATCGACATGAGACGTTGCGATTTGAATATGCGCTTCTCATGGTTTTTGCCTGTCTGGGCATGGGAATAACGCTGTCTGCGGCAGACTTGATGACGCTATATATGGGCGTTGAGACGCTAAGCCTGACATCTTATGTCCTTGCGTCCTTCCATCGCGACAGTCCGCGGTCCGCCGAGGCGGGATTGAAGTATTTCGTGCTCGGTGCCCTCGCTTCGGGATTGCTACTTTACGGTGCGTCATTGGTCTATGGCTTCTCCGGGTCGACCAGTTATGCGGCCATTGCTGAAGCGGACATGGGTACGGGAATGCTCTTCGGGATGGTGCTTATGATCACAGGTCTGGGCTTCAAGGTTTCAGAAGCGCCAATGCATGTTTGGACGCCTGATGTTTATGAAGGCTCGCCAACTCCAGTGGGCGCATTTTTCTCCGCCGCACCGAAAATGGCCATGATGGTCGTCTTTGCGAACGTGCTTTTCACGGTCTTCGGAAATGCGGTTGATGACTGGCAATTGGTTCTCGCCATTATCGCGGGGGCGTCCATGGTGATCGGGTCTTTTGGTGCTTTGCTTCAGAACAACATCAAGCGGCTTTTGGGTTATTCCTCCATCGCCAATATGGGCTATGCCTTGGTGCCGGTGGCGGCAGGCGCTGACCTTGGCGCCCCGGCACTTTTGATGTTCATGACCATCTATACGATTGCGTCCCTGGGTATGTTTGCAGGCGTGCTCATGATGCGGCGGACTGGTGGTATGGTCGAGGACATCAGTGAACTCGGGGGTCTGTTCACGAACCGGCCTATCGTGACCCTCGCTTTGACAGCAATCCTGCTTTCGATCGCGGGGATCCCGCCCCTTGCGGGTTTTTGGGCCAAATATGCTGTGGTCGAGGCAGGCTTGGCCGCAGGCCTGCTACCGCTTGTCATTTTGCTTGTCATCGCATCGGTTGTGTCGGCGGCGTACTATCTGCGGATCATAAAAGTGATGTGGTTTGATGCCCCTAAGCCTGATTTCCAGTCACCTGATCCATCCGTGGTCGCGACAGTGGTGGCTTGTGGTTTCTTGATGTTCCCGGTTTTGTTGATTGGAATCGGAATTCTGGGCGGCTGGACCGAGGCGGCGGCCATGGGGCTGACCAATTGAACCAGCCGCTGCCGGTCATCTGGCATGACACGCTGGACAGCACGAATGCCGAAGCGAAGCGCTTGGCGCTGGCGGCCCGCTTCACTGAACATTGGATCGCGGCGCGCCGCCAGACTGCCGGGAGGGGCAGGCTCGGTCGAACCTGGCAGTCGCCAAGCGGAAATCTCTTTGCGACGGCATTGGTCGCGGTTCCAGGCGGTGTTGTTGAGGCGTTGCGACTTCCATTTGCCGCTGCGCTTGCCGTCCATGACGCCGCGTCGGCATTTGCTCCAAACGCAGAGATCGCGCTTAAATGGCCTAATGATGTGCGCTGCGACAGTGCGAAACTTTCTGGGATCCTTGTTGAATCTGGCGCGGGTCCTGCTGGTCAATGGGCGGCCGTTGGTATTGGAATCAATGTGGCGACGGCGCCGGAGGCTGTCGACCAGCCCGCAACCAGCCTGGCCGCCATCAGCCAGGGCCTTGTTCCAACACCTGAAGTGGTCCTCGAAGCGCTTTCCAACGCTTTCTCGACCCGAATGCGGCAAGCACGGGACGACTTCGGCTTAACCCGCACAGATTGGTGCGCACGTGCCGAGGGGCGAACGGGTTTGATCCAGGCCACGGTGGGTGAACGGGTTCTGGAAGGGTGGTTTGCTGGGCTTGCCGATGATGGCGGCCTGATGCTTGATTTGCCCAGCGGGGGGCGTGAGACGATAAGGGCGGGAGATGTACACTTGGTAGGGCGCGTATGACCGACATGCTGCTGGCAATCGATGTGGGTAACACCAACACGGTTTTTGCGATCCATGATGGAGACGCTTGGGTTGCGCGCTGGCGCAGCCGCACCGACTCCACACGTACCGCCGACGATTATGCCGTTTGGCTAACCCAGATGTGCCGGATGGAGGGCATCGCCTTTGGTCAGATCAACGGCTTTATCGTTTCCAATGTGGTGCCCCAGGCCAAATTCAACTTCCGGAACTTTGCCCGCCGGTATCTCGACATTGAACCGGTCTTCATCGGAGACAAAAGTGTTGATATCGGCGTCGAGATTCGGATCGACCGACCTGAGCAGGCCGGTGCGGATCGCCTGGTAAATGCCGTAGGCGCCTTTATCGAACATGGTGGCCCGCTGATTGTTGTTGATAGCGGCACGGCCACTACGTTCGACCTGGTGGGAACAAATGGCGCGTTTGAAGGCGGTGTAATTTCTCCAGGGATGAACTTGTCCCAGAAAGCGCTCCACGATGCGGCTTCTGCCCTGCCTCGCATCGCGATCCAATGCCCGCCGCGTGTGATCGGCAAAGACACTGTCACGGCGATGCAGTCTGGTATTTTCCTGGGGTATGTGGACCTGATTGATGGGTTGGTGCGGCGTATAAAGGCTGAGTACGGACAAGCGATGCGCGTGGTTGGTACGGGCGGAATTGCCTCACTCTTTGAGGGGCACAGCCAGGAAATCGATCTATATGATCAGGATGTGACAATACGCGGCCTGCTTGAAATCTTCAGGCGCAACAAATCCTGAGGGCGCTATGACACCACCACCTGACCCGCGCGATGAACTCGTGTTCCTTCCCCTTGGCGGGTGCGAGGAAATCGGGATGAACCTAAACGCTTATGGTTATGGTCCGGTAGACAATCGCCGTTGGATCTTGGCTGACATCGGCGTGACGTTCGGCGATATTACCATGCCGGGCATTGATCTTATCTGTGCCGACCCAGAATTCCTGCTTGAAGAAGACATCGAAGCAATTTTTCTAACCCATGCCCATGAAGATCACATCGGTGCCACGGGCTTGCTCTATCGTCGGCTGCAGACTCGTGCGCCCATGTATGCCACGCCCTTCACGGCAGAATTGGTGCGCGCGAAGCTGACAGAGCATGGTCTCAATCCGGCTGAGTTGCTTAAGACCATCGATCTCGGCACCACACTGCAAGCCGGACCTTTTGAGGTTCGCTACGTGACGCTGACCCATTCCATTCCTGAGCCGAATGCGCTGGCCATTACGACGCCGCTGGGAACCGTGCTTCACACAGGCGATTGGAAGATCGATCCGGATCCTCAGATCGGAGCGACGACCGATGTAGAGGCGCTTTCAAGACTGGGCGATGACGGTGTGTTGGCGATGGTCTGCGACAGCACGAATGTTTTTGTCGAAGGCGAAGCGGGAAGCGAGTCGACCGTTCGGGGCGCGATCGAAACAGTTATTGCGGCCCAGACCGGACGGGTCGCCGTAACCACATTCGCGTCGAATGTTGCGCGCGTGAGGAGTGTTATCGAAGCCGCCGCAGCCTGTGAGCGTAGCGTCTGTCTCGTTGGCCGCTCAATGCATAAAGTCACGGACGCGGCAAAATCCGTTGGCATGTTGAAGGATGTTGCTGAATTCGTCACCGAGGAGGAAGCCGGTTTCCTTCCGGCCGAGAATATCCTCTATTTGTGTACCGGCAGCCAAGGCGAAGACCGTGCTGCTCTTTCACGTATTGCCCGAGGCGACCACAGGAATGTTTCGCTGAGCGAAGGAGACACTGTGATCTTCTCATCGCGTGTCATTCCAGGAAACGAAAAGGGCATCTTTGCCCTGATGAACCAGCTCGCCGATGCCGGCATTCGGGTGATTACAGACAGGATGACGGATGTGCCGATCCATGTGTCAGGTCACCCCTGTCGAGACGAGCTCGCGCGAATGTATGGTTGGGTCCGTCCCAGGATTTCTGTCCCGGTTCACGGGGAGCGTCGCCACACGCTGGAGCATGCCCATTACGCACTGGATCTCCAGGTGCCGCTGGCCGTCGCGCCGCGGAACGGTGAATTGGTCCGCCTGGCGCCGGGTGACCCCGAAATAGCCGATGTGGTGCCTGCAGGGCGCCTTGTCCTTGACGGTGACAAGCTCGTGCCTGCTGCCAGCGGTGCCCTAACGGAACGAAAGCGCCTGGCGGAATTTGGATACCTCCATGTCAGCGTGGCGATCGATGAGAGAGGTGTTGTGATTGATGGACCTTTGGTTTCCGCACGCGGACTTGCCGAAGCCGATGGTCGTCTCGCCGATGAGAGCCTCGATACCCTTGATGAGGCCGCGGAAGCTGCGCTATCGCGGGTTAAGCCTCGCGACATGGATGATGATGACGCCGTTGAGCGCGCGATTGGCCGGGGCGTGAAAAAGGCGGCAGAAAAAGTGTTCGGGCGGCGCCCGCTGATCGATGTAACCGTCCTGAGGAGCTAGACCACTATGGCAGATGAGTTTGAGATCGGCCCGCTTAACCATGTGGGTGTCGCGGTTCCCGACATTCAGGACGCAATTGAAACCTACCGCTCACTCTATGGCGCAAAAAGTATAACGGAGCCGTTCGATATGCCCGAGCAGGGGGTGAAAGTCTGCTTTGTGAACTTGCCTAACAGCCAGATCGAACTCATCGAACCCCTCGATGAGAACAGCCCGATTTATAATTTTATCCAGAAAAACCCGAAGGGCGGGCAGCATCATGTCTGTTTTGAAGTCCGTGATATCCATGAGGCGATCACTGAAATGGCTAAACGCGGCGCCACCGTTCTGAACAAGCCTAGAATCGGAGCCCACGGTACGCCAATCATATTTGTCCATCCAAAGAATTCCAACGGTGTGCTGATCGAGCTGATGGAAACGCCCAAGGGTGCTCACTGACACATGTCACTGACTGGTGCGATCGTCTTTTTTGTCCTGTTTTGGTGGCTGAGTTTCTTTATCGTTTTGCCGATTGGTGTGCGGGGGCAGTACGAGGATGGGCCGGTCCAAGAAGGCACCGAAGAAGGCGCTCCTTCAAACCCAATGATCAAAAAGAAGGCGCTTTGGGCGACCTATGGCGGTTTTGGACTGACCGCTGCGCTGTTTGCTGTGAGCCGTGTGTTTGATTTGCAAACGCTCATCATCGGCGGATAGAGTTGTTGGGCCTTGCGCTCGACAACCAAATTTAGCAGATCACTCCCATGTGGCGTCTTGTGGCTTTATTCTTTGCATTGGGTGCAGCCATATTTTTGGGGATGATGTCAGCGCTCTGGACGACAGGGCTGCTTGGAAAGCCCGGTGTGGACTTTGCTGATGTTGACGTCGCTGGCTGGCAGTCGGACTGGTCCATCGGAAGTGACGCAGCAGGACCCTATATGCGCGCTCGCATCGCGCGCCATGGCTTGCTGGCCTTGACCAAGCAGGAAGCTGTCTATTTTACGCGCAGGACCGATGATGACGGGCGCGCCTTGACGGAAGAGTGTACCTATCGGCTGACGGGAGGGCGCCAGCCTGCGGAATGGTGGTCCATCACCCTATACGACTCGGCCAGCCGCTTACCCATGAATGAAGACAACGCGCTGTCGTTGGATCGGTCTCAAATTGGCAGTGTAGACGCCTGGGGTGCGATTGTGTCACCGATCGCCGCAACTGACTCTGCTTTTTGGATTTCCAGCCGGAATGCCGGTGAATTCGATCTCATGCTCCGATTGTATCGGCCGACACAGGCCCTTCTCGCCTCCCCTGAAACCGAGCTGAACACGCCCTCTATCGAAAGATTGGGCTGCCAGGGGGGTGCAGATGAATAAGTGGGTCATCGCACTGGTGATGTTTGTTGGCTGCGCTGTGATAGCCCACTGGTGGACCGTTCGTGCAATCCCCGGTTTCGTAATGAGTCGTGCCATGGACACCATGGAAGAGCGCGGACTACCGCTACATGGTTTCGCGCTTGCGCCCCTTGCAACGCCCCAAAGCCAGACGGTTGTGAGGCCTTCTCCTGATCTTTCTTATTCGATCTGCCGGTTTCATATTCCTGATGATTATGGCGGTTTGTTTGTTTCCGCTGCACCGTTTGACGGTTATGGCTCCATTTCCTTTTTTGATGCGCGAACGAATAATTTTGCAACCGTGCGGACCCGCTCTGACGCGCCGACCCCTTTCACCATAGTGGGGCCGCGCCATGTCGACGCCGTTGATTTGTCCTCTGACGTACCAGATAGGACCGGCTTGGTGGCGCCGACCCGTCAAGGTCTAGTCTTGATACGCAGGCTCACAGCGACAGCCGCCGCTCGCGATCGTGTCGAGGCGATCGCCAAGGATGATGTCTGTCAGCTGTTGCCGTACAACGCAGATCTGCTTCCTTCATAATAGCACTGGCCATCACCGTCAGTGCGCGCTAGCCAGCAGAGGTCGCGACTGAATAAAAAGAGTTTTAAACCCCATGCGCCTTTCCAGTTACTTCTTACCCGTTACGAAGGAAACGCCGTCGGACGCCGAAGTGGTCAGTCACCGGTTGATGCTGCGCGCGGGGATGGTCCGCCAGAACGGTGCGGGGATCTACAGTTGGTTGCCGCTGGGTTTTAAAGTGCTCAAGAAGATCGAACAGATTGTACGCGAAGAGCAAAACCGTGCCGGCGCGATTGAAATGCTGATGCCGACCATCCAGCAAGCCGAGCTCTGGCGGGAAAGTGGGCGGTATGATGCCTATGGACCGGAAATGCTTCGCATCCACGATCGGGGAGAGCGGGAGATGCTCTTTGGCCCCACCAATGAAGAACTGATCACCGACATCTTCCGTGCCTATGTGAAGAGCTACAAGCAGCTGCCGCTTAACCTCTATCACATCCAGTGGAAATTTCGCGATGAGATCCGCCCTCGCTTCGGTGTTATGCGTGGGCGCGAGTTCCTCATGAAGGATGCCTACAGCTTCGATGTAGACGCAGACCGCGCCCGCATTGCCTATCAGAGAATGTTCGCAGCCTATCTGAATACGTTTGACCGGTTGGGCATCACGGCGATCCCAATGGCCGCCGACCCCGGCCCTATCGGGGGCGATCTCAGCCATGAATTCCTTGTCCTCGCCGAAAGCGGCGAAAGTGAAGTCTACTGTGACAAAGCGGTGCTGGATGTAGCGCCTCCGGGTACGCAATTCGATTTCTCCGACGAGGTTGCCCTTGCGCAGGAGATGGAAATACGGACGAAATTCTATGCCGCGACAGAGGAAAAGCATGACGCGTCTGCCTGGGCAAAGGTGCCGTCAGATCGCCAAGTGACGGCGCGCGGGATTGAAGTGGGACATATCTTCTACTTCGGGACCAAGTACTCAGAGCCCCTGAAAGCGGCTGTGCAGACGGCCGATGGCGACCTGACGGAGGTCCACGGGGGATCTTATGGTATTGGCGTCTCCAGGCTGGCTGCCGCCATCATTGAAGCGTGCAATGATGACAAGGGCATTGTTTGGCCTGCCTCGGTGGCTCCTTTCGATGTTGGGCTTTTGAATTTGCGTTCCAGTGACGGTGGCTGCATTTCGGCCTGTGATGATGCCTATCAGCGCCTTGAAAATGCCGGGTTTGACGTTCTTTACGATGATAAAGATGGAAGCCCCGGAGGCAAGTTCGCAACCATGGATCTGATTGGGTTACCCTGGCAGTTGGCGATTGGCCCACGGGGCTTGAAATCTGGTACGGTTGAGTTGAAGAACCGTGCCTCTGGAGAGACTCAGGCGCTCAGCCTGGAGGCGGCCGTCAAAGCACTCGAAGCGGCGCGCGCATAATCTGGATGGCGACTGGACACACGCCTTTCGGATCGGTGGAACGTGCGCTTGCATGGCGTTATGTGCGGGCGAAGCGAGAGCATGGCGGTCTCTCAGTTACGGCCATGCTGTCGTTTGCAGGCATCGCCTTGGCTGTGTTTGCGTTGATTGTGATCATGTCGATCATGGCGGGGTTCCGCGCCACGCTTCTGGATGCGTTACTCGGCGGTCAGCCCCATATCATTGCTTCCGTAGATGGGCGCTCTGCCGATGAGTCTGATCTGATCATTGAGGAAATCCTCCTCGTTGATGGAGTGGTGTCGGCCACACCATTTCTGGAAGACCAGGTGCTCGCGACACGGGAAGACGGTTCATCGTCCGGTGCCCTCGTGAAGTCCATTACGCAGGAAGAACTCCGCGGCTATACGTTTCTGGAGGACGGGGGTCAGCGCGCGATTGAATTTGGGTTCGGGCAGGGACGCAATGGGGGAGACGTCATCCTCATGGGTGAGTTTCTTGCTCGGGACCTACGTCTTCGAGAGGGTGATCGTGTAAAGCTGATATCCACGCAGACGAACGCGACGGCTTTTGGCGGTACGCCTCGCAATAAGACTTATACCGTTGGCCCGCTCTTCAAGACGGGCAGTGTTGAGCTGGATCGCGCTTATATCTTCATGCCCCTCGAGCAAGGGCAGATTTTCTTTCAGAAGCGCGACGGTTACGAGTTTATCGATGTGCGTGTGCGTGACGCCATGGCGCCCGAGCCAGTCATTCGCGACATCAATATGGTGCTGGGGCGCAGTGTCTTCCTATACAGCTGGAAAGATCTGAAAGCGCAGTATTTTAACGCCCTGAACATCGAGCGAAACATGATGCGGATTGTCATGTTGGTGCTTGTTACGATCACCGCACTCAACATTATTTCCGGCGTGCTCATGCTTGTGAAAAACAAGACCCGAGACATCGCGATCTTGCGCACCATAGGGGCAACACGAGGCACGATGATGCGGGTATTCGTCATGATCGGAGGCGCGCTGGGCTTCGTCGGCGCTCTGACTGGTATCGTTTTCGGCGTGGCGTTTGTATTGAACATCCCGAATATTGAGGCGGGATTGGCTTCGGTCGGGGTGACAGTGTTTGACCCGGACACCTACGGTTTGGAGGGTCTGCCGACCCGCTTGTCCTGGTTTGAGGTTTTCGGATCTGCCGTCTGGGCGGTGGCTGTGTCGGTTCTGGTAACACTCTGGCCAGCCTGGGGCGCTGCGTCTATCGATCCCGTCGAAGCCTTGAGGTTTGAATGACATCGCCCGTTCTCGACCTGCGTTCCATTGAACGAACCTATAAGACGGGTGAAGGCGCCCTTCAGGTTCTGCGCGGCGCCAATCTAAGTTTGGCTACCGGAGAACTTGTAGGCTTGGTGGGACCCTCAGGATCCGGAAAGTCGACCCTGCTTCACACTGCAGGACTGTTGGAGCGTCCCGATGCCGGTGACGTCTTGCTGGATGGCGAAGACTGCCTTGCGATCAACGATACGGAGCGGACGCAGAGACGGCGAGAGAAGCTGGGGTTTGTGTATCAGTTCCACCATCTCCTTCCCGAATTCAACGCCATCGACAATGTGGCTATGCCGCTTATGGTCGATGGGGTAAAACGCAGCGCGGCGCGGGAAACAGCCTCCAGGCTCTTGTCCGATCTAGGCCTGGCTGATCGTGAAACCCACCAGCCAGGCCAACTGTCTGGCGGTGAACAGCAGCGTGTCGCAATCGCCCGCGCCTTGGTGAATGATCCGCGTCTTGTCATCGCCGATGAACCAACCGGAAACCTGGATCCGGCAACCACCGATCGCGTATTTGCAGCTCTTGTCGCCAAGGCGCGGGAAGAGGGTGCGGCCGTCCTTGTCGCAACACACAATATGGGACTGACGGCCTTCATGGATCGCGTGGTGACCGTGGAAGATGGTCTCATCAAAGATGTGTCTTTGCCCAACGCTACATCCGCATAAAGACCGTTCACGCGCTGAAATTCTGTTTGACAATGGGAACATCGGAAGAACGGCTTTCACCGGTGCGTTGAGCCTGTGATGAGTGTGAGTCAAAATGACTGCGCTAGGGAGGGTGTCCATGACTGATTCGCCGTTTGTGCACTTGGCCATTCGATCAAGTTACAGTTTGCTCGAAAGCATGATCACGCCGAAGGCACTGGCAAGCTGGGCGGTGGATCAAGCCATGCCGGCGCTGGCCGTTACGGACCACAATAATTTGTTTGGTGCGCTCGAAATTTCTGAAATGCTGTCGGATGTCGGTATCCAGCCGATTGTGGCCTGTTGCTTTGACGTGTGGGAGGGCGGGCACCGAAGCCAGAGTCACAGACTGTCGCTTTATGCCCAGAATGAAGCTGGCTATCGGCGTCTGATGTATCTCTCATCGCAGGCCTTTCTTGAGGCTGATGATGGAATTCCCAAGCTCGCCCGTCATCATATCCTGGAGCAGACAGAGGGATTGATCCTGCTTACCGGGGGCGCCGAAGGGCGGGTTGCTGATGCCGTGGCTTTTGGTCGGCGCGAGGAAGCCCGCGGCGAGCTCGAGACACTTGCGAAAGCCTATCCAGGGCGCCTTTATGTCGAGCTGACGCGCCACGGGCTGGTTGGTGAGGCCGAGATCGAGGCTGGCTTGCTAGACCTGGCCTACGAAATTGGCTTGCCCATTGTGGCAACCCAGGATGCGCGGTTCATGGCACCCAAGGATGTTCGTGCCCATGATGCGATGATGTGTATCGCAAATGGACGCTATCTTGGAGAAGATGATCGGCCCCGCGTCTCGCAAGAACAGTATCTCAAGACAGCCGAAGAGATGGGCGCGCTGTTCGCAGATCTTCCTGAAGCGGTTGAAGCGACGGCAGAAATCGCCCGCAGGTGCGCAGTTAAATCAGAGCGCCATGCGCCGATCCTTCCCAGTTTTGCAAAGGGTGGACTGTCGGAGATCGACGCCCTTCGAGCACAATCGAAAGCGGGATTGGATGCGCGGCTTGAGGCGGCAGACGCCCTTTATGCTTCGCGCGAGGCTTATTCCGAACGTCTTGAATATGAACTTGGCATTATCGATCGGATGGGATTTCCAGGCTACTTCCTGATCGTTTCGGATTTCATCACCTGGGCCAAGGAGCAAGGCATTCCCGTCGGCCCCGGCCGTGGATCGGGCGCGGGTTCGCTTGTTGCCTGGGCTTTGCTCATTACGGATCTGGATCCCCTTCGTTTTGACCTTCTTTTCGAGCGTTTCCTGAATCCGGAACGGGTCTCCATGCCGGACTTTGATGTCGATTTCTGCCAGGAACGGCGCGGCGAGGTGATCCGCTACGTGCGCGACAAATATGGCGCCGACAGCGTAGCCATGATCATCACGTTCGGCACGCTCCAAGCCAAAGCCGTGGTGCGTGATGTCGGCCGGGTAATGCAGATGCCTTACGGCCAGGTAGACCGGCTTGCAAAGCTCATTCCCTTCGATCCAGCCAATCCGCCCAAGTTGGCTGATGCGATCGCGAATGAGCCCAAATTCGACGATGAAATCGAACAGGATGAGAATGTGGGCGCGCTTCTGGATATCGCCTTGGAATTAGAGGGTCTGCCGCGCTCGGCGGGTACCCATGCGGCCGGGGTTGTGATCGCAGACCGTGCGCTGACGGAAATCGCGCCGCTTTACGATGATCCACGCTCGGACCTGCCCGCAACGCAGTTCAATATGAAATGGGCTGAGAATGCAGGGCTGGTAAAGTTCGACTTTCTTGGTCTGAAAACCCTGACCGTGATTGAGCGTGCGCTAAATTTGATTCGCAGGGATGGACGAGACGTGTGCGCGAAGTGGCGGACCTTCGATGATGACGCGACCTATGCCTTGATGGCGTCTGGAGAAACGCTTGGTGTGTTTCAGCTTGAAGGCCAGGGTATGCGTGACACCCTGCGCAAGGTGCAGCCGGGCAATATAGAAGACGTTATTGCGATCATCTCTCTCTATCGACCCGGTCCGATGGATAACATTCCCGTTTATGTCCAGGGTAAGGAAGACCCGGAAACCATCCGGTATGACCATCCCGATCTCGAGCCGATCCTCAAGGCGACCTATGGTGTGCCCGTGTACCAGGAACAAGTCATGCGGATGGCCCAGGAGATCGCGGGCTACTCCCTCGGCGAGGCCGACTTGCTGCGCCGGGCCATGGGCAAGAAGAAGAAAGAGGAGATGGATAAACAGCGCGTGCGCTTTGTGGACGGCGCGGCCGAGCTCAAAGGGATCGACGCAGATCTCGCCAACTCCATCTTCGATACGATGGCAAAGTTTGCCGGATACGGCTTCAACAAGTCACATGCCGCTGCCTACGCCGCGATTGGGTACCATACGGGATACCTCAAGTGTCACTTCCCTGTGGAGTTCCTTGCGGCATCCATGAGCCTGGATATCCACAATACTGACAAGCTTGCCGCCTTTTTCCAGGAAACCAAGCGTTTGAAGATTCCGGTTGTTGCGCCGAATGTGACACAATCAACGGCGGACTTCGATGTTCGCGACGGAGCATTGGTATATGCGTTGGGTGCCCTTAAAGGGGTCGGTTTGGACGCTATGAAGCACTTGGTTCACGTGCGTGATAGCGGCAAACCGTTCAGCAACCTCCATGAATTTGCGGAGCGCGTGGATCCTCGCCAAGTCAACAAGAAGGCGTTTGAACAACTCTCTAAATCGGGCGCGTTCGATGCGCTGGAGCCGAGTCGTGCGAGAGCCCTGGCCGCCGCCCCCGTGTTGGCATCCGAGGCGAACCGCGCTGCTGAAGATAGAGCCGGCGGGCAAGGCGGCCTGTTTGGTGCAGAAGAGTGCGGCGTGCGCGCGCCTCTTCCGCAGGCCAAGTCCTGGAATGGCCAGCAAAAGCTTGAAGAAGAGTTCCGAGCAATCGGATTTTACCTCTCTGGTCACCCGCTTGATGACGTACTTGGGAGTATCGACCGCGACCGGGTCACCATGGCCCATGAAATCGCCGAGCGGGCACAGGATGGTCGGGCTCTGGAACTGATCGGCGTGGTATTGGACCGTGTTGAGAAACCCGCCCGTAAAGGTGGGAAATTTGCCTTCCTCACATTGTCAGATCCCACGGGGCAAGTGGAGCTTATGGTATATCCCGAAACCCTTAGCGAAGAGCGCGATAAGCTGAACAAGGGCGATGCCGTGGCCATCACGACGAGTGTACGCCGCAATGGCGACGAGATCCGACTAGCAGCTGAGATTGTAAAGCCCATTGCAGCCGCGCGCCTTTCGAAGAAAAGCACTGCCCTGACGGTGTGTCTCGGACCAGGTGCGGACCCTGGGGACTTGGCCGTCATTGCACAAGCGCTGAAGGGTCGTCGCGGCGGAGAATTGGGGGACTTGCATATTCAAATTCCGCTCGATGATGGCCGGCTGGTAACGCTTGCCTTAGAGGGGCGTTATCCCACAGACATTAGCGCTGTCCAGGCGCTCAAATCGGCCTCTGGCGTTGACCAGGTGATTGCCGCCTGAAGCACCTTGCGGTAGAGCGGTTGCGCCCTGCCGGGAAACGTGTATAGCCACCCGCTTCAACCCCTGTGCACGGGCGCATCCGGTGCAGGGCTGCCACTGTTTGGCGGCCCCTGTTCCGCCCGTGACGGCCAACCGGATGGAGACGTAAAATGGCAGTACCTGAATTTACGATGCGACAGCTCCTGGAAGCTGGCGTGCACTTCGGACACCAGACGCATCGCTGGAACCCGAAGATGAGGCATTACATCTATGGCGAGCGGTCGCACATCCACATTATGGATTTGTCCAAAACCGTGCCCCTCCTGCACCAAGCGCTGGTCCTTGTGCGCGACACGGTGGCAAAGGGTGGACGCGTGCTCTTTGTCGGAACAAAGCGCCAAGCCGCTGAACCGATTGCAGAAGCTGCCGGTCGCTGCGCGCAATACTACATCAACCATCGCTGGCTTGGTGGCACGCTGACCAATTGGGAAACCGTTTCTAATTCGATCAAGCGCCTGAAGGAACTTCAGGCCATGTTCGAGAGCGGAGGGGGCGAAGGCCTCACCAAGAAAGAACTTCTTAACCTGGAGCGGGAGCGCGAAAAGCTGGATCGCGCCCTGGGTGGCATTGCTGATATGGGTGGCCGGCCAGACCTGATGTTCGTGATCGACACGAACAAGGAAGCGATTGCGGTCAAGGAAGCACGCAAACTGGGCATTCCTGTTGTGGCTGTTGTCGACACCAATTGTGATCCCGATGACATCGACTTTCCGTTCCCTGGAAATGACGATGCCGCCCGCGCGATTTCACTCTACTGCAATCTGATCGCCGATGCCGTTGTTGATGGTCTTGCGGAATCGACAGCAGATCTCGGTATGGATCTTGGCGATCTGGAAGACTTGGGCGATCTTGCCGAAGCCGATGCCATTGCGGCAGAAGCCGCAGCGGTGCTCGAAGAAACGACCGCAACTGAGGTTGCAACCGAAGTGACCGCCGAAGGCGAAGCACCAAGCGAAACCACATCTTGACGAAAAGCCTCTCTTCATCCTCCTAAAGGAAAGACCGATCCCATGGCTGAGATCACTGCCGCCCTCGTTAAAAGCCTGCGCGAAAAAACTGGCGCGGGCATGATGGATGCAAAAAAAGCCCTCGTTGAGAGCGAGGGTAATATGGAAGCAGCTGTTGATTGGCTGCGCGCAAAGGGCCTTTCGAAGGCTGCCAAGAAGTCGGGCCGCACAGCTGCAGACGGCTTGGTCGCAGTCCAGCTGTCTGACGATGGCAAGACGGGCGCGATCGTTGAGCTGAATGCAGAAACGGATTTCGTGGCCCGCAACGAGCAATTCCAGACGGCGCTGGCTGGCATCGCTTCCACGGCATTGACCACTGAGGGTTCGATTGAGGCGGTCAAATCAGCTGCTGCGCCCGAAGGCGAAGGCACCGTCGAAGACATGATTACTCGAATGATCGCGACTATCGGGGAAAACATGACTCTGCGTCGCACAGCCCAGCTAAAGGCGGATGGCGCCGTGGCGACTTACATCCACAACGCTGAAACCGACGGAATGGGTAAGGTCGGCGTGCTCGTTGCGCTCAATGGTGAGGGTGATCTTGGCGATGTGGGCCGCAAAGTTGCAATGCATGTTGCAGCCACCGCTCCAGCCGCCGCGAGCACCGATGAACTTGACCCTGCTTTGGTTGAGCGAGAGAAAACCGTGCTTACGGATGAAGCCCGTGAAAGCGGCAAGCCAGACGCTGTCATTGAGAAGATGATCGAAGGGCGGATGAAAAAGTTCTATAAGGAAGTTGTCCTCGTTGAGCAGCCTTTTGTCATGGATCCAGACAAAACTGTGGGCGCTTTTCTTAAAGATAGCGGCGCGGAACTCGTCGGTTTTGTTCGCTTCGCCCTGGGTGAAGGGATCGAAAAAGAAGAAGATGATTTTGCCGCTGAAGTCGCCTCGCTCTCCAAAGGCAGCTGAGGCGCGGTTTCAACGGGCCCTGAAAAACGTGTTTCCGTGATCCGGCGCCCCATGACAGGGCGCCGGGAATCCTTTAGGTCAAGGGAAATCAACCGGAGCAAACCGATGACAGCGCAGCTCGCCGAGGAGGATGCCCCGCTTAAATACAAGCGGGTGCTGTTAAAATTGTCCGGTGAGGCTTTGATGGGCGGTTCCGAATACGGGATCGACATGTCGACTTGCGAACAGTTCGCCCGGGAAATTGTGAGAGCCAAGGAGACTGGAGCAGAGATTTGTCTCGTGATAGGCGGCGGTAATATTTTCCGGGGCCTGGCTGGCGCCGCCCAGGGCATGGAACGCTCCCAGGCTGATAGTATGGGCATGCTGGCCACGATCATGAATGCGCTGGCGATGCAGAGTGCTTTGGAAAAAATGGGGCTCGACACGCGCGTTCAGTCTGCGATCCCAATGCAGTCAGTCTGCGAGCCCTACATTCGTCGGCGCGCAACGCGGCATATGGAGAAGGGCCGCGTGGTGATATTCGCGGCGGGCACGGGGAATCCATTTTTCACTACCGATACAGGCGCCGCGTTACGGGCGGCCGAAATGGGCTGTGACGCCATGCTGAAGGGCACGCAGGTCGATGGCGTCTACAGTGCTGATCCTAAGACCCATGCGGACGCAAAACGCTATGACGAACTCGCGTATCAAGATGTTCTCGCGCGAGACCTGCGTGTCATGGATGCCTCCGCTGTTAGTCTTCTAAGGGATGTGAATATTCCAATTGTGGTGTTTTCACTACGCCAGGAAGGCGCACTTCAGGATGTGATTCATGGGCGGGGAACCTATACAGTCATCAAGAACCAACCCAAGGTGACACCATGAGCTTTGACCTTAAAGACCTTGAGCGCCGCATGGACGGTGCTTTAAATTCACTATCCGAGGAGTTTGCGGGCCTGCGCACTGGCCGCGCATCGGTCAACCTGCTCGATAGCGTCATGGTGCCCGCCTATGGCAGCACGGTGCCCCTCAATCAGGTTGGTTCGGTCTCTGTGCCCGATTCGCGAATGCTGGCTGTGAATATTTGGGACAAAAGCCTTGTTGGCGCTGCAGACAAGGCCATTCGCGACTCTGGCTTGGGACTCAATCCTGTTGTCGACGGAACAAACCTCCGGATACCAATTCCGCCCCTCAATGAAGAGCGCCGCCGCGACCTGACCAAAATTGCTGGCAAATATGCGGAGCAAGCACGTGTCGCGGTTCGCAACGTACGCCGCGATGGCATGGACGGGCTTAAGAAAATGGAGAAAGACGGCGAGATCAGTGAGGACGAACAGCGGTCGTTGTCCGATGATGTTCAAAAACTGACAGACCAGCACATCTCGCGCATTGATGATGCGCTTAAAGGAAAAGAAGCGGAGATCATGCAGGTTTGATGTCCACCCAGCCGGCTCCTGGCCCGGTTCCACAAGGCGGAACCCGTGACGCCGCGCCCCAACATGTTGCGATCATCATGGATGGAAACGGGCGCTGGGCGAAGGCGAGAGGTTTGCCCAGGGGCGCTGGTCATGAGCGAGGTGTGGAAGCCTTGCGCCGAACCGTTGAAGCCGCTGGCGACCTGGGTATACGTTATCTGACAGTCTTTTCCTTTTCCACTGAGAATTGGCGTCGGCCAGCCGGCGAAGTAAATGCCCTTTTCGGGCTCCTGAGGTCTTACATTCGCCGCGACCTTGCCCGTTTGAAGCGCGATGGTGTTCGTGTTCGCGTGGCTGGAACGCGGGATAATTTACCCGACGACTTGCTCGAGCTGGTTGACCGGTCTGAGCAAGAAACCCGCGGCAACAGTAAGTTTCATCTGACGGTCGCCTTCAATTATGGGGGACGCGAGGAGTTGGTGCGTGCGACACAGGCCTTGGCCGATGATGTGGCCAGTGGGCTGTTGATGCCGCAACAGATTACAGATCAGCACATCGCTGCCAAGCTCGACACCCATGACCTTCCGGATCCTGATTTACTGATCCGAACAAGCGGGGAAAGACGGTTGTCCAACTTCCTGCTCTGGCAGTGTGCCTATGCTGAATTGGTGTTTACAGATGTTTTGTGGCCCGACTTTGGTGCACAGGCTCTGGGCGATGCCGTCGAAGAGTTCGCCCGCCGCGAGCGCCGCTATGGAGCGGTTAGCGCCGGAGCGACCTAGGACCATGGCGGAAGGCGCGGCCAGCGGGCGAAGCCGAAGTGAGCTTGCGCTTAGGTTGATTACTGCCGTGGTGCTGATTCCTGCCGCGCTCTTCATTGTTCACGAAGGGGGGTGGTGGTTGGCGGTTGG
>JBCCTK010000042.1:0-21258 GCA_039198685.1 Pseudomonadota bacterium | reverse complement strand
CGCGCCTGCCACGAGTGCGCGCTGGAGCATGGCCTGGTCGGGGGCCAGGCGGTACCAGGCGCCTGCGGCCTGAGACCGGTGTAAACGGCACTGCGGCAAGGAGTTTCGGATAGTATCGACCGCCCGCGCGTTCATAGGCGTCTGCCCAGCTGTGATCGAAAACGAATTCGCCATAGGAATGGGCCTTGGCATACAGGGGCATAGCCGCGCGAAGGCGTCCGTCCGGATGGTTGGCCGTCAGGTGCATAGGCGTCCACCCCTCTCGGGGGCTGACTGCGCCAGAGGCCTCCAACGTTTCCAAGAAATCCCAAGAGAGAAAGGGGTCGTATCGCTCCCCCGGTGGGTTGGCCACCGCGTCCCACGCGCCGCGATCAATCTCGTGTAGACCGCCGACAATGGAAAGGCGCAGAGTGGTCTCGTCCATGAACCAATACCTAGGGCGTCTATGGACCCAAGACGAGCGTTGCATCCAGGTGTTCGAAAATTACCGTGGCATTTGCCGCTTTTGCAGTCGCCAGGGTGGCTTCATTGTCAATTGTCCAGGCAGCGAGTGGGACGCCTGGGCCCGCCGCGCTCCGTGCGGCCCCAATCTGGCTGTGGTGGGGAGCGAGAAAGTCTGGCGCGAGTTCGACATCCGGGGTGTGGAACCCTTGGGGTGATAGAAGAAGGCCGCGCGGATAGGGCAGGGCGGCAGCCTTCAGCGCGGCGTTAATGGATTTGACGAAAGACATGGTCGCCAGCCGGGCGCCAGTTGCAAAGACAGCCATGTGAAGTGCACGGATATAGGCGGCTGGGTCTCCTGGGCTGGGCTTGAGTTCAACCAGCACGGGGCAGCCGTCTGGCAGGTGCTTGAGGGCTTCGGTCAGGGTCGGGATGGGTTGGTCGCTGCCTGACAGGGATAGGGCCGTCAGCGCCTCTGCAGTGTGGTGCCAAACCGCGCCGGAGCTTTCCGTCATGCGATCCAGCATCGGGTCATGGAAGACCACAGGCACGTTGTCGCTGGAAAGCTGGACGTCCAGCTCAATGCCCAGACCGGCTTCAGCGGCGGCCTGGAAAGCGGCTATCGAGTTTTCCGGCGGGCCTTCGGGAGACCAAAGCCCGCGATGGGCAAACGCGTTGCAGCCCAGGATCCTGTCGGGGGCCATCAGGGCGTGATCTCGAAGACGCCGTCCACCTCCACGGCCACGCCAAGGGGCAAGACAGGGCAGGCGACGGCAGAGCGGGCATGGCGACCGGCCTCACCGAACACATCGACCATCAAGTCTGAGCAGCCATTGATGACCTGGGGAATATCGGTGAAGTTCGGCGCGGCGTTCACAAAGCCACCGAGCTTTACAACGCGCTTTATGCTTGAAAGGTCGCCGATAGCCGCCTTGCACTGTGCGATCAGATTGATCCCGCAGGCGCGCGCAGCGTGCTGGCCTGCGCTGAGTTCCAGATCTTCACCAAGACGCCCTTTCATCAGCGCGCCGTCAATGACCGAGACCTGGCCAGAGACGAACAACATGTTCCCGGTAATCACAAACGGCACGTAATTGGCCACCGCTGCCATGGGGGCAGGCAGCGCGATGCCGAGGTCTGCCAAGCGGTCTTCGGGCGTGGACATGGCGCGCTAGACTTTCTTCTTTGCTGCGGGCTTTTTCTTCGCCGTGGGTTTCTTTTTCGCGGCCGGTTTTTTCTTTTTGGGTGGCTTGGCTGCGCGCGCGTTAACCAGCTCTACCGCTTGTTCCAGCGTGATGGTGTCTGGCGCAATGTCCTTGGGGATGGTGGCGTTGGTCTTGCCATGCTTCACGTAGGGGCCATAGCGTCCTTCGAATACGTTGACGGGTTCCTCGTCGACCGGATGCTTGCCGAGTTCTCGCAGAGGTTTGGCCACCGCGCCGCGCCCGCGTCCGGGATTGGCGCGTTTTTCGGCAATCAGTGTAACGGCGCGGTTGAGGCCGACGTCAAACACTTCAGCCACATCGGGCAAGTTCGCATAGGTCTTGCCATGCTGCACATAGGGGCCATAGCGTCCGATATTTGCGAGAATAGGCTCTCCATCTTCGGGATGTTTGCCGACCTCCCGGGGCAGGGATAACCATTTGAGCGCCTTTTCAAGCGTGACGTTTTCAGGCGTTTCGCCCTTTGGCAGGCTGGAACGCTTGGGCTTTTCACCTTCTTCGGGCTCGCCGAGTTGTACATAGGGCCCAAAGCGGCCCGACCGCAGGGTGACGGTTTGGCCTGTTTCAGGGTCCAAGCCGATCTCCTCGCCATCGGGATTGATGACCTGTTCGCTCTCATCGACGGAAAAGCTGCGCGTATACTTGCACTCGGGATAGCGCCCACAACCAACAAACGCGCCTCCACGGCCCAGCTTAAGGCTCAACTCGCCTTCATTGCACAGGGGACAGAGCCGTGGGTTTTCCTTCTTGTTTCCATCTGCATCCGTGTCGGGAAAAACATAAGGGCCAAGCGCTTCGTTGAGCGCATCGAGTACGTGCGTGACGCGAAGGTCCTTGGTCTCACCGATCGCGGACTCGAACTGTTTCCAGAATTCGTTGAGGAAAACCTTCCAGTCGAGTTTGCCATCGGAGATGACATCAAGCTTCTCTTCCAGCTCCGCAGTGAAATCATATTCCACATAGCGCTTGAAGAAATTTTCCAGGAATGCCGTGACAAGACGGCCTTTGTCCTCAGGAAAAAACCGTTTCTGGTCGATCCGGACATAGTCGCGGTCTTGGAGGGTGGTGATGATCGATGCGTAGGTAGACGGTCGCCCGATCCCAAGTTCCTCAAGCCGTTTCACCAAGCTGGCTTCGGTAAAGCGTGGTGGTGGCTCGGTGAAGTGCTGGCTGGATGCGGCGTCGAGCAGGTCGGCGTGCTCGCCCTCCACCATTTTGGGCAGGCGTTTGTCGTCATCATCATCTGATGGCTCATCGCGGCCTTCAGTATAGAGCCGGATGAAGCCGTCGAATACCAGCACCTGGCCGGAGGCCCGAAGGCCCGCTCGTCTGTCTTTTGAGGACAAATCGATGGTTGTGCGCTCGAATTCCGCCGGCTGCATCTGGCTGGCTGTCGCTCGGCGCCAGATCAGCGCGTAGAGTTTCCAAAGGTCCTGGTCGGAGGTCTTATAGGCCTCAGGTGTGATCGAAAAATCGGTAGGCCGGATTGCCTCATGGGCTTCCTGAGCGTTTTTCTGCTTTGAGCTGTAACGGCGCGGTTTTTCGGGCAGGTACAGGCTGCCATAGGCGCTTTGAATCTGGTCTCTGGCCGAATGATAGGCCTCTTCGGCCATGTTTACGCCGTCGGTCCTCATATATGTGATGCGGCCATCTTCGTAGAGTTTCTGGGCAGCCTGCATCGTCCGTTTGGCCCCAAATCCGAGTCGGCGGGAGGCATCCTGCTGGAGCGTGGAGGTGATGAAGGGCGGCGGCGGATTGCGCTTGACCGGTTTGGCCTCGACACTCTCGACGCTGTAGCCGCCCACCTTGACCGCCTCAAGCGCCGCCGAGGCCATCGCTTCATTGGGCAGGTCAAATTTCTTCAGCGTCTTGCCATCAAGCGTATGCAGACGGGCCTCGAAATCTGTGCCATCGGCTGCGCGCAGCTTGGCCGCGACTTGCCAGTACTCCTGGGGTACAAACGTTTCGATTTCCAGTTCCCGCTGGCAAATGATGCGTAGCGCAACCGATTGGACACGACCAGCAGACCGCGCACCCGGCAGCTTGCGCCACAGCACTGGCGAGAGGTTGAAACCGACGAGGTAGTCCAGGGCACGGCGAGCCAAGTATGCATCAACGAGCTCACCGTCGACTTCACGCGGCTCCTGCATCGCACTTGTCACAGCGGCCTTGGTGATCGCATTAAACACAACCCGTTCAACATCGACATCTTTCAGAACGCGCCGCTTCTTCAGCACTTCAAGTAGGTGCCAGCTGATCGCTTCGCCTTCCCGGTCGGGGTCAGTCGCAAGAATGAGTTTCTCTGAGCCTTTTACAGCATCGGCGATTTCGCGAATGCGGGCGTTTGACTTGGTGTCGGCCTGCCAAACCATCTCGAAATCATTTTCCGGGTCCACTGAGCCATCCTTGGAGGGAAGGTCTCGGATATGGCCGTACGAGGCGAGTACTTTGAAGTCCTTGCCGAGGTATTTGTTGATCGTCTTGGCTTTGGCCGGTGATTCAACAACGACAACTTTCATGGGGACCACCTTCTACCCAGCCTGAGGCGGCGGAAAGTGGTAGAGCGCTCAGCCCAAGTCAAGCAACCATGTGGGCAGCGACCATCGCGCGGCTTGAACCAGTGATCGCATCGCGCTAGTGCGCTGACCCAACTGCAAAGGCTTGATGACAGCGCTTTCTAAGGACCCAAGGCATGGACTTTGCCACCGCTCGAAAAATCATGGTGAATTCCCAGATCCGCCCCAATGACGTGACTGATCCGGATATTGTTCGTGCGTTTCAAACGGTACCTCGAGAGGCGTTTGTCTCACCATCCAAACAGTCGATTGCTTATTCTGAGTTCGAAATTTCGACCGGTGAGGGCCGCGCCATGTGGATTCCCATGGACCTGGCGAAGATGGTCAAGGCACTTGACCCCAAGCCGCGCGACATCGCGCTGGTGATCGGCGCCGGGTCTGGCTATTCCAGTGCGCTTTTGGCCGAATTGACGGAAACCGTGCTCGCGGTCGAGGACTCTGCCGATGCCGTCGCGCGTCTAACCGACCGAATGGTTGCCTTGGGATATGATCAGGTTGCCGCCATCGAAGCCCCGCTCAAAGAAGGCCTTCCCGCCCAAGGGCCCTTCGACATTATCCTGATCAATGGAATGGTTGAGCATGTCCCGGAAGCGTTAACGGCCCAACTTGCCGATGGCGGCCGGCTGGGCGCTGTTGTGAAACTCGATGACGCCTTGGGGCGCGGGCGCATCTGGGAGCGCAGCGCGGACACGGTCTCGTTTCGGGACGTCTTCGACGCGCGGCCTCCTGAATTCACGGCTTTCCAGAAGCCAAAGACCTTTCGCTTCTAAAGCGGCTCGGCGCGGGCCTTGCAGTCTTCTCGTGACATTACAGGCAATCGGTCCACCTAGCAGGAGTGAACACTGTTCACTTTTTTCGTTTAGCGCGCTAGGAGCCCGAAAAAATGGATTGGGTGGCGAGGCCAAGAGGACATTCAATGGCACTTTCGAAAGTTCTGATCACGGCTGCTATAGGACTGAGCTTTGCGCAGACCATCGCGCCCTGTGCGTTTGGGCAATCCCTGGATGAAACACTCGCCCTTGCCGAGTTCTCCAATCCTGCATTGAGTGTGAGCGAGACAGATACCGAGATCGCGCGCGAGGCACTTCGCGAGGCTCGGGCCCAGGGGCGGGTCAACGTGACGCTTTCGGCTTCAGCCGGCTATGAGACCACGGATTCCAACCGATTGTTCACAACCCAGATTGGGGAACGAAGCCTCGGCACGGCCCAGCTTGAGGCATCCCTGCCGATTTATACCGGTGGGCGCGTTTCTGCCGGGGTCAGGGCCGCTGAAGCAGGAATCGACGCAGCCGATTCCCGATTAGAATTCCAGCGCCAAACCATATATTTCGCGGCGATCAGTGCATTCTTGAACGTTGCAGCTGGGCGCGAAACGGTCGAAATTCGTGAAAACAACGTTCGATTGCTGGTCGAACAAGTCGAAGCTGCCCAGGCGCGTTTCCGCGTGGGCTTCATTACCCGTACAGATGTGGCGTTGGCAGAGGCACGCCTGGCAGGCGCACGGGCAGGGCTGGCTTTGTCGGAGGCGGAACTGGAAGGCTTCTTTGCCGATTTCGAGGCCGTGACGGGGGTTGCCCCGGGAGACTTGGGCGCGGTGCCGCCTACGCCGGTTCTGCCTATCGATTTTGATGAAGCCCTGGCATCACTTCTGGCGACAAATCCGCAATTGATCGCGCTGAGGGAAGACGTTCGCGCTGCCAGTGAGGCCGTCCAGGTCGAAGCGTCTGCCGGGCGTGCCCAAATCGATATTGTCGGTACGGCCGGTGGCCAGCAAGAATTCGACAATAGCCTCTACGATTCGAGTGTGAGCGCGTTTGCCAGGGGCACGATACCCTTGTGGCAGAGTGGCGCTGTCAACAGTCGCGTGCGGTCTGCCAAACTGCGCCGGGAGCAAGCACGTCTCCAGGTCCAGGCAGCGGAGCGGGACCTGCGCGCCGCCCTGGCAACATCCTGGTATGGCTATATTGCCGCCCAGCGGTCGATTGAAGCCTCGGAACGCCAGATTGAAGCGGCCGAAATTGCATTCGAAGGGGCCAAACGCGAACTCTCGGTGGGGACCCGGACTACGCTTGATGTGCTCGACAGCGAGCAGGACCTCCTCGATGCGAGACTGACCCTGGTGCAAGCCGAACGTGATTCCCAACTCGCCGCTTACCAGATTTTGCAATCGGTTGGTGATCTGCGCCGCGAGCGCATTCTTCCGGTGACGCCCGTTCCGCTACCCTGACATTTCCCTGGTCAGGCCCAGTTAGCTGAACAAATGTCAATCACTGTGAAGGTGTTGTTAACCCACTCAGCTTAGCTCCTGAGATATGTTAACCATTTAAACCCAATGGACGGGGATTTTTATGGCCGAAGAGGCACACAAAGAGCCGTCGATGGAGGAAATCCTCGCATCGATCCGCAAGATCATCTCTGAAGACGACGACACGCGGGCGTCTGAACCGGCGGCCAATGAGCTGCGGCCGGAAGAAATTCCGATGGGTGAAGAGACCCGCGAAGATGAGGGACTGAGTCTTGATGCCTTGGCCGGTGAGACGCGCCAAGACGACGATATGTTCGAGGAATTTGACCTCTCTGACCTTGAAGACAGCGATCCGGGGCATCCCGAGACGGCTGGAGCTGGTATTGTGGAAGAGACCGTTGACGATTTCGATGCGGCCGCTGGCGACTTGGACGATGATCTGGATGGCTTTGGTGACGAGCCGGTTGATCTGATCGAAGACGATCTTGAAGACTTTTCGCTCGCAGATGACGGCCCTGTCGAAGAAGACTTCGCAGCCTTCGAGCCTGATCCTGTCGCTGAAGCTGAACCTATTGCCGCTCCTGAGCCGGAGCCCCTTGCGTCACCTCACAAAGCCCCCGCGGAGCAGACCATGCAAGCCCTGACTGAAGAAGCCACTGAAACCGCCGCCGCCGGCGCCCTCGCCAAGCTCGTCGCCAAGATGGATATGGGCAGCGAGAATACGCTGGAGGGCATGGTCAAGGAACTGGTTAAGCCGATGATCAAGGAATGGCTGGATGCAAACCTGCCTGACATCGTCGAAGACAAAGTTGAACTTGAAGTCCAGCGGATCTCTCGCCTGGCGCGATAACCCGCTCGCGATACTAGATTTAACAGCAAAGGCGCGCTGCACCCTGTAGCGCGCCTTGTCGTTTTCTGCTTAGACGCGCGCCATGCTGGATTCCCGTTTCGACCCCGCCGCCGCTGAGCCCCGCCTATACAAGCGTTGGGAAGAGGAAGGCTGTTTCAAGCCGTCCATGGACACGGCCGCTGAACCCTATTGCATCGTCATTCCGCCGCCGAATGTGACCGGCGTCCTACACATGGGCCATGCCCTGAACCACACGCTGCAGGATGTGTTGATCCGGTTTGAGCGGATGCGCGGCAAGAATGTGCTCTGGCAGCCGGGCACCGACCATGCCGGCATCGCCACGCAAATGGTGGTGGAGCGAGAGCTAGCCAAAGGTGGCCAGAAACGAACCGACCTGTCCCGCGATGATTTCACGGCCAGGGTGTGGGCTTGGAAAGAGGAATCGGGCGGCCAGATCGTCAACCAGGACAAGCGGCTGGGCATTTCCGCTGACTGGTCGCGTGAGCGCTTCACCATGGATGAGGGGCTAAGCGCGGCTGTGCGGAAAGTGTTCGTCCAGCTTTATAATGAGGGCCTTATCTACCGTGACAAGCGGCTGGTGAACTGGGATCCCCATTTCCAGACCGCGATTTCCGATCTCGAAGTCGAGAATAAGGAAGTCGACGGCCTCATGTGGCACTTCAAATACCCACTGGCGGCCAAGGAAAACGGGGAACGCGAGACCTACACCTATGTCGAGAAAGACGAGGATGGGAATGTGGTGCTCGAAGAAGAGCGCGACTATATCTCCATCGCCACGACGCGCCCGGAAACCATGCTGGGTGATGGCGCGGTGGCCGTGCACCCCGATGATGCGCGCTACGCGCCTATTGTCGGCAAGCTGTGCGAAATTCCGGTAGGGCCGAAGGAGCATCGGCGCCTCATCCCGATCATCAGCGACGAGTATCCTGATCCGGCGTTTGGTTCCGGTGCTGTGAAAATCACCGGCGCCCATGATGAAAACGACCATGGCGTGGCCCAGCGGAACAACATCCCTATGTATTCCCTGATGGATGAGCGCGCCGCGATGCGGGCGGACGGTGCGCCCTATGCGGAGGTGGCAGAGGTCGCCCAGCAGATTGCCGATGGCACCGAGGATTGGGATGGGCCGAAGATCCAGGCGATGAATTTGGTGCCCGATGAGTATCGCGGGCTCGACCGATTCGAAGCGCGCAAACGTGTGGTGGATGACATCACAGCGGATGGGAACGCCGTGATGATCGCCGATGATGCAGGCAACGAAACGCCCTACGTCGAGAGCAAGAAAATCATGCAGCCGTTTGGCGACCGCTCCGGCGTGGTCATCGAGCCGATGCTGACGGACCAGTGGTTCGTGAACGCCGAGGAGCTGTCGAAAGAGGCGCGCGCGGCGGTGGCCGATGGGCGCACCGATTTCGTGCCTTCGAGTTGGTCCAAGACCTATTTCAACTGGCTCGACAATATCGAGCCCTGGTGCATTTCCCGCCAGCTTTGGTGGGGCCATCGGATCCCGGTTTGGTATGGGCCGAAGATCGAAGACGGGGAAGAATTCTACAATAGCAGCGATGCCGAAGAATTCGTAGGGGAGGAAGAAACAGAACGTTTAGCGGCCGTTGAACGGATGTACCAAGGTCGGAAAATAAAGGTGCACAATACGTTTTACGAGGTGGTGGAAACGATCACTGAGTACGACGACGACACTATCCATATTTGGAAAGAAGAAGACGTTCTCGACACCTGGTTCTCCTCTGCCCTCTGGCCGTTCTCGACCCTCGGCTGGCCGGAGAAGACAAAGGAACTCGACACCTTCTATCCCGGCGCGGTGCTGGTCACCGCCTTTGACATCATCTTCTTCTGGGTCGCGCGGATGATGATGATGGGGCTGCATTTCACCGGCCAGATCCCGTTCAAGGATGTTTACATCCACGCGCTCGTTTTGGATGAAAAAGGCCAGAAGATGAGCAAGTCCAAGGGCAATGCCATGGACCCGCTGGAGCTCATCGATGAGTATGGCGCTGACGCGTTGCGCTTCACCATGTCTCGCCTCGCCGGCATGGGGCGCAACATCCGCCTCTCGCGCCAAGCCGTTGAAGGCAATCGGAATTTCGGCACAAAGCTGTGGAATGCCGCCCGTTTCTGCCAGATGAATGAGTGCGCCAACTGGGATGGCGAGCTGGACCCTGCCGCACTCAAGGAACCCGTAAATCAATGGATCGTCAGCGAGGTGGCTGCAACATTTTCGGAGACCACTTCAGCGCTCGAAGCCTATCGCTTCGATGACGCTGCTGGCGCAGCCTACAAATTTGTCTGGAACACCTTCTGCGACTGGTATCTGGAGCTGATCAAGCCACTGCTTAATGGCGACGATGAAGACGCCAAATCCGAAACGCGCCGTATCGCTGGCTGGGCACTGGACCAGATCTTGAAGCTCCTGCACCCCTTCATGCCTTTCATCACCGAAGAGTTATGGGAGCAGCTCACCGAGCACGGCCCCGCGCGTGAGGGCCGACTGATGTTGCAGCGGTGGCCGGACTTTGGTGAAGCGTTCGCAAATCCGGCGGCCACGGACGAAATGGACTGGGTGATCGAGCTGATATCGGAAATTCGCTCCACCCGGGCAGACCTTGGCGTCAGCCCAGGGGCGAAGGTTCCCATGGCGCTGGTTGATGCCCCGCGCGAAGACCGCCAACGATTGGAGCACCACCACGCAGCGATCACCGCCCGTGCTCGCCTGGATACGGCCCGTGCCCAGGCCAAGTCGCCAAAAGGCTCCATCACAACCGTGGTGGGCGGCACGTCGGTCTCATTGCGCATTGCTGATCTTATCGATGTGCGCGAGGCCAAGGCGCGTCTCGATAAAGAGCTGAAAAGCCTGGAAAAGGAACTGATGGGCTTGGAGAAAAAGCTGGCTAATCCGAACTTTGTTTCGAAGGCCCCCGAGGCGGTGGTGGAGGAAAACCGCCAGCGCATCAGCGACGGCAAAGTCCGCATCGAGAAGCTAGCCGTTGCGCGCGCCGGGTTAGAAGCGCTCTAGGCTTTAAGAACGTATCATTACATTTGACCGAACGGCGCTCTTGATCCCCGCGTTGATCTGGCATCACCATGGCGCACGCGATAATGGGATCTGATATGCTTAAACATGTTTATACTGCCGCCTTTATTCTCATTCTTGGAGCGTGTGCCAGCGTGTCGATTGAAACGGACTTCGCGTCGGATTCAGAACGACCTGAATGGTCTATGGCTATCCACGGCGGCGCGGGCGTTATAACGCGTGACCGTCTCACACCCGAACAGGATGCCGCTTACCGCGCTTCGCTTGAGCGGGCGTTGCAGGCGGGTGCCGATATCCTGTCGGCCGGCGGTTCTTCCCTCGATGCGGTGGAAGCGGCGGTCGTGATCATGGAGGATGATCCGCTCTACAATGCCGGTCAGGGCGCCGTCATGACGGCCGCGGCTACGCACGAACTGGATGCGTCTGTCATGGTCGGGGATGGGCGCAATGCAGGCGCGGTGGCCGGCGTGACCGCGACCAAGAACCCGATCAAACTGGCTCGCGCCGTGATGGAAGAGTCTGAGCATGTCATGTTCTCGGGCCCTGGAGCGGATGTATTCTCTGTCGATCACGGCCTGGAGCAGGTGGAGAATGGCTACTTTACCACCGAACGCCGGCGCAGCGCGCTCCAGCGCGTGTTGGAAAGCCGCGCGCGCACCGATGCCGATCGCCATGGTACTGTCGGCGCTGTGGCGCTTGACCGGGCAGGCAATCTTGCCGCGGCCACTTCCACGGGCGGCATGACCGCGAAAGCCGCAGGCCGTGTCGGTGATAGCCCGCTCATTGGCGCGGCGACCTATGCCGAGAATGGCGTGTTCGCCGTCTCCGCCACAGGTCACGGGGAGTATTTCATCCGCGTCGGCGTCGCCAAGACAATTTGTAGCCGGGTTGAGCTGGCGGGTGAATCGATCACAGCCGCCTCTGAAGCCGCGCTTGACCAGGTCGCGGCGCTGGGCGGCGATGGCGGCGTGATTGTCATGGGCGGCGGCGGCGAAGTGGCGTTCGTCTTCAATTCAGCTGGCATGTATCGCGGTCGTATGGCTGAGGGTAGCGATATTGAGATCGCGATTTACGGCCCAGGAGATTAGGCCGTGGGCGATGTGCCCCTTCAAAGACCGGCCTTTGGTGCCGCCACCGGCGGGTTCATGCCGCTGCTTGCCCGTGTCGCTGTGTTGGCCTGTTGCCTGGCCGGTATTATATCGGGCGTTTGGTCAGTATCTCCTATGATCATCGCGTCGGCGGTCGAGGCCGGCGGACCTGATCTCACGCGCCTGCTGCGAGGCATGGCGGCGATTAAAGCGTTGCTGTGCGTGGGTTTGCTCGCGGGCGTGGCTTGGCGGCTAGACGCCCCCATCTCCGTGCTCGGCTTAGCGGCTTACGGGACTTCGGCTTTCGCCATGGGGGCAGGGCTGGCTTTGACCTGGTCCATAGTCAGCCTGGGACTTGGCGGGCTGCTGCTCCACGCCGGTCTTTTCGGTGGCCTTGTCCTTCTCGCGCGGGACAAGGCCGTCGGCACGCGGTTCCACCAAATGTTAATACGACGTTGAACCAATCGCTGGATACCAGCGTAAGCAGCTTGACTAAATTGATCGGAGATTCCGTGTCCTGGACGGTCCTTGGTGCTTTTTTGGCGTTGAACTTTGCCGCTGCCTCGGCGGGAGCACTTTTCAAACCGGGTGCATGGTATGAACGATTGGCTAAGCCGGGTTGGACCCCACCGGACTGGGCGTTTCCGCTCGTGTGGTCGGTATTGTTCATCTTGAACGCCCTGGCAGGCGCTCTGGTCTGGCAGGCATCCGTTCCAGGTTCAGCAATGGCCATTGGTGTTTATGGGGTCAGCCTCGCCATAAACTTCGCCTGGTCGGCCTTGTTTTTTGGAATAAAGCGCATGGATTTGGCGCTGATCGATGTCATCGGTCTATGGGTTTCGATCGCAGTGACCATGGCTCTTTTCTGGCCAATCAGCCCGCTCGCAAGCCTGTTCCAGGCACCCTACCTTCTCTGGGTCACCATTGCGGCGGCCCTGAACCTGCGCGTGATGCAAATGAACCGGCGAGAAATCTCCGCTTAGGCGACTTGGCGCGCCAAGGCACATTGGCTCCAAATCTCACTGAGCGCGGTCACCAACCGGTCCACGTCGCCGGGCGTATGGATCGGCGACGGCGTAATGCGCAGACGTTCGGTGCCCTTCGGAACGGTGGGGTAGTTAATCGGCTGAACGTAAATACCGTGCATTTCCATAAGCCAGTCGCTGATCATTTTGCACTTTACCGGGTCCCCCACCATCACCGGGACGATGTGGCTCGGATTGTCCATGGTTGGAATACCGATGGCGTGAAGTCTGGAGCGCACCTCTGCGACGCGGGCGCGTTGCTGCATCCGCTCGATCTCGCTCACCTTGAGGTGTTTGATGCTGGCCAGGGCGCCCGCCGCGACAGTGGGAGGCAGCGCTGTTGTAAAAATAAAACCCGATGCAAAGCTGCGGATAAAGTCACACAGCGCCTGGCTGGCGGCGATGTAACCGCCAAGTACGCCGAAGGCCTTGCCGAGCGTGCCCTCGATGACGGTGAGCCGGTCCATCAGGCCTTCTCGCTCAGCGATGCCGCCGCCTCGCGCGCCATACAGCCCGACCGCATGGACTTCGTCGAGGTATGTCATTGCACCATACTGGTCTGCCACATCACAGAATTCCTTGATCGGCGCGATGTCGCCATCCATGGAGTAGACACTCTCAAACGCGACCAGTTTCGGCACATCTGGGTCGAGGGCTTTCAGTTTTGTTTCCAGGTCTTCGGGGCTGTTGTGCTTGAAGATCCGCTTGGCGGCACGAGAGTGGCGGATCCCTTCAATCATCGAGGCATGATTTAACTCGTCTGACACGACCACGCACCCAGGCAGGCGTGCGGCGAGCGTTCCAAGGGCTGTCCAGTTGGATACGTAACCCGAAGTTAACAGCAATGCCGATTCCTTGTTGTGCAGATCGGCGAGCTCTTCTTCCAACAAAACGTGGTAGTGATTGGTGCCGGAGATATTGCGTGTGCCACCGGCGCCGGCGCCGCACTCGTCCAGGGCCTTGTGCATGGCTTCGAGCACGCCCCTGTGCTGGCCCATGCCGAGATAGTCGTTCGAACACCAGACGGTTACCTTGTCGGGACCCACAGCGCCATGGTTGTCAGCCAATGGGAACTGTCCTTTGCGCCGGGCAATGTCAGCAAAGACGCGATAGTTTCCCTCTTCCTTCAAGGCTGAGATCTCAGATTTGAAAAACGCCTCATAGTCCATGGGACCCTCCAATTTTCTTGGTTTTGTCTGCTGTGTTGGGAGTGATGGTTTCGGGTTGAGCCCAACGCCAAAGGGCGCTGTCAGGGATGGGAAGAACAAGGGCCCAGTGTTCGAGCACGGCAAGCCATGCCAGGGTTGATATCAGCAACAGTCCAATGGCCAAGCCGCTCGCGCTGGGCTGTAACAACGCCGTGTAGGTCAGCGCCGTGGCAGCCGCCGTTGCCACGGTAATGAAAAGTGGAAAGAAGGCCGTCACCCGCCGCTTGCCGAAATAGCTGCTCAGATAGGTCAGGTGGCTCGGCAACAATTCGTCTGATATGTTTGGTGCGCCAAGAAATACGACCATTTTGGCATTCAAGCGCATGCCCCAGAGCAATAGGAACGTCCAGGCTGCAATCGAATTGGCAGCGCCCCAGGACAGGGCGATGAGCAAGAGCGCGTGGGCCGCGATTGCCAGTTCATGGTGAATCACAACCTCGGCCGACGCCAGAAAGCGGCGCCATGTGCTTAGTCCTGTTGGACAGGGGGTGCGTCGCGGTCCAGCCACGTATCCCGTAAGGAAGAGCGCTTCATGCCAAGCCCAGATGGCGATCCCGGCGAGGAAGCCGCCATAGGCCGCCAGCGCGGTTGTGTCGTCCTTCAGCGCCAGCAAGGCCAGCGTGCCAATGCCCATGGCGAGCGTGCTTGCCACGATCGTGGTGGAATAGGTCGCTTGAGGCTTACCCATACGCCAGAACAGCAAGCCCGTGCTGGCCCACCAGATCAGGGCCGCCGTAAAGAGGGGGAGGACAAGCCAGCTCACTACCAGACCGGCTCCAAACGCGTTTTTGCAGGCAGTGCATTGGTTTTGGGGCGCATGAAATAGAGCCGCGCGAAATTGAGCGCTGTCATGGCGCCAAGCCCGGCGCGTTTCGGCCAACTCAACAGTCCGCCCAATGCCTTTGCCTCCTCCATCCGGTCTGCCCATTTGCGCAGGCGCTTGAGGCCTTCGAAGAATTTCGGATTATCGATGTCGAGTTCAACCGGAAACACCTGGCGAGCGATCTCGTTGCAGGTCTTGAAAACCTGGTAGTCATATTCGGTTGGATCGACGCCGAGGGCGGCATGGAATGCCGGACGGCGATGGTCTCGAATGAACATTGTTGCGTACACTGCTAGCAGGAAGAACCGAACCCAGAGCGTGTTGGCGCCCGTCAGCAATTTCGGGTCCGCGCGCATTATCAGCGCAAAGGCTTCGCCATGGCGGAACTCATCATTGCACCACTCTTCAAACCAGTCGAAAATCGGATGGAAGCGGAATTCTGGATGCTTCTGCAGGTGGCGGAAGATCGTTATGTAGCGTGAATAGCCAATTTTCTCAGACAAGTAGACGCTGTACAGAATATATTTGGGTTTGAAGAAGGTGTATTTCTTCGTCTTCGTCAAAAAGCCCAGGTCAACACCGATGCCGAAATCCTTCAGCACATGGTTGATGAAGCCGGCATGGCGCGCTTCATCCCGCGCCATCAGCTTGAACAATTGCTTCATATCCGGGTTGGTCGTCTGTTTGACGATCTCCTTGTAAAGGACGCAGCCGGAGAATTCCGCCGTCAGTGAGCTGACGAGGAAGTCGACGAACTCCACACGTAAATCGGCTGGCAACGTATCAAGGATGTCATCGAAAGCATCGGTACGCTTGAAATGGCCCTTGTTCGGGTCAGCGGCCATTTCCGCAATCAACGCATCCCATTCTTCGCGCACGGGCGAGACGTCAATTCTGTCCATCTCGTCATAATCAGTGGTATAGAAACGCGGGCTGAGAACGGTGTTCTCCAAGGCGACTTCGTTTGTATCAAAGCGCTCGGCAGGCCGTGGCGGTGCCACGTCAGGAACCAGGTCGGCATAGCTCATGTCGGTCATGGTTTCAGGCTCCCGGGTGAAAAACTGACTTCGTACAGTTCCTTGAATTCAAGCCATGAGAGGAAGCGGACCCATGCGCGCTCCAGGGCGCTGGCACGGATCACGGTCGCCATGCGTTCAATGCATATGGTCTCTCCCCAAGGCACGGCAATCGCGGCGCCGTGGACTAGGATTTTGTCGCCAACCTTGCTTGGCACGTGGCTGGCCAGGTCGACATGGGCTTCAAGCGACTCATCTGTATGTGTCACGGTGATCGTGCAGGGCACATCGAACCGGTGTGGATGGGGGTCTATGGTCGGGCTCATATGGCACCTGCTGAGTCAAACAATTGGTCGAAATTTGCCGCGCTGCCCCTGGAGAAGGCTTCCAGCGCAACGCGGCGTCCAGTGCTGGGGTCTTCCAGAAGAAGAATGCCTTCCTGTGTCCGCGTGAGTCTGAAAGGCGGTGTCTGACCAATGCCGTACTTGTCCCGGTCAAAGGTCAAGGCCCGCAGGGCCGTGCGCACGAAGCCGCCTTCACCGGCCGGATATAGATGAATTTGCTCGCCGGTCTCGGCATCCTGTACGCCCACGGCGCCATCCGCTTCATCTGTGAAGGTGAGGGAGAGCGTTTGCACGGATTTGAACTCGGGGGGTTGGGCAATTCCGATACCGGTGACCGTCGCGAAAGTGACAAAGGCCAGGACGCAGGCAATCAAGGCGCCCATGGCATAGAGCATCGGTTCGGGCACAATATTGCCGTGGTCATGGTGATGGTCGCCTGGGTGTGCGTGATCGGCCATTGCTTGGGGTCCTTCAGGCAGCGCCGCTTTGGGCAGGAATGCGCACATAGCGTGGTTTGGGCTGGACATCTCCGAATGAGGCCAGTGGCGCGGAGGCATCGCCCTTGGCATCCTCCAATGGCTCCGAAGTCTTATCGGTCACGTCGCTGGCCTCTTGGATGGCGATTTCCATGGCTGACTTCAGCACGTTGGCAGCGCCCGCTATATCCGGAAGAGCCCTTAGTGTCGGCTGTGGTCTCGCCAGTTTCAGGGGCCGGGCGAAGGGCCAAAGATGGATATACCCAATTGCGCCTGGACCCTCAGATGTGATGGCCAGATCGCCGGCGCCGTCGCCATACCGCCGAACATCGGCGGACGTGATTTTCGCGAAGGGCAGGTTCACATATTTCCGAATTGCGCTGCCATAACGCATGACAATACGGGCATCTGTAATGGTGAAGATCGCAGCGCGCGCCATGGCCCATGCGATCGCGTAGAGGATCGCTATGGCCGCGCCGCATGTGGCGAGCGACGTTGCGGCTACACCGGCCATATCGGCACCGGCAGCACCATTGCTTGCCATAGAGGTGATGCGCCATGCCGTGGCCACAACGAAGTACAGCGCCACGAAACGAATGTGGAAGGCGTGAATTGCCAAGGCTATTGCTGAGGGGCTGCCTTGCCAAAGGATAGACTCCCCATCGGGCAGGGCTTGCGGCAGCCCGGCGACAGGTTCCTCCGGCCCGGTTTCTTCATCGTGGAACAGGTTCACAGCAGGGGCTCCTGGCGCTCGTGCGTTGCGTAGAGGGTGCCCGCGCCATAGAAGCCAGAGATCTTGTCCTCTTCGAGTCGCGTGACGCTCAGCTCGTTTTTGGTGGTGGGTGCCAAGGCGAAGTGTTCGCCCTTGATGGCATGCACTGTTACGCACGGTTTGCGACCCCCTTTCACCACTGCGAAAGGCACAGGCAGCAAGACCCGCTTGGTTTTGTCCTCTTGCAGCGCCACTTCGACTTCGAAATAGCGGATGATCGCTTCTGAGCGGTCGACCCAAAGATCGACGACCTTTCCGCCGACTTCGCCGTCCAGCCCGATGACGTCCAGGCCCCGCGGGTCCGTATCGCCGGGTCGCACCTCAAAGTCAGGACTGTCGCGGAAGGGAGCAATGCGTGGTGCGCCTTCCATCGTCAGGTCGGGAATATCCTCGCGCATGGCATAGGCCCCGGGGCCAACCCCGTCCAATAGGGGGTTGTCCCCTGTGGGCACGAACGGTGCGCCGACAAAGTTCGCGGTTGGTTTGAGGGCCAGTTCGCGCGTATCGGTCGGGCCATAGGTCATGGAGATATCGGCGCGACCGTGGGGCTGTTTGAACGTCTTCGGCGTGGGCGGGAAGAAAGGCGTGGTTGTGCCAGGCCGGCTGGATTTTTCCTGCTCGGCGGGATAGCCCTCCCGCATGCTTTCGCGCTGAAGATAAGCGCACAGTCCGAGAAAAAATATAGTAAAAAGCCAGAGGCACACGTCCACGAGGTCGATGCCTGCTACGAATTCGCCGCCGAAAATCATACCGAAAGTCTCCTCTTGAAAGGGCGGGTCAGCTTGGAAAGCTGGCCAGTCCAAATGCCTTGTTCTGTGCGGGTTTGGGATCTGCGCCGGTGTGGCGCGCGAGGGGGCCGATCACCACCAGTGTGGTGAACAGCAGGAAAATCTCGATGTGGTAGACGACCGAATACCCAATCGCCTCTTGCATGAAGCCCTGCCCGAGCGCCCCGGTGGAAGCCAAGGCTTCGATGCCGTCACGGATTGCACCGCCCAGGAAGAGCGCGGCGCCAACGGCGGTCGCTTGAACAGCGCCCCAAGTGCCAAGGGCAATCCCGGAATCGCGCGCGTTTGCCAGGGCCATCGCTGCGGTCAGGGTACAGACAGAAAACAACCCGCCACCCAGACCAATCAGCAATGTACCCGCGCGGAACATGAGCCCTGATTGCAGCGGTCCGGCAAACACGACCAGCGAGAAAGCGAAAATTCCAATCAGCGTTCCGTTTGCAGCAAGGCGATGGGGATTTGTCCCTTGGCCAAGCCAGCGCGCGGCCAAGCCGAACCCCACGAGTGTACCGATCGCAAAGATGGCTGTCAGAAGTGTGGTCTGGGACACGCTCATGGACAGGATTTCTCCGCCATAGGGCTCCAGCAAAACATCTTGCATGGAAAAACCCGCTGCGCCCAGGCCGATGGCCCACATCAGCCGACGTGTGTTGCCGTTGGCCATTAGGCCGCTCCAAGCTTGCCTAAATGGAATGCGCTGGGCGTCCGGCCCGGTCATGGATCGGTTCCTTGGTTCTTGTTTCCACAAGGCCACAAGGTTCAGAGCCATGGCTACCACGGCGGCGCCCTGGATAACCTTGATCAGTTGAAGCTGGGAAAAATTCGACAGCAGCCAGCCGAATATCAAGGCACTGGCGCCCATACCGACCAGCAACATGACATAAAGCAGAGCCACGACACGCGGCCGGGTTTCTTCCGGTGCGAGGTCGGTTGCCAGGGCAAGGCCGGCTGTCTGAACCGTGTGCAAACCCGCGCCCATGGAGAGGAACGCCAGTGCTGCGCCCGCCTGGCCGATCCAGGCCGGCCCGTGGGTATCACCGGACAGTATGAGAAGCGCAAATGGCATGATCGCGAGCCCACCAAACAGGAATAGCGATCCGAACCAGATGTATGGGCCACGCCGCCAGCCCAGGACGCTGCGATGGGTGTCTGACTTGTGTCCAATCAGGGCCCGAAGCGGTGCAAAGACGAGGGGCAGGGAAATCATCAGAGCCACAAGCCAGGTCGGCACCCCCAATTCGATGATCATAACGCGGTTGAGCGTGCCCGTAAGCAGCGTCAGCGCCATGCCGACACTGACCTGAAACAGAGACAGGCGCAGGAGCCGACCCAGGGGCAATGTCTCGCTGGCGGCATCGGCAAACGGCAGGAACCGTGTACCCATGCCTTTCCAGGCGTCTGACATTTGGGGACGCGGGTCTTGGCTCATGGGGCGGTCAGCTCCATGGCTTGGGAGATATAGAAACCGGATTTGACGCGCCGGGTGCGCGGTGCAGCCCAGCCTTCCAGTCCGTTGTGGGTTTCAATTCGGCGACGAAGACCGTCTTCTGAAATAGGCTGAATGGCTGGCGAACGGTCTGATTTGGGAAACAGCTTACCGACCGTGTGCATGGCTGTCAGCGCAGGCGTGCGCGGGGCGAAGGTAAAACAGATCGAACGGTTTGCCCGCGCCGCGAAGCCGGCAAGGATATCGGTAATATCCTCGGCGCCGTAGTGAATAACGCTGTCCATGGCGACGATGTAATCTACCTTGCCGAGGAAAGGATCGAAGGCGTCGCCGACATGGAATTCGATCGAGCCGGACATCGGCAATTCGGCAGCCCGGTCTCGTGCCAGTTCGACAAGGGTTTTCGACAAATCGACGGCAATAACATGGGCACCGCGCCGGGCGGCTTCGACGGCGAGTTGCCCGGCTCCGCAGCCTGCATCGAGCAGGGTCAGGCCGGACATTTCGTCAGGAAGCCATGACAGCAGCGTTTCGCGCATGGCGTCCCGGCCAGCCCGCACCGTCGCGCGGATGCCACTGACCGGCGCATCGGAGGTGAGCTTGGCCCAGGCTTCAGCCGCTGTGCGGTCGAAATAGGTCTCAAGCTCGCCGCGTTTTTGCAGATAGGTTGCCGTGCTTGCCATTATTCATACCCCAGGAAGTCAAAGATCTCGCGATCTTTCATGGGTGTGGCATCGAGCTCGTCCACACCGTCCCAAAGCTGTTGGGCGAGGTTGAGGTATTCATTTTTCACGGCCTCGAGTTCATCGCTGCCGTCCATCTCGAACAGTGTGGACTTTTTCAACCGAGACCGACGGATGATATCCAGGTCCTGGAAGTGGGCCAGGCGCTTCATTCCGGTTGCTTCATTGAACCGGTCAATTTCATCGGTTTGGGCCGACCGGTTTGCGATCACGCCGCCAAGGCGCACATCGTAATTCTTGGCCTTGGCCTTGATGGCTGCGATAATCCGGTTCATCGCAAAGATCGAGTCGAAGTCATTTGCGGTAACAATCAAGCCCCGGTCGGCGTGTTGAAGGGGGCTTGCAAACCCGCCGCAGACGACATCACCCAGCACGTCAAAGATAACCACATCCGTCTCTTCCAGAAGGTGATGCTCCTTGAGCAACTTGACCGTTTGCCCGACCACATAGCCGCCGCAGCCAGTGCCGGCCGGTGGTCCGCCGGCCTCAACGCACATCACGCCATTATAGCCTTCAAAGACAAAATCTTCCGGGCGCAGTTCTTCAGAGTGGAAGTCAACGCTTTCGAGCACGTCAATCACGGTCGGCGCGAGACGTTTGGTCAGCGTGAACGTGCTGTCATGCTTGGGGTCACAACCGATTTGAAGCACGCGCTTACCGATCTTGGAGAAGGCCACCGACAGGTTAGATGAGGTTGTCGACTTTCCGATGCCGCCTTTTCCATAGATGGCGAAGACCTTTGCGGTTTCGTTTTCCAGTGAGTCATCGAACTGGACCTGGACACTGCCGTCGCCATCAAGATGGTCAGCGCGCGCGCCTGCACGCTCGAGGGTGAGTGCGGTCATGCTGCAGCTCCTTGTTTTTGGGTAATGCCTTCGACGCGGTCTTCCAGATCTTCTCCGGCCCTTTGGAGGGCGGCGAGTGTGTCTGCGTCGGGCTGCCAATAATTGCGGTCGCTGGCTTCCAGCAATCGGTTGGCAAGATTGGCGGAAGCTTTAGGGTTCAGCGCGGCGAGGCGCTCGCGAAGGGCGTCATCCAGAACAAAGGTCTCGCCGATGGACTGGTAGATCCAGGGATCGACCTGGCCCGTCGTGGCCGACCAGCCCATGGTGTTGGACACCTG